>JAUYBU010000335.1 GCA_030693045.1 Bryobacterales bacterium | reverse complement strand
GGATGGTGGCCGTAGTCGTCCACCACGGTAACGCCGCGCGCCACGCCGCGAACCTGGAAGCGCCGGTCCACGCCGGCGTAAGCGGCCAGAGCCTCGCGCGCCATCTCCGGCTGGACCTCGAGTTCGAGCGCCACCGCCACGGCCGCCGCCGAATTCAGAACGTTGTGGAAACCGGGGACGTTCAGCCGGAAGCGGCCCAGATCCTGGCCGCGAAACCGGAGGCTGAAATCGCTCGAGAAATGCCCGTGCGTGCAGTCGCTCACCTGGAGGTCGGCCTGAGCGCTGAAGCCATAGGTGACCATCCGCCGGGTCAGCGCCGGCAGAATGCGCCGCACATTTTCGTCGTCCAGGCACAGGATCGCCGCGCCGTAGAACGGCACCTTGTTCGCGAAGTCGCAGAATGCCGCGCGGATCTCCTCGATCGACGCGTAGTGGTCCAGGTGCTCGCGGTCGATGTTGGTCACCACCGCCACGATGGGCGCCAGTTTCAGGAACGACCCGTCGCTTTCGTCGGATTCCACTACCAGGAAATCGCTTCGGCCGACCCGCGCGTTGGAGCCCCCCATGGCGCCGATGCGGCCTCCCACGACCACGGTCGGGTCCAGCCCCGCGTGGCTCAGCAGGGCGGCGATCATCGACGTGGTGGTGGTTTTGCCGTGGCTGCCGGCGACGGCGACGCCGAATTTCAGGCGCATCAGCTCGGCCAGCAGCTCGCCGCGCGGGATGACCGGAATCCCCAGCCGGCGCGCCTCGGCCACTTCCGGGTTGTCGGCCCGGACGGCGGAACTGGCCACCAGCGCCTGCGCGCCGGCGACGTTTTCCGCGTGGTGACCTTCGGAAATACGCGCCCCCATCTCCGCCAGACGCCCGGTGAGCGGGCCCAGCCGCAGGTCGGATCCGCTGATGGTGTAGCCGAGGTTGAGGAGTACCTCGGCAATGCCGCTCATGCCGATGCCGCCGATGCCTGTGAAATGGAAGCGCTGGTGCTTGAAAAACATTGACCTACTGTATTGTTCCGGCTTTCCGCCGCGCTGTCAACATAATAGTTTGAGAGTACCAGTACATGAGTGCAGTCGGCCGATTCGCATTTCCCGTTGATGTCCAGGCAAAAACCCGAGCGCAGGGAAACCAGCGTTGTCCGGGCGGGCGAGCGGGGCGGAGTTGCAGCGGCTCGCGCGGACGCATCTGACGCCGCCGTTTCTTCCCGGCTTACTACCAGGAACACACCGGCCGCTGGAAGCGGATGCTCCGCGGGGGTGGCGGGGTTTTCCTGGGTTTCGGTGGGATCTTCCTGGGATCTTCCTGGGTTCTCTTGGGTTCTTCTCGGGTTCTTCCTGGGTTCTTCTTGGGATGGTGAAGGCGGAGGTTCCTGAAGGTCACGGGCGGAAGTCCGTGGGCCCGGGATGTGTGGCCGGAGGCGCATGGATAAAGGCTCCGGCGCACATTGCGCCCGGCCGGCCGACCCGGCGGGCGGCCCCTGCGAGGGGTACCCGAAAGGGGTGATTTGGCCGAATCTTTTTTTTGCGTCGATCCGAGGCAGGTGGCCACGGATGGACACGGATGAAGGCGTTGCGTGGCTGAGCCGAGGCGTGCCTTCTCGGGTTCGAATCCGCACTTTTTCTTTCGCGTGGCTGGCGCAGGGCCTGGAAGCGGCGTGTTGAGCGAGAGTTCGCATGGGGTACGTCTACGACCCTATTGTAGCGGGCGTATGAGCCGGGATTCGGGAAGCGCTTAGCTACGGTGTTGATAAGAACGGAATTATTTAGACGTGGCGCGCGTGATGGCCACGGATGGACACGGCGCGGCGAGGCCGCAACCAAAATGCCAAGTCAGAGGCCAGAATTTCAAGCCACCGATGAGCGCGGACAGACGAACCGTAATAATGCTATGGGCTCAGTACTTCGATCCCTTCGGCCATGGCCGCTCTCCTGAGGTCGTCGTCGCGCGTCGCCAGAGGCAATGACAGGCGCTTGGCCAGATCCAGGTAGGCCACGTCGTAAGCCGTCAATTCGTAGGCGCTGGCCAAGGAATGCAGCCGCGGAAAATCGGTGACCAGAGGCGGGCCATCAATCCTGAGGTTAAGCATGGCAAGTTGCGCAAGGAAATCCCTCCCCCTGTCCGGGGTGATGCGCCGGCGCTTGATCGTCACGCCTACGACGTTCAGAATCTCCCAGGCCCACAAGGACGGGACATGCAGTTCGCTTCCCTCGATGGCCCATTCCAGCATCTCCTCCGACGCTGGAGTCGTCTCATCCTCGCAGCACCAAGGCATGCATGCGGACACGTCAAGGACAAACGCCTTCATCAGTATTTGTGCCCGGTGTGAGCGAGTTCTCGGATCGACATGCCCTGCAGCTCAAGCCTGACACCCTTGCGGATCTCACGAATTCGTGCACCCGCCAAACGGGCCCCGTCCTTGTCGAACCCAGGGCCGAGGTGTGGCAGCGCTCCAATCGCCGTATCGATGAACTCATCCACCGACCGGACCAAGCCGGCGTGGATGGCGTCCTGGAGCACTCGTTCCTGGTCCGGTCTGAGTGTGATCTGCATACCACGTGCCTCCTGTAGTCTATTCTCGCAGTTTCCGGAACCATTGAGAAAACTAATGGCCACAGCGAGGCGGAGCCGCAACCAAAATGCCAAGTCAGAGGCCAGAATTCTGAGCCGCCGATGAACGCGGATCAACGCCGGTGACTGCACGGATCCGCGTTCCTCGATGTGCATCGGCGGTTCATCAAACTTCTATGCGGCCAACCTAAAGATTCTGCGGCAGATAGCCGAGAATCGTTGCAGCGCGCAAAGAAAATGAACGTTAGTAGTACGGATGGACCTGGATTGAGACGGGAAGCGGCGGGACCGGACGGCTGTCGCGGCGTTGGAGCGGGCGGGTTTGCACCTGGGAGGCCAGGATCTTCCTGTCGCGACTAATGAGAGGCGCTCGCAAAGAAACCGCCGTGGCGGTCACAATTCGATCCGGCAGATCGGGAACCTCAAGGCGGCTCACGAACTCAAGGGCATCAGCGACCGAGCGGTCGAGGGGCGCTAACAGACACGGAGATGCCGGTGCGTTTGTCAACTTGATTTGGCCCCTTTTGATACTCTGATTTGGCCCCACCTGGTGTTTGCCTCATTCTTCCCGTTTTGGCCCTAACGGAAGGAGCCCGTAGGGCGACTGGAGTTAGGGCCAAAACGGTTCGCCGCCGCCGTCCCTCCCCGGCTGATTCCGGCGTAGACTGACCGCCCGGACGTCGCTAAAAAGGCGACTCCGGCTCGCTCCTCTCCGGATCAAACATGTGTTCAAACGGCAGGCGCGCCGTCGCCCTGCTCGATCCCAGTCCGACCTGGAACTCCGTCTGATCGGCGCCCAGACAATCCAGCCTCACGATCTGGGACAGCCTGCTTTCCACCCATCGCCGCCCTTCCTCGTGGCTGCGCTCGGCTTGGTGGCCGATCTCCAGCGCCCGCTGGAAAGCCGTATCGCGATCGTCACTCAGAAAGATGTGAACCGCCTCCTCCCATTGGCGTAACCCCTCCTTGCCCTCCACCATCACACCCCAACGAAGGTGCGCGTAATACCACTGCTGGCGGTTCATGCCTTGCCGCCTTTCTTCTTCGCCAGCGTTCTCCGGAACCGGTACGATTCATCTCCGGTCTCAATGATGTGGGCCTGGTCCGTCAACCGGTCCAGCATCGCCTTGCACAACCGCGCATTGGGAAACTTCGTGGTCCATTCGGAAAACGGAAGGTTTGTTGTCACGATCACCGCCGCTCGCTCGGCGCGCCCCGCGATGACCTGAAACAGCAACTCCGCCGCGGCGTCCGGCATTACCACGTAACCCAGCTCGTCAATCACGATCAGGTCGTAGCGCGTCCAGCGATTCCGCACGCGCGTTAGCTCCAACTGGTTCTGGGCTTCGATCAGTTCGGTCACCATTTCCGCCGCCGTCGTAAACCGCACCCGCTTGCGCTGGCGGCAGGCGGCCACCCCCAACCCAGTTGCCAAGTGCGTTTTCCCCGTCCCCGTGTCACCCAGAAATAGGATCGGCTCCTTGCGCGCCAGGTATCCGCCTTCACTCAGATTCCTTAGCAGCGCCGCTGAAATGTGCGGCGCACTCGGGAAGTCGAACTCCTCCAACGTCTTCACCGACGGGAAACGCGCTTCCTGAATCCGTCGCGCCATGGCCTTGCGGTCGCGTTCCTCAACCTCCGCCTCCAGCAGCGCTTCCAGGTAACTGAGGTGGGATTGCTTCTCTTTCACTGCTTCCCCGGCCAAGCGCGCAAACTGCCCTCCCAGCGTCGGCAGCCGCAGTTGTTTGGCGTACTGCTGGATCGCTGCCTCCTGGATCGGCTTCACGGCGGCGCTCATTGGATCACCCCCGTCGCCGGCGGGCCCAGAGGGCGCCCCGGCCGCAACCGCTCATAGTCCTCCAGGCTCGGCTGCGGCCGGTCATACCGGCTAAGCACCCCGATATCCAGCGCCGCGGCTGCCAGCCGCTGCTCCAGGTTCGTGCCATTCAGGAGATAGCGGATCGATCCTACGTTCGAACATCCCAGCTCCAGCGCTTCTGCCACCGCCCGGCGCAAACGTGCCGGGCCATACTCGCGGCCCAGCAGCAGCACGTCAATCATCGCTCGCGTCCCCGCCTGCTTGCCCTCCCGCTCTTTCAGCACGGCCCAGAACTGGTCGTAGCTGGCCGGCCAGCGCCCTTGTCGACGGCACTGCTCCAGCGCCGTCGAACCGGCCAGCGCTCCGGGCTTCTTGGTCAGCGTGTCCAGGTAGTGCTCCAGTTCGAGCACCTTCTGATGACGCTCGTAGCACCGCTCATGCCGGGCCACACACTTCCCCTGGTGCCAGATCTCCACGTATGTCGAGTAGACCTTCACCTGCACCGAAGTGCCCACCGTCAATGGCGCCGAATAGAAGTTCGTCAGCGCCTTCGCGCACCCGCTGGCGTTGATCTGGGGAAAATGCAAAGAGGCCAGATCGAAGCCCTCTTCGGCCAGAGGCAGAAGATATTCCCGTTCGGCGATCATCCCTGCGCCGATGGTTTGCGTGCGACCCTCGATCACGCGGCTCTGCTCCTCCCGCGACCCCGCCGCCAGCAGCAGGTTCAACTCTTCCAGGTTCTGCACGCTCGGCACGGGCACCAGATAGTTCCGCCGGAACTGACCCCCTTCGCCCTCCACGCCTCCTTTCTCGTGTCCCTCGCCTGGCGTACAGAACTCCGCTTGGAATCCCCAGTGCGAGCGAAAACCGATGAACCGGGCGGTTTCTTCCCGTTGATGGCCGCGCAGGATCTTCTTCACCGCGCTCTTCAGGTTGTCGTAACGCAAAACGCGGAACACGCCGCCAAAATGGGCGAACGCCAACTCGTGCGCTTCCAGAAACGCTTGCTGGGTGGCGTGCGGATAAGCCCGGTGAAAAGCGCCGCCGCTGGCCATGCTGCGCAAGCAGAACACGTAGGTCCTGCGGGCCGCGCCGTCCAACTCGGCCCAGCCTTCGTACCAATCCACCTGCGCCTCGCCACCGAACTGGTAGGACTGCGGCACGAACGTTTCATGCCCCAGCAGGCCCATGGCAGCCTTTCTTTCGCGCACATACCGTCTCACCGTCGATTCCGCCGCCTCCACCTCGGGCATCTCGCGACCCAGTCGCGTCCAGATCCGGTGGGCCGTGTGCCGCTGCTTTCTCGGCGCCTTTTTGTCCGACTCCAGAATCGCATCGATGAATGGAATCCCCGCCGCCAGTCTCGACCGTTCCCGTTCCGCTATCTTCCGTTCGGCCGGCACAGCGCTGGCCAATGCCTTTCTCACATCCCGCCGGTGTACGCCCAACTTCCGCGCCACCGCCCGGATCGTTCCGGCCCCATGTTCATACTCTCGCCGGATCTGCTCGTATACTTCCACTTTGGCTCTCCTGTTCTCCAAACCGTCCTTCCTTCCGGGCTTGGAAGCCCGAAACAAGATACACGGTTTGCGGTTTCCAGCTGGGGCCAAATCAGAGTATCGAAAGGGGCCAATTTAGAGTAGCGAACTCAGTAGCCGTGTCAAATCGAGTTTGCCTGCGATGAGGTAAATGATGGTGGCAAGATTGCGGTCGGAGCGATAGCCGCGGGCTTTGGCCTTGGCGGCCTGGACGAGGCTATTAATGCCTTCGAGGATTCCGTTGTTGATGCCGGAGATGAACCAGCGGAGGATGCCATCCTGATGGCGACGGATGGTTTTAGCGACGTCGATGATCGCCGGGATGCGGCTGTGGGTGGCCCAGAAGTACCACTTGTC
>JAUYBU010000301.1 GCA_030693045.1 Bryobacterales bacterium | reverse complement strand
CGCGCCCGTCGGGGGCGCTTTCGATGCGCCGCACGGCGCGGTCTGCGCGGCGCTGCTGCCTTTTGCGATGGAGGTGAACGTCCGCGCGTTGCGCGTGCGCGGAGGCGAGGCCCTGGATCGCTATGCGGAGGTTGCGCGAATCCTGACCGGACGCCCGGACGCCGCGCCGGAGGACGGCATCCAGTGGGTCGCCGGAGTGTGCCGGACGCTGCGCATCCCGCCCCTGCGCGCCTACGGTATTCAACCGGGCGACGTGGCGGCGCTGGTGAAAAGCGCTGCCCAAGCCAGCAGCATGAAAGGCAACCCGGTCGCGCTCACCACCGATGAGATGGCCGAAATCCTGACCCGCGCCATTTAATTTCGGGGACAGGCTACGAAATCCCGAAATTAATTTCGGGATTTCGTAGCCTGTCCCCGAAATAGGGCGTTACTTCGCCGCCACGTCCTTCCAGGCTGGCAGCGAAATGGCCCAGCGGTAGTTCGACTCGTTGTGGTCCGGATTGCGAGTAGGCGCGTAGATGCGCTTGCCGGTGAAAGGCCGGTCCTGGGTGTACACCCACACGCGCTTCTGGTCCCACAGGACGATCTCGTCGCGCGCGTCGCCGGTGAGATCCATGACATAGGCCGCCAGGTCCGGGTGTCCGTCGTTGGGGAACATGACCACGCGGCGAAGCTGGCCGTCGATCATGCCGCCGTCCTTGACGTTGCCGGAAAGCAGTACGAACTCCTGCCCGTCGCCGCGCCAGTTTACCGGGAGCATCGGGCTGCCGGAATGGATTGGCTCCTCCTGCGCCAGGATGTTGCCGTCCGGGTCGTAGACCGTGACGATGCCGGGGTTGCGCCAGAAGTTGACGGTCATGATCTGAAGCCCGGCCAGATCCATGCGGAACTTGCCGGTCACCGGGCTTTGCGTATGGCCGATCTGCTGGCGCTTGAGGATGTTGCCCTTCAAATCGAAGACCACGAAGCCTTCGTCGCTGGCGGCCGAGTAGGCGCGGACGGGGCCCTTCGGGTCGCCCGAGAAGTTGCCCAGCGCGACGGCGTCGGAGTGCTGCTGGAGGTCGTCGTCGTGGCTCCAGAGTTTCTTGCCGTCCGGGCTCCACAGCGCGTAGCCGATCATGAGTTCTTCGCGTCCGTCCCCGTTGACGTCGAGGGCGATGGGGTAGTGGCCGGTCTGGCCCTGCCCGCTCCACAGCAGTTTCAGATTCTTGTCGTAAATCCAGAAGGTGCGGTAGCGGTCTTTCACCAGGATCTGGTCGGCGCGCTTGGAGCCGTCGAAGTTGGCGAAGTAGATCGAGTCGCCGACTTCGTACTCATACGCGCGGAGATCGTTGTCCTGAGGCGCCTTGGGCATCCGGATCCACTGCTTCACCTTGCCCGTGCGCCCGTCCAGCACCTGGAGTTTGAAATCCTTCGCCAGGATGACTTCGTTCTTGCCGTCGCCGTCGACGTCGTAGATCTGGAACGGCGTGTCGTTGGCCAGCACGTCGTTGTAAGGCTCGGGGCGGCCCACCTGCCAGAGCACCTTGCCGTCGAAAGTGACCGCGGTGAGACAGGTGATCTGCGAGAAGGAATTTCTCACCGCCTTGCGAATGTTCTGGCCGATAAGCATGTCGGCGTGGCCGTCGCCATCCAGGTCGCCGAATCGGACGTTGCGGCCGGCGCCGTAGTTGGTGATGTCGAACTTCTTCCACAGCTTCGGCTTCGGGTTGTCGGCGCGCAGCTTGGCCAGTTCCTGTTCGCGTTTGGCGATGCGGGCTTTGATATCGCGCTCGGCCGCATCGGCGGCGCTGACGCGGAAGTCGGTGAAGCGGGTCGGAATGTTGGCCTGGATGCCGGCCTTGCCTTTGAGGATCTCGCTGTCGCTTGCCTCCAGCACCAACTTGCCGTCGATGAAGGCGCGAATCTTGGGGCCTTGGTTCTCGACCTTCAGCGTGTAGTAGCGGGAGGGCTCGTAAGTGAAGGCGGCCGTGGCGAACGTGCGCCACCGGCCGGCGCGCATTTTGGTCTCGGTGGGCAGCCGAAGGTACAGGCCCGCCTTCTTGCCGTTTTCCAGCAGAAATACGTAGTGGTGGCGATTGGTGTGATAGCGGAAGACGATGCCGGCGGTGTCTTCCATCAGCATCGGGCGGACCTTGCACTCGACCGTGTAGTCGGACCACTCGGGGTCGCCGATGATCAGCGTCGAGTTGAAGTGTCCGGACTGATCGTTGATGACGTGCATCTCGACGTAAGTCTTGCCGTCCTCGTCGCCGCCCGCCCAGGCATCGTCGTGAATCATGGCGTTGGCCCAGGGTTCGAGCGAGACGCCGCGATGAGCCAGGTAGTGATACTCATGGATCGCGTTGGTCAGTTCCTTCACCGGCGAGGCGAACGCGCGCGGAGGATAGCGCGAGAAGTCGTCCCGAAACAGTTCGCCCGCGGAAACGCCGGCCACCAGAACCAGAGAGGGAATCACCAAGCGTACAACGAATGAGAGCATGACCTTGAAGGTATCACGCGCGCAGTGGGACAGGCCTCCTGGCCTGTCGTCTTCGGCATTTCGTCTAGAGGAAAGGCGGAATATCGACCGGCAACCCGACCCGCATAAAGGTGCGGGCGAACGCTTGAGAGAGATGTTCACGGTAGGGTGGGAGCAGCCGCAGATGAGGGGCAGCTTGCAGTTTGTGCCGAACGTAGGCGATGGGGAGGGAGTAAAGGCGGCGGAAGTTGACAACCCTCAATTCCCGTTCAAAGCCCGGCAGCGAACATTCGGCGAGCAGATGAAAGCCGGGAAGATTGCCGCGGCGGGCTTCTTCAAACCCTCTCGGCGTAGTGAAAGGACTCTTGCCCGCTGCTTCGGAACGGCGCCACACAGGGCGAAGACGGAGGGGAGCGGCGGTGAGAACTGGTTAAGGCGTCGGAGTATTCCTAATGACTGCCGACTGAGGTTTCGGGAATGCTACGCCAGGCCGCGGAACTCGAAGGACAAATTCACGCTATTGACACCGCTTGCCGATGGATTAGTATAAAGGGAGGACAAGAGATCTTCAGATCTCAAGGGCATAGATATTGCGCCAGTGGGCGGTAAAACGGAACAGGACGGCGGTCGATGATCGCTCCCGGGTAGGGGCCATCCAGGGTAGGCGAGAAGGGACCGGCACGAAAACAGGAGCCGCCAACGGCGGAAGCGCGCGA
Source organism: Bryobacterales bacterium (assembly GCA_030693045.1). GTDB lineage: Bacteria > Acidobacteriota > Terriglobia > Bryobacterales > Bryobacteraceae > JACQZT01. The sequence goes on along the minus strand of JAUYBU010000301.1, from coordinate 5,302 downwards.
GTGACGTAAGAGCACGCCGCGTGCGGAGGGACACGTCAGCCTGTGGAGGAGCGGCAAATGCCGGCCGGGATGCAGGACAGAGGCCGCAGGGCTACGAAAGCCCTCCAAGAATCCGTCCGGGCGCTGCCGTCCACGATGGCGCGACTTGTATTCCTTTCCGGACTCCGTGATCTCAACACCGGTTCCTATCGCATTCCAATGGTCTGTAGTGCGACCGAGCGGGCCGAGGTTGATCGGCTCTTGCGGGGTCTTCACGAGGAGGCCTTTTCCACATGGCTGAACTACGGACTGGAACCGCAGAAGGCCGACTTGGATCTGTACTTCTCCGGTTTGGATTGTGCAAAGACGACAGCAATCAAAGCGTGGCTTCGTCTGCGGACGTATCCTACGCTAGTCCCAGCGGCAGCGGACACGGTGCAGAGGCGCTTGTTCCAGGGCGATCTCGATCTGCTCCTTCACGTGATGGCAGACGAAGTCAGACCGGTGGCGAGTGCGCCGTCCCGTATGCAACGCGAACAAGCCGAGTCGACGGCCTCGCTCCTGACGACCAAGGACCTGTCGAAATGGCTTATGGTGCCTGCTCGCACTTTGCGTCTTTGGGCTGAAATCTCGCAGATCCCGTCGATCAAGGTTGGGCGGCAGTGGCGCTTCGAGAGTGAGGCTGTTCGCGAGTGGTTGCGGAAGCGAAGAAGTGGCACCCTTGCTGATTCTCCCGCCGCGGCTCGGAAGCTACGGCAATGACGGCAACCACGGCATACAGATTTTGAGAACCTGTAGTAATCTGACTTCAAGAGGCAACTGTAGGAGGTCTCTTTTAGGGGGGCGAAGCTTACGCCCCACATCGGTGAGAGGCGGGACATGCGTGCGTGGAGGTGCAGTGATGAGATCGGCTACGTTGTTCTTCTTGCTTTCTTCGGCAGTGCTGGCACAGGCTGCCGCCGTGAGCGTTAAAGGTCCTGTCTTCCCTGGTCTCCGGATGACTTTGGCCACAGATCCCCGCGTCCGTGAGTTCGTAGCCGCTGCCATCGGTACCAATGTGGCGGAAGACCTGAGTGGTCTGTTGCCGTATTCGGTTGTTCTTGAGAACAGCACGGCGCATACGCTTTACGCCTACACTCTGAGACTAACTTTTGTCGATCCTAATGGACAGAGTGGCGGCCACAATAGACAGTACTTCAATCTCGACGGAACCTCTAATGGAGCCGAGATTGCGCCTGGAACTGCACGACTCGTGACCCCGACTAGTTCAATGGCCCCATCTCGAAAGTGGGCAGGTCAAGGTACGTCCTCCTCGACTGGCCGACGTTCGGCAGACGTGAGCGCCGTTACAGACCGCCTGCGCGCCCAGGTGGCAGTGGTGGTCGCTATAGACTTGATAGTATTTGACACAGGCTTGGTTGTGGGACCAGATGAGGGGAATACACTGTCCTATCTCCGGGGCTACTTGACTGGCGAGCGCGAGGCCGCTAGTCTCGTGACCAACTCACTAAAGAAAGGCGCATCGATTTCTGCCGTGTCCCGAGACCTGGAGAGGGTGGCCGGCGAGCTGGCAGCAGCATCGACGTTTTATGATACTGCCCGCGGCAGCCAGTTCAGAAGATTCTTAGGCCTGACTCGGTCCTCCGGTGATTCCTTGATGAAGGAGGTAGATCGCGTGCTCGGTAAGCCGCCTTTTGAATTCCATCGTTAAGAAGGCGCACACTCGATGCGTGTTCAGTTCATAAGGTTCCTGGATAACGTCGCCAATTGGGCGTCGATCGTGGTCTGCCTCGTCGTACTTATCACTGTGGTAGACCACTACGCAATCAGCAGGTCGGCGGAGCGCCGCAACCACAGGAGTGTTCTAGGAATCGGTTTGCTTCTTCCCCGACTGCCAGGAGTTGGCTATGATCGCGCTAACATGAGTGTACTGGTGTTCCTAAGCGGCAAGTGCATTGCGTGCACTGAGAGTCAGGCTGATTACGTGCAATTGCTGGAGGCAGCAGAAAGGAGCGAAGGGCGAGTGCGGATCATTGCCGTATTGAGAGAGTCCGTACAGTCTATCGAGGGATTCAACGCACGCCTTCCGTCGATCGAGATCAAGGACTTTGCGGCGTATGGAGTATTTGGTACACCAACGGTCGTAGTCGTCGACAATAAGGGAATAGTAAGGGACTTTTGGATTGGCAGGCTGACAAAGAATGCGAAGGGAAATCTGTTCGCCATCATGAACAGGGAGGAATGAGATGCGCGGTAAGAGGATTCTGCGTTGTGTCGCAGTGTTGGTCGGCAGTTGGCACTTGATTACTGCACAAACTGTCGTGGAGTGGGGTTGTGATCCAAACAGGTATGGTAATTCATGCTCGGAGTACGGCTACTGCGGACCATCTTGTACTGTCGACAGCGACATGTGGGCGTCATGTACAAACGGCAGACAGCCATATGTGTGGGCTACTGTGAGCAATATTGATTGTTCATTTCCGTATCCTTACATTGAGGCGTCCACATACGAGTCTTTGAGTCAGATCTCGTCATATGGCCACACCGGTGGCTGTCAGCCGGACCATACCAAGGTCTGGCAATGTTGGGAGCAGACTTATTCGTCTTTTGGTGGTTGCACCGGACCTTGCTGAGTAGTGCTCTGATGAGGATTTGCCCAGCCAGGAGAAGGCGATAATCAAAACGGGCGCCTCCGAACCGCCCGGCGCGACCGGCTGGCCAGGTTCTACTACGCGGTGGCGCCACACCGCACACAACAGGACTTCCTCAACCTTCGCGCGCCCCTTGACCAAATCACAGCTCTGCGACATTACGACCACGTCGCGTCCGACCCATTCAAATTCGGCGGTCTCGTCGTCGAGATCCAGATCGGCCGGTGGCGTGAATACCGGGCAACTTTCGAGGAGGTCTCCTTGCTGGATCTCGTCGCCTTCCGAGATCAGCGCGTACCAGGGGTAGGCAGGGGATAACTGATTCGTCATTACTCTTGGAGCGACGGCTCCTCCGCGGAATCGCCAACGACGAAAGAGGCGGGTTTTCCGCGAACGAGGCGTACCGTGACGACGCCAGACGGTCGAGGCGGAGCTGGCTGCAATGCCGCCTCCCAATCGAGGATTTCCTCATCATAGACAGGAGACAAGTCGTGGACAGGAACGACCGTTCCTCCCTTGTCTCTCGCCGATTCTGGCGCTACGCCCATGCTCTTCCAGACTCCAGTGTATCGCGTATTTCCTCCAACAAGGGCCTTCTCTCCGAGATCCGCCTCTGGAGAGCGGCCAGCCCGCGTGAGCGCGTGGGTCCGCTGCCCCTCCCAGGTGACACAGTCGAGGAGCGTGTCCTTTCATTGCTGGCACAGGGCGCGTTTTCCGCCACTGCCAGTGCGCCTTCCACACCTTATAAGACGTTAAGAACCTCATCGCTTGGTGAACGCAAGCCGAGCGGAGACCGGCAAGGGTCCGCCGTGGAATTACCGGCGTGCCGCGCGCGGGATCACCGGCAGCAGCAGGTGCGACGGGTGGCGGTGGTCGTGGTAGACCGCCTGCAATGCGCCGCGGACTTCGGTGTCGTCGGCCACCGGGCGGCCGGTGTTCGGGTTGCGGTCGAAGCGCGGGAAGTTGCTCGACGAGATCTCCAGGCGCACCCGGTGGCCCGCCCGGAACACGTTGCTGGTCACGCCGGCGTCGATGGTGATGGCGTAGACCTCGTTCGGGCGCGCCGCGATGGGCTTCTCGAGCGACTGGCGATAGCGCAGGCGCAGGATTCCGTCGGTCAGATTGCGCGCGTGACCGTCCGGGAAAACGTCCACCAGCTTGGCCGTGAAGTCGGTGTCCGGCGCCGAGGTCGAGACGTGCAGGATGGCCTTGATCGGTCCGGTGACCTCCATCTCTTCTTTGAGCGGACGGCTCTCGTAGACCAGCACGTCGCGGCGCTTCTCCACCGGGCGCTGGTCCAATGGCCCCCAGGGATAGACCTTCGGATTGCAGCACACCGCGCCCCCCAGGGTGGGAACGGGATTGCGCGGATCGTAGGCGTAACGGTCCGGCGGCGCGTTGCGCGCGGGCCGCGCGGTGAGCACGCCGTCGCCGTTCAGGGAGTTGGCATTGCCGCGGCTGGTCAGGTACATGGGCGTCCAGCGCGTGCGCTTGAGCGGCCATTCCTGCTCGTCGCGCCAGCGGTTGGCGCCCATCACGAAGATGCGCAGCGGGCCCGCGGAGGGGAGTTTTTTGTCCGGCCCGGGTTTCAGCCAGTAGTCCATCCACTCCAGTTGCAGCGTACGCAACGGAATTGACGACTGTGGACCGAAGTCGACGCCCGTGAACGGGGCCGACATGTTGTGCGGCCACGGGCCAACCACCAGGCGCGCCTGGCGGCCCAGTTTTCGCAACGCCGCGAAGGCTTCCAGATCGCTCTCGACGAAGTTGTCATACCAGCCGCCGGCCGAGAAAACCGGCACGCGGATCTCGCCGATGCGCTCGCGCACGCTCATCGACTTCCAGAAGGCGTCGTAGACCGGATGATCGAGCGCCTTCTGATACATATCGACGCGCTGCCCGGCGGCGGCGCGGTCGGCGGTGCGCAGCGGCAGATGCGGGACGAAGCGCGAAAACTCCGGCTTGATGAAATCGGGCGCCTTCAGGTTGTCGGAAATCCACAGCAGGCGCTGGCCCAGTTTCAGAGCGCCCCCGGTCGAGTAGAAGCGGTCCAGATAGTCGTCGTAGCCGGAAACGTTCGGGAAAATGGCCTTGAGGTGCGGATCGTTGGCCAGCGCCAGACGCCACTGCACAATACCCAGATAGGAGCCGCCGATCATTCCGACATTTCCGTTCGCCCAGGTCTGGCCGGCGATCCACTTCAGCGTGTCCACGCCGTCCGGCGTTTCCTGGTACAGCGGGTCGAACACGCCCTTGGAATCGAAGCGCCCGCGCACATCCTGAAGCACCACCGCGTAGCCGCGGTCCACGAAGGCCTGGTAATTTGCATTGATATCGGCGCCTTTGCCGTAAGGCGTGCGGACCAGGATCGCCGGCCAGCGTCCCGCGCCGGCGGGCCGAAACACGTTCGCGCACAACTGCACCCCGTCGCGCATGGCGATGCGCACGTGGAGTTGCTTGTCGGTCGGCGCGGCGGCAGCCAGGGCCGCCGCCACAAAAAGTGTCAGGAGTCTACGCATCGTCACCCCGCGGTAGCGCTGAGAACTTCCCAGTATAGTCGCGCCGCGATCTCCGGAGCGTGGCGGGAAACGATGTGCGCCCGCGCGCGGCGGCCGATCTCCCGGCGCGCCACGGCGTCCGAGGCCAGCCAGATCATCATCTCGGCCAGCATT
>JAUYBU010000275.1 GCA_030693045.1 Bryobacterales bacterium | reverse complement strand
GCCTCCGTGACGGGCGCGTTCGCCTCGATCTGGTCCAGCACGGTCAGCCCGACCGCCTCCTCGCGGGAAGAGAATTCGCCCTTCACGCTCGCCGCCGATGCTATGGCGGCCATCTTCCCGTCGGCCTGCGTCAGGATGGCTCCAGCTTCCAGTTTGCGCGCAGCCACCACAATGGACTGTGTGTCTCCGCTTCCGCTGGCCAATTGGCCGACCAGCAGGCGGTAGAACAGAAAGGTCGACAGCAAAGCGACTGCGAAGGCAATAACCAGCAGTCGAATCAGGTTCTTTTTCATGGCGGCAGTCCTCAGCCGGATCGAGATTTCGGCCTCGCATCCCAAGTACATCACCAATCGGGACCGCCGCCTATCCGTCGAATGCCCCTAAACCCGATACGAGAATCGCCCTATGCGCGGTAGGTAATACTTAGTAGGACAGGCTTCCCGGCCTGTCTTCTCCGGTCTCACCTATTCGCGTTTGGTCGCGCTCACTCGCGGCTGAAGAGGTTTGGCCAACTCATTGATGTACTCTTCGATGTTGGTGTAACCGTCGCCGTCGCGGTCCTTGGCGGCGTCGGAGGCGTCGCGCGGATTGAGAGCGTGCGCTTTCTCCCATGCGTCGGGCATGCCGTCGCGGTCGGAATCCAGGGGCGGGCGCGCCGAGCGGTAGGCCGGCCATCCGCCGACCTCCCACTGCGAGTCGATCACCGAGCCGGTCCGGTTGCGCGCTTCCGACATGAGGCGCGCGTCGATGGAGTCGCGCACCGGACGGCAAGCTCCGGCTTCGGCCAATACAGCCTCGTAAGCCGCTTGCGCCGAGGTCGTTTTCACCGCCGGCGTCTCGAACGGCGTCTTGACCACCTCGGCCAGCTTGCGCCCATCCTTTTCGATCCGATCGAACATCTTCGAGTTGTCGGCGGTCAATTCGGGGCGGTGTTCGACGATGTTCCCCTGAAGGTAGTACTTCACCGAGGCCGTGTCGGTGAGTACGATCGGCCCGCGCTGGCGGTTGCTGGACGGGCCGGGGCGGATGTAGTTGGCGACATAATTGGCATCCAGCTTGTCGCCGGTCATGCCGCTACAGGTGCCGCCGAAGTCGTACATCACGTTGTTGCGGACATCGAAGGTCGGGAAGGGCGGCTTGCCGTAGTTGTCGCCCAGGCGCGGGTTGCGCGCAATGTTGTGGGCCCAGAAGTTGTGGTGCATGGTCAGGCCGCCGATGGCGCGGACCAGCGATCCGTAGCCGTGCGCGCCCTTTTTATGAACGCTGCGATTCAGCCCCTCGGCAATGATGCACCACTGCACCGTCACGTCGCGAATCGCGCCGCTCGGGCTGAGCGACTCGTCCACCGACCAGCCCGCCGAACAGTGGTCCACCATCACGCCGTGGCTGTCGCCGCCGATCGCGATCGCGTCCACTTCTTGGCCGAGGATATCGCCCGGGCGCACCCGCAGATGCCGCACGACCACGTCGTGGCTCTCGATGTCCAGTCCCGCGCCGCGCAAGCACACCCCATCGCCCGGCGCGGTCTGGCCGGCGATGGTGAGATAGGGCTCCTTCACCCGGATCGGCGACTTCAGGTCGATCAGCCCCGACACGCGGAAGACGACCATCCGCGCGCCCTTTGCCTCGCAGGCCGCCCGCAAACTGCCCAAGCCCGAGTCGTTGAGATTCACGACGAACAGGACCTGACCGCCGCGGCCCCCTTTGGCTCGCGCCCCGAAGCCTTCGGCGCCCGGAAACGCGGGAACCTCGGCGGCCCACATCGCGGGCGCCGCGCACAAGCAGAAAACCAATCTCAAGTGACGCATGCTGGAGTGAAGTATAACGCTATTTCGGGGACAGGCTACGAAATCCCGAATTACCGCCGCGCCGAAGTTGAAGCCGCCCACCGCCCGAGTTTCGGTATTTCGTAGCCTGTCCCCGAAATAGGGTCCCACGGTTACTTGACCGACGCCGCCTTCAGGGCGCGTTCCTCGTTGATCCAGAGCATGAAGCCAAGCCCCAAAAGGAAGAAGGGAGAGAGCGAGAGCACCGCCAGTCTCTGGCTCGCCGTCACGCGCGAGATGGTTCCAAATACCAGGGGGCCGAACATGGAGCCGAACTTACCGGAAAGAACGTAGAAACCGAAGAACTCGGATTGCCGCTCCGGCGGCGTGATCTGAGACATAAACGACCGCCCGACCGCCTGCGTGCTTCCCATGCCCAGGGCCGCTCCGGCCGCCATCACCCAGAACATGACTTTGCTGTCGGCAAGGTAGCCGGTGACCACCACGGCGATCCACAACAGCAGCGTCAGGATGAGCGTCCGCCGCGCCCCGATCCAGTCCGCCAGGTAGCCGGAGCCCAGCGCGCCCGGGAACGCGACGATGTTCATGATCAGAACCAGCCAGACGCTCTCGGCGTTCGAGAAACCCATTGTCTTGGTGGCGTAAATGACGGCAAAGGTCATGACGGTTGTGATCCCGTCGGTGAACAGGAGCGACGCCACGATGAACTTCGCCGTCTCCTTGTATTCTCGCAAGTGCGAGAGCGTCTCCCACACGCGCCGGAAGCCCGCCACGGTGTAGTCCGTCCACCCGCGCATGGCGCCTTGCGGAGCGGCCTCGCGCAGCCAATAGAACGCCGGCAGGGCGAAGACCAGATAGAACGCCGCCACGATCAGAAACGAGGTCTGGAAGGCGGCAACTCCCGCCGGCAGCACCTCGCCGGCAGCGCTCTTCAGCGGCTGCCGAATCCACGGCAGGCAGGCCCAAACACACAGCAGACCGCCAACGTAGCCGACCGCCCAACCCCATCCCGAAATCCGCCCCACGGTCCTGGGCGTCGAAACATCCGGCAGAAAGGCGTTGTAGAAGACATAGCCGCCCTCAAAGCCCACGGTGCCGATAACAAACAGCAGCATCCCGAAGACAACGTCCCCCGGCTGGACGAAATACATGAGTGCGGTGGCAGTCACAGTCAGCAAGGTCGTCAAAATGAGGAATAGTTTCTTACGGCCCGAAAAGTCGGCGACCGCCCCCGCCACCGGAGAAACCAGGGCCACCGTCAGCATGGCGATGAAGTTGGCCATTCCCCAGTACTGGTCGCCACGGTTGTCCACGGCGACGACCACCACGTCCCGGTAATACAGCGCGTAAGCGAGAGTGATGATGAGGGTGGTGTAGGAGGAATTGGCGAAATCGAACAGGCACCAGGAAACCGTCGCCCGGCGGGGCAACCTGGGCCGGTCGGAACCGGCGTGGTTCCCGGGTTCCTCACCGCCGGATTCGGGCTTCGGAATCATGATCCCATTGTGCAACATAGACAAGCCAATTTTGCGCCCCGAGTTGGGGCGGGTTGCTGTATAATTCTGCACCGGAGGAGGATCCAATGACTGTCAGACCTTGCCCGCTGTCTCGCCGCGAGTTTGGCGCGGCGCTGTGCTCGCTGCCGGCGGCTTCCATGTTCGGCGCTCAAGAGCGCGCCCAGTTGCCCTGGAACCAGCCGGCGACCGTCGCCCGCGTGTACGTGGCGTCGCCCACCGTACACTGGCCCAAACCCGATCTGGACGTCGAGCGCGACCGCGCCGACGTGGAAGCGCGAATGAGCGAGGTCGCGCGCAAGCACGGCCAGGACGTGCGCTTCACCGGCGGCGAACTGCTGCGCCAGGACAGCGAAGTCGAGGGTTGGCTGAAGAAACACTCGCAAGCCGACGCCATCCTGATCTTCCCGATGACCGCGCCCGCGGGGCCGCTGAACGCGCTGGTGAACGCCGCGCCGGCGCCGATGCTGTACTTCCATCGGCCCTACGCCGGGCATTCCTGGTCGGGCGTCGGCGGCTGGCAGCAGGCCGGCAAGCGCATTGCGGTCATCGCGTCGTCGACCCTCGACGATCTCGACCCCTACGTCCCCATCTTCCGCGCCATCCATCATCTGAAGACCAGCAAGGTGCTGGTGGTGGCGGCGAGCCCGAAGGGGAGGCAGGAGCAGGCCGACGCTTTCACAAAACAGTTCGGCACCCAGATGAAGTTTTTCACCTACGACGACCTGAAGGCGGTTTTCGAATCCGCCGACGCGCGCAAGGCCGAGAAGGAAGCCGAAGCGCTGAAACGCGCGGCGCTCAAGGTGGTGGAACCCACGCCCCGGGAGATTACCGACGCCATGCGGTTCTACCTCGGCGTCGTGAGCTGGCTTGAACGCGAGCGAGCCAACGCGATCACGCTGGACTGTTTCCCCGGGCTGCTGGCCAAAAAGCTGCCGGCCTACCCCTGCATCGCCTGGTCGAAGTTGAACGACGCCGGCTACTACGGGGTCTGCGAAGGCGACATCCAGAGCACCATGACGCAGATGCTCATCACCCCGTATTCCGGCATGCCGGGCTTCGTGACCGACCCGGTCTTCGACACCAGCCGCAACGAGGTCATCCACGCGCATTGCGTTTCCGCGACGAAGATGAAGGGGATCCACGGGCCGAGTTCGCCCTTCATCCTGCGCAATCATCTGGAAACCGCCGAGGGCGCGGTCATGCAGGTGCTTGTGCCGGCCAACGAGATCATCACCTGCGCGCGCTTCGTGGGGGCCAGGAAGTTCCTCATCTCCACGGGCGAGGTTACTGGAAACGTGGACAGCGACCGCGGCTGCCGCACGCAGTTCCGCACCCGTGTCGCCGACGCGCAGAAGATGCTAGAGAACTACTCGTCCGGGCTACACCGCGTCATCTTCTACGGCGACCACGTCCGCGCCGCCGAGCGCATGGGCAAGCTGCTGGGCTTCCAGGTGGTGCGCGAAGGGTAGGGACAGAGGCGCCCTCTCGAGGTCCGCATAGGCGCTAAAATGGAGCCTGTCCCACAGCGGCCGCCGTACAACCTCGCCGAAGTGCGTCTCACTCGTCATTTAAAACATAAAAATGGCTATGTGCTTGACTCAGGTAGTCCCTACAGCTTGTGGTTTTGACTTTTGCGTTGCTGCACCGCTTCTTCCGACGATCAGGTCGTAGGGGGATGGTTCCACGACGAGCGCCTGCTGCACCAGGCGAAAAAAGAGCTTGCCTCGGCTCGCCGACTTGCGGCGGTTGAAACGGAAGGTGAACTCATCCAAATAGTAGTCCAGGTGCTTGTGACTGACCGCGCCCTGATGGGTCCCCATCAGCCACCGCTTGAGAAGCGACATGACGCGATGTACGCGGGGGAGTAGTTCCGAGGCCGACGCTTTCCTTCCTTTCAGTATGGTCACTTCGTGGATGTAACCTTTCGTGTCCAAGCCAGAGTAGCCTAGCCAACCATCCGTGTGTACTACGCTGCCGGAGGCGATGGAGTCCCCGACAAACAGGTGCAGGCTCCCGGCGGAGGCATCCGGAATCTGCCGCATGCGGATTCGCCCAATACCCCTTCCATCCTCTTGAGCAGCAACGATAATCAGGGCCTTCGTCTCCGTCTTCCGTCCGCGCACACCTGTAACGGCTCACGATCTTTGCCCGCGTAGCGGGCGGTTTTTCTCACATTAGCCCCGGCCGTTCCGGGCAGCATTGCGACCCGGCGCGCGGCCCGAGCTTGCCACACGCCGGCCGACCTGGCCAGCCGCGCAGCCTGTCCCGTCCCCAGCCCGAAGTGGGTCTTCGCGTGTAGGATGTCAAGGTGTGTGTGCGGGAGAGTTCCCAAGGTTTCACCAGCCAAAGAACCCTCCCGCCGCGCAGAACGAACCTTGGGAGTCGCAACTCCCAGAAGCAGGTCCTATGCAAATCCTACATCCATTTACCGGCTCGGTGCAGCAGTACCTCGATCAACTCGCCGACTTCGATCGGCATCGCCCCGCCCACTGTCCGCAGTGCCAGGCCAAACATCCGCTCACCGCGCACGGCTTCTACACCCGCACGCTGATCGACGCCGCCTTCGACGGCTCGATCCGCGTGCGCCGCTACCTG
>JAUYBU010000270.1 GCA_030693045.1 Bryobacterales bacterium | reverse complement strand
CCCGAGACGCGCGTGGCGAAGGCGCGGTATCCGGCGATCGACGTGCATTCGCATTCGTCCATGAACGGGATGAAAACGGCGGCGGACGTGGACGGCTGGGTGCGGCGGATGGACGAGGTTGGCGTCGAGAAATCGGTGGTGTTCACCGAAGCGGTTGGCGCGGCATTCGATCAGCAGGCGGAATTGTTCCTGAAGCGCTATCCGGACCGTTTTCAGCTCTGGTGCGGCGTGGACACTTCGAACATCGGCGCGCCGGACTACGGCGAGCGCGCGGCGCGCGAGCTGGAGCGATGCTATCGGGTGGGCGCGCGCGGCGTGGGCGAGATCACCGACAAGGGCTGGGGAGTGCAGGGCCGGGAACAGGGCGCGCTGCCGCGCGGTGAGCGCTTGCGGCTGGACGACGCGCGCCTGGACAAGTTCTGGGACAAGTGCGCGGAGCTGAAGCTTCCGGTGAACGTGCATATCGCCGACCATCCCTCCTGCTGGCAGCCGCTGGGGCCGAATCAGGAGCGCACGCCCGACTTCCAGGGCTTCAACCTGTCGGCGAAGGACGTTCCCTCCTACGCCGAGCTGCTGGCCACGCGCGACGGCGCGCTGGCCCGCCACCCCAAGACCCGCTTCATCTTCTGCCACCTCAGCAATCAGGGCAACGACACCGCCGCGCTGGCCAAAGTGCTGGACCGCTATCCCAACATGTACATCGACATCTCGGCCCGCGACTACGAGATCGGGCGCCAGCCGCGAACCGCGCGAGCCTTCCTGGAGCGCTATAAGGATCGGGTCCTGTTCGGCACCGACATGGGTTGGGAGCGGCAGATGTACGAAGGCTGGTGGCGGCTGCTGGAAAGCGCCGACGAATACATGCCCGGCCGCATCTGGTGGCGTTATTACGGGCTCGAACTGCCCGACGGCCTGCTCAAAAGCCTGTACCGCGACAACGCTCTCCGCCTGCTGAATTGGACCAAGCCATGAGCGGCGCGGCCCCTGGCAAGCGGCGCTTCATCATCCCGCATCTTCGTTGGTGGATCGGCGGGGCTCTGTTCGCCTCCACCGTCATCAACTACATCGACCGCCAGACGCTGAGCGTGCTGGCGCCTTACCTGAAGATCGAATTTAACTGGACGAATACCGACTTCGCGTGGATCATTATCGGTTTTCGCGTGGCCTACGCATTCATGCAGACGGTTGCCGGGCGGCTGCTGGACCGGATGGGGACCCGGCTGGGACTGCTCACGGCGGTTTGCTGGTACTCGACGGCGGCGATGGTCACGTCGCTGGCGACCGGCCTGAAGAGTTTCGCCTTCTGCCGCTTTCTGCTGGGCTCGGGCGAGGCGGCCAACTGGCCCGGCGCCACGAAAGCCGTTTCCGAGTGGTTCCCCAAGTCCGAACGCGGCCTGGCGGTGGCGCTATTCGACAGCGGCTCGGCGGTGGGCGGCGCGGTGGCGCCGGCGATGGTCATCTGGCTCTACCACACGTTCGGAAGCTGGCGTCCGGCGTTTCTGGTCACCGGCGCGCTCGGGTTCTTCTGGGTGATCCTCTGGCGGTGGCTGTATTACCCGCCGGAAACGCACCCCCACATCGGCCCGCGGGAACGGGCCATGATTCTCGAATCCAAACGCAGCGAACAGGAAGCCGAAGGGCAGGCGCTGGGTCCGGACGATTCACAGCCGGTGGGATGGCGCCGTCTGCTTGCGCTGCCGCAGACCTGGGGCATCATTTTCGGGCGGACGCTGACCGACCCGGTCTGGTTCTTCATCACCGACTGGTTCGCGATCTACCTGGTCGCCAAGGGATTCCGGCTCGAGAACACGCTGATCGGCTTCTGGGTTCCGTTCCTGGCGGCCGATCTGGGCAACTTCTTCGGCGGCGGCCTGTCGAGCTGGTTGATCCGCCGCGGATGGAAGGTGCTGCGGGCGCGCAAATTCGTGATCGTGATCTGCGGGTTGGGAATGACGACCATCGCCGCGGCGGCGTTTGTGTCGAACTTCGCGCTGCTGATTGCGCTGTTCGCGATCTCGACGTTCGCCTACGCGGCCTGGTCCACCATGGCCCTGTCGCTGCCCTCGGACCTGTACCCGAGCCGGGTTGTGGCTTCGGTCAGCGGCATGAGCGGCACGGGCGCGGGCATCGGCACGATCGTCTCCACCTTTTTGATCGGCCGCGTTGCGGACCGCTACTCGTTCGAGCCGATTCTGATCGCCTCGAGCCTCATTCCGCTGCTGGCGACGTTCCTGGTACTGCTGCTGGTCCGGCCGCGCCGCCAATAAATGCGTCAGCCTGGTATGGCCCCTTTTCTGCGCGGGGGGGACACGCCTGTGTCCCGTGGTTTGAGCGATGGGTTGCGTAAGATTAGCCCGGAGTGTCCCCGGGGGCTGGTCTGTCCCATAAAAGGGGCCTTACCAGGCTGACGCATTTTATTTGAGGAAGGGCTTCACGGCCGCGAAGTTGAACTCGATCTCCTCGGCGGCCTCCGGCGTATATTTTCGCTCGCGCTGGCGGGACACCGTGGTCTTGAACACGCCGCGGCGCTTCATCAGGTACTGGAAGACGCCCGGGATCTGCGAGTCCAGATTGACCAGCAGCATCAGCTTGGAGAAGACGTCGAGCGCCTCCGCTTTCTTGCCCGCCTGGTAGAGGTCCCAGATGCGAACGTAAACATCCGCGAGCGGCGCGCCGGGACAGGTTCCGTCGCAGCCCAGGCGCAGCTCGTAGGTCCAGCCCTTGCCGTGAGCGCCGCTGAAGATGCCCCGGATGGGCGGACGATGCTGGGTGAGTTCCTTCATGCGCTCGATGATCGGCGCGTACTCTTCCTTCACATACGCGCAGTTGGGAAACTCGCGCGCCAGCGCGACCAGCGCCTCGACCTTGGGGTTGATTTCCTTGGCGCCGCCGGAGGTCTGAACGAAGATGGGCCGTTTGGTGATGCGGGCCAGCGCGCGATAGTAGTTCAGGAAATCGTCGAGCGTTTTGGCCTCGGTCGGAGGAATCGCGATCATGGCGTCGGGCTCGAGCTTCTCGGCGTAACGCGCATATTCGAGCATGGCGTCGATGTTGGGGCCCTGAACGCCGAGCACCAGCGCGGGCCTGCGCCCTTTCGCCGCGCGAGCCAGCAACTCCATGCCCCGGAGCCGTTCTTCCTTCTTCAGCAGCCAGTACTCGCTGGCCAACTGCGGCCACACCATGCCGTGGACGCCGCAACGGTCGAGAAAATCGACTTCCTTCACCAAGTCGTCGAAGTCCACCTCTTTCGACTCGGTGAAGGGCGTGGCCATGATGGGAAACACGCCGCGGATCGATTTCGCCGAAGGCGCGGCGGCAACCAGGCGCGAGCCGAACCCCGCGCCCAAAGTGGCCAGGAATTGTCTGCGATCAGTAAGTGACACAGTTGCACCATTTCCCTTCTTCGTCGAAGTGCGGCCAGGGGCCCGCGCGCCGGAAGCCGCTGGTAATGAAGTCGTCGTACATCGGCGTCGGCTCGAAATAGCCGGGGTAACGAAGATGTTCCTTCACGACCTCGTCGTTGAGTTCGACGCCCAGGCCCGGAACGTCGGGGACATCGACGTAGCCATCCTTGAGAATCGGCTTGGCGGGCTTTCTGACCAGGTCCTGCCACCAGGGCATGTCGGCGGCGTGATGCTCGCAGGCGACGAAGTTGGTGAGCGTGGCCGCCAGGTGCGCCATGGCCACCTGTCCGACGGGCGAACCGGGCATGTGAAGCGCGGTCGCGATGCCGTGCGCGGCGGCGTACTCGGCGATGCGCTTGATCTCCAGGAAGCCGCCCGAGGCGACGTAATCGGGATGGATGATATCGACCGCGTAGTTGTCGATCAGGTCGCGAAATCCCTCCTCGAGGCCGAAGGCCTGCTCACCGGTAAGCACAGGCGTGGTGGTGGCTTCCTTGATGGTCTTGAATCCGCGCCAGTTGAGCCAGCAATACGGAATCAGGTCTTCGGCCCAGGCCAGGTTGTAGGGTTCGAAGGCCTTCGTGTAACGAATCGCGTCGTCGACGTTCAGCGGGCCGAAGTGATCGGCCGCCAGCGGTGTCTCCCATCCAATAATCTCGCGCGCAGCGGCCAGAATCTCGCACAGGTAGCCGAGGCCTTTTTCCGTGGCCACGCCGCGCGGCATCACGGCGCCCGGGCGGTCCCGCACCAGGCTGGTGTAGAGGTCCATTTTGAAGAACTTGAACCCGTCCGCCTTGCGCCGCGCGACGCGCCGGGCATAGACCTTGGGGTCCTTGTGGCCGGTGGTGTCGCAGTAGATGACGATCTTGTTCCGCAGTTTCTCGCCCAGCAGGCGCCAGACCGGCACGCCGTAGACTTTGCCGGCGATGTCGTGCAGGGCGAGGTCGATGGCGCCGTAGCCGGTGTTCCAGAAGTTCTGCCCGGCGGAGTTGCGGATGGCGCGCAGGATGGAGTTGATTTCGAGCGGGTTCTTGCCGAGAATGTGCGCCTTTAGCACCAGCGCGCTGCCCTTGACGCCGGCTGCGAAAACTTCGCCGAGGCCGGAAACGCCCTGGTTGGTGTCGATGCGGATGATGGGGTAGTCGTAGTTGGCCGCCACCGTGCACGCCCGCATATCGGTGATCTTGAGGTCGCTGGGGGCGGAGAACTTATTCACCGCGGGGGAGGTCTGCGCCTGCGCCGCGGCGACGCCGGCCGCGCTCCCCAGCAACTTGCGGCGGGTGAAACCGGCATTTCGGATGTTGGGCATACTTATCGCCGGTAGGTTATCACAACGCAAGCCTACTGGAGGCGAAACGGCAAGGGGGCGGAACGCTTGCCGTCCGAGTTTTCGGCGAAGACCTCGATGACGCCGGCGCGCCCGAGCAACCGTGCGGGAACCAGCACCGAAAGGTTGCCCGCGCCGTTGAAAACGGTCTCCAGTCTTACGCCGCCGAACACGACCACCGTGTCCGGCCGGAAATTGGCCCCCGTGATGCCCATGGCGGCGCCCTGGGGTTGAGGGTTGAAGACTTCTCCCGCGCGCGCCGAGTCGGGGAACAGTTGAGTGAGGGCGGGGGCGGGGCCCCTCAGGGGCAACACGGTGAAGGGGAAGCCGCCGGAGAGAGCGCCGTCGCCCTGTTCCACCGTAATCGTATAGACGCCGGCCTCGGCTGTGAGGCGCTCCGGGACGATCGCCGCCAGGGAGCGGTCGTCCTCGCCGCCCGCGGTTTCCAGCAGCGTGCCATTCCACCTGGCCTTGGAGCCGCGAAACAGGTTTTCCCCCAGGATGGCGAGGGCCGACGATCCGTCCGGCTGGGTGTTGAAGGGCCGGCCCGCGACAACTGGATTCGGGGCCAGGGCCGTGATACGCGGGGCGGGCAGCGGTCTCGACCGTTCTCGCTCACTCACGCAGGCGAGCAGCAGCGCCAGCGGTAGCACAACCTTCAGGCTCTGCCATATCCTACTCATCACCATAACTGGAACACCGCGAAATGATGATCGGAATACAGGGTGCGCGCGCCGGGGAGTTCCCGGTCCGGCTGGACGAAGGGGGATTGGCTGAAATCCCAACCGAAGATGGAAGCGCCCGCTCGGGCGCGATCGCGGTTGACGAAGACCCAGCGGAAGCCCGCCGCCTTCAGCTTCCCGACGACGTCGGCGGCCGATCGCGTGCCCTGCTGCAGCCACGCGTAGCTCCGGTCGCCGTACCAGTCGCCCCAGGTTCGGGTAATGGCGTAGTACTTGCAGTTCTCGCAGAACAGCAGATAGGTCTGGTCCTGGCGTCCGGCATGCCGGTTCAGTTCGCCAAGAACGGAGTAGGCCATCTCGGTGGCGGCCAGCACCTGCTTCTGCCCAGCGTGCGTGACGCCGGGCAGAACGCCGTAACGGAAAACTGTGCTTGTGAGCCCGGTATTCACCAGCGGGAAGATCCCCAGCAGGAGCGCCACAAACAGTGGGACGCGGCGGGGAATTCCGGAGCGAGCCAGAAGCCACAGAAACAGCACTCCCGCCAGCGGCAGCAGGCTGACCAGGTAACGCATTACCTGGCTGGTGAAAAACCAGAACGGCAGATAGACCGCCAGCGTGCAGACCAGAAGCACGATCTCCGGCGGCGGAACCTTGCGGATGCGGACCCCCGCCACGACGGCTGAGGCGGCCAGCAGCAGCCCGGCCGGGCCGAAAACGAACGGGTCGGCGAATGTTTTGGGCGGTCCGACGATCATGTGCCAGGGGATCAGCAGGAAGGCCGCCAGGCCGCGGCCCCGGCCGTAGTTGCTGTCGTTCTGAAGCATTCCGGCCACATCCGGGTGACCCTGGATGAAGAACGGGTAGACCGGGCTGCCCGTCGAGGCCCAGGAACGCAGCCACCATCCGCCGCACACCAGCGCCACCAGTAGGCCGGCGACAACCAGCGTCCGGGCGGCGGCGGGCAAGTTGCGGCGCGCGGCCAGAGAAGCCGCCACGAAGCCAAACAACAGGCACGCCGCCAGAACGTGTCCCTGAAGTTTGACAGACGCCGCGAACCCGAGCACGAGTCCGGCCGCCACGCCGGCCGGGGTCCGCCGGCGCACCTGGTGGAACAGCAGACAGCCGGCGACGGTGGTGTAGGCCGCCAGCGGCAAGTCCGAATATTCGGCTCTGGACACAAAGGATATCAGCGGCGAGGTGAGCACGAACAGCACGCCGGGTATCCAGCCCGTTTTCCAGCCGAACTCCCGCGCGGCGTAAACCAGGGCCAGCAGAAGCATCAGCGCGTACTCGAGATTGACGAGTTTGGCGAGCGCGTCGTCGCCGAGAATGCTCCAGTGCCGCAACAGCAGCAGGACGCTCAGATGCGGATGAGCGTTGTAGCGCAAGCTGCCCTGGTAGGGAACCGCCTGTGTTTCCCGGTACATTCTCGCCGACATCATGTGATACAGGGTGCTGTCGAATTCCATCACCGGCATCACCAGGTCGACCAGAAGAAACAGGCAGGGAACGGCGAGCAGCAGGGCGAACAGCAGCGCTGCCGGCCGGTGCCTTCGCGGCACGGCGAAGGCGCTCAGAAACGCGAAAGTCCGCCTCCAGCCACGGAGCCGACAAAGCACGGCGGCGCCCGCCAGGCCGAACCCGGCCGTCACCACCAGCGGCGCGCGAGGCGTGAGCCACCCGGCCATGCCGAGCCAGAACAGAGCCAGGCCCGCCAGGCCCGAGCCGAGCGCCACGGCGGTGGCCGCGCGCAATGCCGCCGGCAGAGCGCGGCGCGTGCGCCGTTCGAGAAGGTGGATCACGGCCGACCCGGCCACCAGGTCCGCCAGCAGGATCAGCGAACTCAACGCCAGGTTTTGGGTCAGCCAGCGCGCCAGAAGCCAGGGGTCGAACAGCGGCGAATGGATCTCCCGCGAAAACGCGCGGGCCAGATCGGGTAACCAGTCGGGCAGCCAGGCTTGCATCGTTCTAGGCGCCGGGCTTGACGGCCAGCGGCGCAACGCGGCACTTGATCAGCGTCCACAGCGCGACGACGCCGTCGTGCCAGCGGATCTTCTTTCCGTCCACGACGCCGCGGGCGTTGTAGCTGATCGGGATTTCAACGATCCGGTGTCCCAGACGCCGGACCTTGGCCGTGACCTCGGGGCAAAACTCGAAGCGGCGGCAAGTCAGAGGCAGGCTCTTCAGGATGTCGGCGCGAAAGGCTTTGTAGGCCGTGGCTTCGTCGGTGATGCGGGCTTGATAGAGCAGGTTCGCCGCAAGGGTGAGCAGCCTGTTCGCCAGCCGATTGGCGAACTTCATGCCGCGCGCGCCTCCCGGGAAACGGGAACCGTAAACCACCGCGGCCCGGCGCGTAACCAGCGGCTCCAGGAGTTTCACGTAGTCGTGCGGGTCGTATTCGAGGTCGCCGTCCTGAACCAGAATGAAGTCGCCGGTGGCGTGAGTGATTCCCAGGCGAATGGCGGAACCCTTGCCATGGTTGGTCTCCGAGCGGCATGCGTGAACCTCGGGCCGGGCGGCGAAGCGGGCGACAATGTCCGGGGTGCCGTCGGTGGATCCGTCGTCGACCACGATCACCTCGCGATCGCAGCCCTCCGGCAGCGGCGCGGCCAGCACGCGCTCGAGCACCTGCGCCAGCAGGTTGCGCTCGTTATAGACCGGGATGATGATGGAAACCTTCACGGCGCGGGATTCAGAGTCTATTGTACAAGAGCCGGGCCGAGGCCCCGCGCGGACCTGTTTCCGGGACTCGACGGGATCCACGGAATACAGGGTCAGCGGCGCTGATGCAGTTGCTCGCGGGTCATGCGCTGGACCGCGCCGGAGGCGGCCAGGGGGCGGTTCGACTTCCAGCGCTCGAACGTCCGCCAGTAATCGTCGGTCAGTCTCATCTGGCGCTCGAGCATCTCGCCGGTCAGGCGGGAGACGGAAGTGTTCTCCTCGACTGCTTTTCGGCGCGCCCACCGAGCGGCTTCATCGGAGATTCTAATGGTCACGTTTCGGGCCACGGCTTTAGTGTGGCACGGAAAAGTGCCGATGGCACTCGAAGGGACGGAAGGCGGGCCGGACGGCAGTCGCGGGGGCGGCGGGCTGAGGCTGTGATAAGATGAGCACAGAAACTGGAGGTCGCGTTTGTCCATGCGGGAACAAGTGATGGAAGCGGTCTCCCAGCTTGCCGAGCCGCAGCTCGAGGGCGCGCTGCTGTTTCTGCGCGCCATGACTGCCTCCGGAAGCTGGCCTTCCCTGGTGGCAGCCGAACTGGACGACGAGCCCTACGGCGAGCGGGAACTGGGCGAAGACGCGGGAACGCTCGGGCACCTGGAACGGGCCAACCTTCTGACCACGGAACAGCTCTCTCGAGAACTCGGTCTGTGAAGACGGTTCGCTGGGACCCGGAAGCGCTTCGCCGCCCCCGACGCACAAGGGTGGGATCACAGGTCCAAGGCGCGGCGGAGTGCGGTGTCCACCTCGGCCATGCGGAGCGCGGGCAGTGCGCCGACTTCCGGAGTCTTTAGCCGCGACGGGTCGAGAGACCGGACTTGGAAGCATAGGAACACGGTGTCACGGGGCAACCCGGACTCGGCCGCGGTGACCCGGACGTTCACCGGATAGTCGCGGGAGATGTTGGCGGCATCGGTGCCCACGACGACGGTGACCACCAGCGGGAGACGGTTGATCGCGTCGCTTGAAACAACCAAGACCGGCCGGCTGCCAGCTTGTTCCCGGCCTCGGACGGGATCGAGCGACGCGAAGTGAATCTGGCCGCGCCTAATCATTCCCGAGGCCGTCCAATTCGGTGGCGGCGAAGTCTCTGCCAATGGCAGCGCACTCGGCCTGGACTTGCGGGTCCTCGGCCATGGCGGCGACGACGCTGTCGAACTCCTGCCGGCGGCGCCGGGCGACGTACTCCCGAAGAGAGAGGATGACCAGACGGTTGAAGTTGGCGCGGAGTTCGGGCGGAGCGACGGAGTCCAGCTCGCCGATCAGGGCAGCGGGCAGGGCCACGCTGCGGCGGAGTGTGGTGGCCGGTGGACGACGTTTCATGTCACACCCATGGTAACACCTATCGTCACACCCAGGCCGCGCGCGGAACAGACCGTCGAAGACCACAGCGCGAGAGCGCACTTGCCGAAGCGGGCGATAGGAACCTGGGCGCGGCGGAGTAGGTCGTGAAAGCTACAGACTCAAGGGAAAAGAAGAAAGAATCAAGGAATGACTTCCCGCACGCACCGGAACCCCAGGACGCTGCTCCAGTTGCCAGGAAGAACCCTGCCGCGGCCTGACACGCGGGTGCCCCAGGGATCGAGGCCCCACGAACCGCCCCGCATCATGTTCTTCTCGCTCACTCACTCCCACACGTTTCCGAGCATGTCGTATAACTGGAAGACGTTCGGCGCCTTCTGGCCAACGGCGTGAACCCGCCCGCCGCTGTTGCGATCGTACCAGGCGACGGCGTCAAGCTCGCCGTAACGCGCGCCCGTCGTGCCCGCGCGGGCAGCATATTCCCATTCGGCCTCGGTCGGCAATCGTCCCCCAGCCCAGCGGCAATAGGCGACGGCGTCGTCCCACGTCACGTTGACGACCGGTTGGTCGTCGCTGCCACTTCCGGACGGCGTCTTGAACCGCTTGTACGCCCCCATTGTCACCTCGGTCTGCCCCATCCAGAAACCCTTGGAAATGGCCACCGTGTGAGCGGGCTTCTCGTCGTCGTGACACTCGTTGTCACCGGGCGAGCAGCCCATGCGAAACGTCCTCGGTGGTATCCAGACGTAGCGCTGGCCGTCGACAGGGTTGACTTTGCTCTCTTGTGGGGCGGGCGCTTTCGCCTGCCTTTCTGTGGGCGGCTTCGGTGGGGCAGGCGCTTCCGCCTGCCGGTTCGCGGCAGACGAAACCGTCTGCCCCACGGCAGGCGGAAGCGCCAGCCCCACTGCGGGCTGTTTCTTCAGCGCCCCGATCTCCGCGCGCGCCAGGGCGGCGAAGCGCCCTTGCGGGTATTCCTCCAGATACTGCTCGAAGCGCGCGGCGTCCCGGCTTGCTTTGATCGAGTCCCAGTAGGCGATCTCGACCTGCATGTCCTGGTGACTCCTCAGCAGCAGGAAGCCAATCACGGCGGCCAGAACCAGCAGGACGGCGGCTACCGCCGCGAAAGGAACCCAGCCCAGGCTTCTCTTCTTGGGTGGAGGCGGCGTCACCACCACCGCCGCCGGGGATTTGTGCGCCGCCTTCAACCCCTCGACGAACTCGACGCAACTGGCAAAGCGCTGCGCCGGATCCTTGTCCATCGCCTTCCGCAGCACCTCCTGCACTTCCGGCCGCAGCAGCGGATTCAGCGTCTGGGCCGGCGTCGGATACTGGTGCAGGATCTTGGTCAGCAAGGACGCCAGCGTCTCGGCTTCGAACGGCTTGTGGCCGGTCAGCAGGGTGTAGGCCAGGCCCGCCAGCGCGAACTGGTCGGTGCGGCCGGTGATGGGGGAGCCCTGCAACTGCTCCGGCGCCATGTAATGCGGCGAACCCACCACCACGCCGGTGGTGGTCAGCGTCATGGTGTTGGTCCAGGCCACCTTGGCGATGCCGAAGTCGGCGATTTTGACGCCACCGTCCTCCTGGACCATGATATTGGCTGGCTTTACGTCGCGATGGAATACCCGGTGGGCGTGCGCGTAGTCCAGCCCCCGCGCCACGTCCCCGAGAATGGCGAGCGACCACTCCTCGGGCGGGTGCGGAACGCTCTCGGCCAGAACCGCCTCGAGCGTGCGGCCGCGGACGAATTCCATGACGATGTAGGCGGTATCGCCTTCCTGGCCGAAGTCGTGCACCGCGACGATGTTGGGGTGGGAGAGCGTGCCGGCGGCGCGCGCTTCCCTCACCAGGCGCTCGCGGAGGTTGTGCCCCTCGACGAGAACTCCGACTCGCTCAGGCGAACCACCTTGACCGCCACGGTGCGGCCGATGGTGGTATCGACGGCGCGGTAGACCACGCCCATGCCGCCCCGGCCCAACTCGTCCGTGATTTCGTAACGGCCTACGCGGGACATGTTTGAGGGACCATCATAACGCACGCGAAGGCCAGCATCTCTTCCAGCCGCTGAAACGACACGCCCGGCCGCATCGGAGTTCCGAGGTTACGTAGCCTGAAAGGTGGCACGGCTTTCAGGCCGTGCGAAACTGGGAATGAGTACTCCGTCCCCGGATTAATTGCATGGAACATCGTTTCTCGAACGGACGCCTGCTGCGGCTGATGCAAGGCGATATTACGCGGGTGGCCGTGGATGCCATTGCCAACGCCGCCAACTCGGCGCTGGCTGGCGGCGGCGGCGTGGATGGCGCTATTCACCACGCCGGCGGCCCGGCCATCATGCGGGAACTCGACGAAATCCGCGCCCGGATCGGGCGCTGCCCGGCCGGCGACGCCGTGGCGACGACGGCGGGGAGGCTGCCCGCCACGTATGTCTTTCATGCCGTCGGCCCGATTTACCGCGACGGAAAGCACGGTGAGCCCGGCCGGCTGGCCTCCTGCTACCGGACCTGCCTGAAACTGGCGGACCAGCGCCAGGCGGCCAGCATC
>JAUYBU010000237.1 GCA_030693045.1 Bryobacterales bacterium | reverse complement strand
ATCCGGCTGTTTGAGCAGCGCGCCTCGGATGCTCCCGCGGAGTTCCAGCCGGCGGGTTGGGTCGGTAGCGAGTACTTTTTCCTGGGGGGAGTCGACGTGAGTTCCGACGGGTCTACGGTTTCGCTCATCGGCGAACGCATCTGCACGTCAGCGGCTTGCGCAACACTGGAACGCTGGCAGACTTCCGTGTACGCACCGGGGCAGAAGGCGATCACAATGCCGGGTGCGGCGACTCTCAGCCGAAACGGACGATACGCGGTACTATCCAGCTCCGTCGCATCGGGTCCGGTTTCCCAACCGGTTGTGGACCTTCAAACCGGCCAGCGGACCAACTACATCGGATGGGGAATAAGCTCCGGCCGTGCACTGGCTAACGACGGCACCTTCCTGTTGAGCACCGGCGCCGAGCTATCCCTCGCGCGGGGGGGGCAGACCACCGCTCTGGGTATATCGGGCATCACTGGCTGGATCAATGATGCCGCCACCCTGGTGGTCTATCCGGCCACCTCTCAATTGCTTTCTTACTCGGTTGTCACCGGCGCCTCCACCGTGCTTGCCAATCAGGCGGCAAGCATACTTGTGATGTCCGACGACGGCTCAGTCATCGCGTTCGGCGTTTATGAGCGGATCTTCCAGACGTACGCCGTTCGCAGTGACGGAACGGGGTTGCGCCGGCTCACAAACTTTCCCGAGGGCGCCCGCCCGGTGGCGATGTCCGGTGACGGAAAGGTTGTGTTCGTGCTCACGGGGAGCGATCCCACCGCGGGCAATCGCCTCGTGCGGATCGATGTCGCCAGCGGCCAGGGGGTTGAGGTTGTGCCCCTTACGCTCTGGCTATCAGGTTTTGGGAACGCCAACATATCGCGGGTTTGGCCGGGCGCACTGGCGACCCTCGGTGTGTTCGGCATGACGCAGGAGACGATTGAGGCCCAACTCCCCTTCCCTACGTCGCTCGCTGGCATCGAAATGCGGATCAACGGCAGTCCCGCGCCGATTGCGTCGGTATCCCCGTTCGAAGGAGTCCGGTTCCAGATTCCATGGGACTTGCCGCAGGGCTACTCCGAGTTGGAAATCGACGCGCCTTTCCTGAGCGCAAGCCCGTTTGTGGCCGGAGCGATGGTGCAGCGGGCGCCGCCGGAGTTCTTCATCCGAAGAGACGGGCGGTATGGAATCATCGCGGCCGCTCACCAGGACTTTGGCCAGTTGGTCTCCTCTGCAAACCCGGCCGGCCTCGGCGAGATAGTGCACCTCTATGCTCAGGGATTGGGACCGGTGAGTCTGGTGCCGCCGCCCGGCGAATTAACTCCCTTGGAGCCGCTTTCCAGACTGAGCCTTCCGCCGGTCTGCGCCTTTGTGGGCGGGTACTACGACAGCTCCGGCACGTACCTGCCTACCGTGGATCCCGCGGACGTTCTGTTTGCGGGCCTGGCCCCAAAGATGATAGGCATTTACCAGATCGATCTCCGCATTCCGGCCGCGATTCGAAGCGGCCTGGGTAATCTGACGTGCCTAGCCGGCGACCCGGCGCCCGGCAAACAGTTCACTGGATACCTTCCGATTCAGGCTGCGGCGAACTGAGCCCACCGAGACAGGAGAATCCCACCACCGGCAATACCGCCCATCACCCGCCGGGATGGCCCAGGCCCTCCGAAAAAGGGGCCATACCAGGCTGACGCATTTCTTACAGGTACTTGTCGAACCAGGCCAGCATGCGCTTCTTCATGTCGTCGTTGTAGACGTGGCCGGTCTCTGGGTAGATGACGCTCTGGAACCGGTCCGGCTGGCCATGCAATTTGTAGAACCGGGACAGGATCTGCTCCAGTTTCTTCATCCCCTCGGGGGGCGAGCCGGCGTCGCGGTCGCCGGTCAGCGCCAGGAACGGCCGCGGCGCCAGCAGCGCCATGACGCCCTCGCTGTCGAAGTGCTTCAGAATGCCGGGCACAAAGTAGTAGATGCCGTGCGCGCGCAGGGCGCGGATGGCAATGAGATCCTCGTAGCGTGTGAAGCAGGCCACGCCGACCACCGCCCGGATGCGGTCGTCGATGGCGCCCAACCACCAGGCGCGCGTGCTGCCCATGCTCATGCCCTGCGCACCGATGCGCTTCGCGTCGACCTCCGGACGCGACAGCAGGTAGTCCAGCGCGATCTGCTCGTCGCGCAGCATCATGCCCCACAGCGTCCGCCCCAGCCAGAGGTTCAGCTTGAACAGCGACATTTCCTGGTCGGAGTTGCGCGCCATCACTTCGAGATCGCCCGCCGGGCCTTTGCCCTTGCGCTCGCCGCCGAAGTAGTTGTCGATTCCGATGACCACGTAGCCGCGCCGCGCCAGCAGTTCGGCGACGTCCTGCGATGTCGGCTCGTAGCCGAACATGTTGTCCTTGCTCGAGCCGTGGCCGTGCATGGTGAGGATGGCCGGGCACGGGCCCGCGCGCTTGGCCGGGATCGCGATGTAGCCCGGAACCTCGGAGTCGGCGCCGTTGTCGAAAACGAACTTCTCGACCGTGTAGCCGTCCCGCTGGTCCACTCGAATCGTGCGCACCTTCAGAGGCGACGGGCGCGGCGGCAACTCGCCGAGCGAGCGCACGACGATGGCCTTGACCTTCACCCGCTGCGCGTTCCACCCGGCAACGGTCTTCGGGATTTCGAGGCGGCCAACGGGAATGTTCCGGTAGCTGGGCGGCACGCCCTCCCAAGGTTGTTGAAGCGGCGGCGGGGTTTGTGCAAACGAACCCACCGCCCAAAGCAGAACTACGGAGACTGCGCGCATTGGCGCCTCCTACCCGAGTTTCCAGCCCTTTCGGTACGGCTGCTTCACCAGTTTGTTGGCCTGGGCGTTGTTGGTGAACTTCATGCTCCTGGCGTCCCACTGGAGCTTGCCTTCGGCGCGCAGAGCCATGACACCCAGCAGAATCCACTCGGTGAACGGCCCGGCGTAGTCGAAGTTCGAACACGCCGGTTCGCCGCCCTTACAGGCGCGGATCCAATCGCGCGCGTGGCCCGGCGAGCGCGTCAGGAACGGGTCGGGGAACTTGTAGCCCTTCATCTTCTCGTCGGGCACAAGACGTGTTTTGGCGCCGTAGGTGCCGGTGGTAATGAAGCCCTTTTCGCCAACGAACAGCGAGCCGTTGTTGCCGTCGCCCAGCGTGACTTTGGAATCCAGGCCCTCGGGCCGTTTCGGCAACAGCCCGCCGTCGTACCAGTAGAGCGTTACCGGCGGCATCGAGCCGCGCGCCGGGAATTCGAACCGGATGATCGATTTTGTGGGGAACGTGTGCGCGTTCTTCTTTTCCTGCTGGATGCATTCGACGCTGGTGGGCGCGCCCAGGAGCAGCGACCAGTTGGCGGCGTCCAGAATATGACACGCCATGTCGCCCAGCGCGCCGCAGCCGAAGTCATACCAGCCGCGCCAGTTGAAAGGAGCGTACTTGGAGTTGTACGGACGCATCGCGGCGCCGCCCAACCAGACGTCCCAATTCATGGTGGCCGGCACGGGTTCTTCCGGAAGCGGCTTGTCGATGCCCTGCGGCCAGATCGGGCGGTTGGTCCAGGCGTGCACTTCGCGGACCGCGCCGATCTGGCCCGCCCAAATCATTTCGCAACATTGCCGCGCGCCCTCGTTCGAGTGGCCCTGGTTGCCCATCTGGGTGGCGACCTTGTACTTGCGGGCCGCCTGCGTGAGCATGCGCGCTTCCCAGATGCTGCGCGTCATCGGTTTCTGAACATAGACGTGAATGCCGCGCTCCATGGCCCACATGGCGGCGATGGCGTGCATGTGGTCGGGCGTCGAGACGGTCACCGCGTCGATGCTCTTCTCCTTGTCGAGCATCTCGCGAAAGTCTTTGTACCGCTTGGCGTTCGGATACTTCTCGAAGGTCTTGGCGGCGCGCACCCAATCCGGGTCCGCAAAGGCGACGATGTTCTCGCCGGCGCAGGCGGCGATGTCGCTCGCGCCCTTTCCGCCGGCGCCGATGGCGCCAAGGTTGAGTTTCTCGTTAGGCGACTTGAAGCCGGCGCGCTTGAGGGTAACGCTCTTGGCCGCAAGCTCGGCAGCGGAGAGAGCCGCCAGGCCGCCGAAGAAAAAGTACCGCCGTGTGAATTGATTTTCCATGAAGCCCCCATTGTACAAAATGCGTCAGCCTGGTATGGCCCCTTTTCAAAAAGGGGCCATACCAGGCTGACGCATTTATTTGGCGAAGACGGTTACGCGGTATTTCAGCGTCAGCGGGGAGCCCGGCTCCAGGGCAAAAGTCTTGCGCCCCGGAAAGTTCACTCCCAGAAAGCCATAGTTGCGCAGGCACCAGCCCTTGGGAAAGGCGCGGTTGGCCGGGTCGATGTCGATGCGCAGACCGGCGCGGCGTCCGCCGAAGGTCCCCTCCAGTTGCGCCCAGGGGTGCGGAACCATGTCGGTGTCGCGCGCCTGGACGCCCTTGTCCGTGGTCACGACGGTGTCCTGGCGCGCAGCGAAGCGGACCGAAAAGCCGCCATAGCCCTTTTCCTGCGTAGGCTCGCCCTCCAGTTCGACGGGCGCGCTCACGGCTTCCAGCGTGATCTTGAAATCGATGGCGCGGCGCATCTGGCGAGCGGGCAGGGCGGTTATTTCGACGGTCTCTTTCACGAGTTTCTTTTCGCCGGCAAACCAACCGTTCTCCACCGCCAGCCGCGCCGAGGCGGTCTCCGCGTCACGGGCCAGCCAGCGGACCAAGCGCGGCTGGAGGCCCTGGTCCACCAGCCACGGATCGTACTTGGCGCCGCCCGCGCGCACGATCGGCCAGGCCCAGAAAATGCCCCGATGATGCCAGTGGTCGCGCGGGAAATCGTCGCTGACCACGGTCCCGTCGGGGGCGTAAACCGGGTGCAGGTAACCGGACCGGCGCCGGGCTTCCGGCGCGCCGTTCCCAAGCACCATCCCGTGGATGTAGACGAAAACCGGCTTGCCGCCTTCGGCCAACTCGATCGAATCCGGATTGACATCCCGGAACTGG
>JAUYBU010000220.1 GCA_030693045.1 Bryobacterales bacterium | reverse complement strand
AGATTGGCGATTTCGATGTGACGGCCGGTGTCGATCGAACTCAGCCGGACGACCGGTTCTTCGATCACGCGGCAGTAGCAATGGATGGGCGGCTGACCGTTCAGGTTAACCGCGGCGTTGACCACGTCGCCGCCGTATTCGAGGGTGTAGGGCGGCGTATCGGTCCAGCCGCCGCCGAGTTCGATGCGCGCCGGCGCGCGGCCCCAGATGGTTTCGTCGGCGCGCAGGGCGTTGCGCGGGCGCGCCTTCGCGGTCATCGCGCTGCGCAGGATGGTCTGGTTCAATTGGCGAAAAGCTTCCGCGCGCAGTTGGTCCGGGTCCCCGGCCAGGGCCGTCCCCAGCGAATGAACGATGCGGCAGTAGACGAAATCCTCGAGCCCGTCGCCGTCTTCCCGAAGATGCCAGCGGGCCTCGGCGAGAAGCTCGGCGGCCCACGCGGCGGGGTCGGCGGCGTGCGAAAGAGCATAGGCCAGGTCTTCGGCCGAGAATCCGCTCGCGCGGCCGAACATGCGCCGGAGCGACCGGCGGATCTCGCCCGCGCGAATGCGGGCGCGACGCCGGTGGAACTGGTCCTGATCGGTCAACCCGGCGATTTCGGCGGCGCTGTAACGGTCGGCGGAGAGCCAAGCGCGCTTCTGCTCGTCCGTCGCCGAGGCCGGGTCGAACATCCACAGCCAGCGCCGATAGCCCGCCGGGGCGATCTCGGCCGGAAACACGCGCGCCTCCCACAGGCTGGCGGACTGCGGCCCGGCGCCCACCGCGGCGAGCCATTCGGCCAGCGGCCGCCCGCAAAACATGTCGTCCTTGAACGCGTCGCCCACGCCGTAGCAGCGCACGAACCAGCACGGCGCGCCGTCGCGGTTGACGCCGCCGAGCACGTCCAGACAAGCGCCGGCGGGCAGCGCCAGCGGCTGGTCCAGATCCACGCCGGCCAGCACGTTGCCGCCGCCCAGCGCCAGCGGCGCGCTCAGCTTGCAGCCCTCGATCCAAGCGTTGGAGCCGGAGATTTCGGCGTCCGCGCCGATCTCGTTATTCACCAGGAGCCGCGAAAAAGCCGGCGCGGCCTGCCGATCGTGCCGCAGCAGCGCCAGGCCGCTCTCCACCAACTGGCGCGTCGTGCCGAAGTGCAGGAACTCGCAGCGCGGGGCGATGCGGACCGACATCGGGATCGCGCGCAATGCCGGGAACCAGCCGGCCAGCGTCGCTTCCTCCCACGGCGAGCCGCTCGAGCGCGCCGCGTGGAGGTAGTGCTCGAGAGTAGCTTGGGAGCCCATCGCGCAGCAGATCTCGCGATATAGATCGATCTCGTGCTCGAGGAATCGGTCGCCGAAAACGGCCAGCCAATTCTCGGCCGTGGCTGCGTCGAAGCTCATCAGGCCCAAGTCGAGCAAGGCCCGGCCCTCGCGGTCCACCGCACCCGTGCGTTGCTGTTCCTCCGGAGACGGCTTTTGCAGATACAGCCGCAGCGCGCCGCCGCCGGAAACCGAGAACACGCCGTGCCGGCGGGCCTCGTCCGGCGTGGCGTAGTTGGCCAGCGCGGTAACGCCCTGGCCGGCGAAAGACAGCGCGCCGGGATCGAAAAGAAGCAGCGCGTCGCCGGAGGCAACGACGATCTGGCCGGCGTCATCGGCCGGCGCCGGAAGGTCCAGCAGGTTCGCGGTAACCCGGTCGAACAGCGTCGATCCGAGGGCGCTGTCGCTGGCTCCCGGCAGCGGCACGAAGAGCTTGCCGCAAGGCCCGTAGGCCGGAAGCCGCTTCGAGTCGCCGCCGGCGTGGACCATCAGGACGCGCCGCCGGCGCAGGTCGCCGCCGATGCGGGCCAGGCAATACAGCGTGCTGCCGCCGCTTCCCACGCGGCGGCCTTCCGGGTCCGCCACCACCAGCGTTTCCCGCGCCTGCGATAACATGCCCATCTGGCGGCGCACGCGAAGCTGAGATTCGTAAGCGCGCGCCTGCGCGTCGTTGGACGCAGTGACAATCAGGTAATCCCAGGGCTGGGGCATCCGGTCCATGGCGCTGGCCTCGCCGGTCCTGCGCTCTATTCGACCACGCGCCGGCCGGCGTTGCGCGCCAGAACCTGGTCGTAAATCCACGCGTAGGTCTTCTCCAGACCCGCGCGCAGCGTGGTGTCCGGCTCCCAGCCGAGGTATTTCCGGATGAGCGTGTTCTCGCTGTTGCGGCCCATGACGCCCTTGGGCGCATCGAGGTCGTAGATCCGCTTCATCTTCACTCCGGCGATGTCCTCGACGATGTCGACCAACTGGTTGATCGACACCATCTCGGACGAGCCCAGGTTGAGGGGCTCGAGAATGCCGGAATTCATGATCATCTGAATGCCCTTCACCGAGTCGTCGATGTACATGAAGCTGCGCGTCTGGTTGCCGCTGCCCCAGATGACGATTTCGAGGTTGCCCGCCAGCTTGGCCTGAATGATCTTGCGGCAGATGGCCGCCGGCGCCTTCTCGCGGCCGCCGTCCCAGGTGCCGTTGGGTCCGTAGACGTTGTGGAAACGGGCCACCCGCGTCCACATCCCGTAGTCTTCGCGGAAGTGCCGGCACATGCGCTCGCTGAACAGCTTCTCCCAGCCGTAGCCGTCCTCGGCCAGCGCGGGATAGGCGTCTTCTTCCTTGAGGCCGGGGTTGGCGGCGTCGCGCTGCTTGTCGCCGTTGTAGACGCACGCCGAGGAAGAGTAGAAGTATCTCTCGACGCCGAACTTCCGCGCCGCCTGAAGCATATGCGTATTGATGAGCACGCTCAGCATGCACAGCGCCTTGTTGTGCTCGATGAAGCCCATGCCGCCCATGTTGGCGGCCAGGTTGTAGACCTGGCGCGCGCCCGCGGCGGCGGTATCGCAATTCTCCCTAAGGTCGAGATCCAGTGACAGGTTCTCGACGTCCTCGAAAGGCTGATACCAGTCCTCGAGGGGCTTGATGTCGACGGCGCGAATTCTCTTGTATCCCTGACGGCGCAGGTCCGCAACCATGTGGCCGGCGATGAATCCGCCTCCACCGGTGACCACAACCAAATCGTCTTTCATCGGAAGAAGGCTCCTTTTGGCCTAAGTAAACGATATAGTAACAACTCCGCCAGCCCCCGGTCAATAATTTCGGGGACAGGCTACGAAATCCCGAAATACCCCGCCGGCGGAGATGCACGGACGAGTTTCGGGATTTCGTAGCCTGTCCCCGAAATAGGGCGCTCGGCGTCAGAGGGCGGGGTGCTCGGTGCGGGCGATGATTTCGTTTTGCAGCGCCGGGGTCAGGTCGCGGAAGTAGTCGCTGTAGCCGGCGACGCGGACGATGAGATCGCGGTATTTCTCGGGATCGGCCTGCGCGGCGCGCAGCGTCTGGGCCGTGACCACGTTGAATTGGATGTGATGCCCGTCCAGCTTGAAGTAGGCGCGCACCAGGTGCGCCAGGTTGGCCAGCCCCTGTTCGCCCTCCAGCACCTGCGGCGTGAACTTCTGGTTCAGCAACGCCCCGCCGGTGCGCGCTTGGTCCATTTTGGCGGCCGATTGAATGACCGCGGTGGGCCCGCGCCGGTCGGCGCCCTGCACCGGCGAGATGCCGTCCGAGTGCGGCGCCCACGCCCTTCTGCCGTCGGGGGTGGCGCCGGTGAGGGAACCGAAGTACACGTGGCAGGTGGTCGAGAGCCAGTTGACGCGATAGGTCCCACCCCTGGTGTTCGGACGCCCGTTCACTTCGTCGTGAAAAGCGTTGAACACATCGCGCAGAATCCGGTCGGCGTAGTCGTCGTCGTTGCCGTATTTCGGCGTCCGATTCCACAACCGCAGCCGGGTCTTCTCATGCCCGTCGAAGTTCGCGGCGAGCGCGTCGAGCAGTTCCGCCATCGTAAGCGTCCGGCGGTCGAAGATAAGGTATTGGATGGCCGCCAAACTGTCGGTGGTGGTGCCCGGCGCGACGCCCATGATGTAAGTGGTGTTGTAGCGCGGCCCGCCGTCGTGGTAGTCCCTGCCCCTGGCGATGCAATCGTCGATCAGCAGCGACAGGAACGGCGCGGGCATCTGGCGCGCGAACAGCCGCTCAATCACGTGGTTGCCCTTCACCTTGATGTCGATGAAATGATGAAGCTGGCGGCGGAAGGCGTCCATGACTTCGTCGAACGACGTGAAGCCGCGCGGATCTCCGGTCTCGACTCCGATTCCCTTCCCCGTGCGCGGATCGACGCCGTTGTTCAGCGCCACTTCCAGAACCTTGGGCAGGTTGAAGTACCCGGTAAGGATGTACGCCTCCCTGCCGAACGCGCCGGTCTCGACGCAGCCGGAGGTCCCGCCCGCGCGCGCGTCCTCGATCGACTTGCCCTGCCGCAGAAGCTCTTCCACCACCAGGTCGGCGTTGAAGATGGACGGCTGGCCCCAGCCCTGGCGCACGATCTCCAGCCCGCGCTTCAGAAAGCGGTCCGGGTTCTTCTTGCTCAGTTGCAGGTTCGACGACGGCTGCAACAGTCGCATCTCGTCGATCACGTCCAGCACCAGCCAGGTGACGTCGTTCACGCCCGACGATCCATCCGCGGCGAGCCCGCCGCTGTTGATGTTGGCGAAGTCCGTGTAGGTTCCGCTCTCGGCCGCCGTGACGCCCACTTTGGGCGGCGCGGGCTGGTTGTTGAACTTCACCCAAAAGCAGCCGAGCAGTTCCTTGGCCGCCTCCGGCGCGATGCCCTGCTTATAGAACGGATACAGGTGTTGATCCAGCCGGCCCGGCGAGAAGGAGTCCCACCCGTTCAACTCCGTGATCACGCCCAGGTGGACGAACCAGTAGGACTGCAACGCCTCCCGGAAATCGCGCGGCGCATGAACGGGCACGCGGCGGCACACGGCGGCGATTCTCTCGAGTTCCGCCTTGCGCCGGGCATCCGGCTCGGCGGCCACCATCTGTTCGGCCTTGTCGGCGTGCCGGCCGGCGAAGCCAATCACGGCGTCGGCGGCGATGGCCATGGCCTTCAGCTCCTGCTGCTTGTCGAATGCGGCGGGGTCGTTGAAGAAATCGAGATTCGCCAGCGCCGCGGCGACGTCCGCCTTCAATCCGGCCAGGCCCTTGCGGTAGATGACGTCGCCCAGCACGGTGTGGCCGGGCGCGCGCTGTTCCATGAACTCGGTGAAGATGCCCGCCTCGTAAGCGTCCTTCCAGGCGGGCTCCATCTCGCGGAAAATGAGGTCGCGCATGCCGCGGCCGGCCCAGAACGGGATGATCTCGTCGCGTTGCACGCGCCGCGCGTCCTGGTCCACGCGGTAGGAAATCTTCTCGCGGGAATCGAGAATGTCGAAATCCTGAAGCGAGTGGCAACACAGTTCGGGAAAGGTGGGCGTGCCCTTGGGCGCCGGACCGCGCTCGCCGACGATCAACTCGTCCGGCCCGATGTGGATGGTCTTGTGTTCCATCACGTACTGGAAGGCGCGCGCGCGGAACACGGGCGTCGAGGCCGGTTCGGCTTCCCGGTAGAACCGCGTCAGCAGCGCCGCTCGTTCAATCGACAGCCAAGGCTTGGTTTCGAGACTCCGCGCGCGCAGCCTGGCCACACGTTCCGTCACCGTCATCCTCCCGTGCGGACTTCCAGCCCCTGACGCCGGAGCGCTTCCGCGACTTCGACGACCCGCACCGGATCGGCGCTGGGAAACACCTCTAAAGGACAGGGTATGCCGAGCCGCCTGTACTTGTCGATTCCCATGCGGTGATAGGGCAGCAGGTCGACACGGCGCAACCCCAGCGGCCGCAGAAACTCCGCCATCGCCGCGAGTTCGCCGGCGTCGTCGTTGACGCCCGGGATCAAAGGGTAGCGCACGATCACGTCCCGCCCGGCCGCCGCCAGCGCTCTGAGATTCTCGAGAATCGCGGTGTTCGGCGCGCCCGTGTACTTTGCGTGCAAGCCGCTCTCGATCGCCTTCAGGTCGAACAAGACCAGGTCGGCGTGAGCGGCCACGCGCAGCAGCACATCCGCCGGCGCCGCGCCGCAAGTGTCCAGCGCCGTGTGAATGCCGCGCTCGCGGCAGGCCGCCAGCAGGGCCTCGGCGAATTCCGGCTGAGCCAGCGGCTCGCCGCTCGACAACGTCGCGCCGCCGCCCGACTGGTCAAAAGATCGCGTCCCGGCCGATTTCCGCCAGCGCCTCGGCGACGCTCATCCGGCGGCCGGCCAGTTGCCGCGCTTCCGCCACACAGGCTTCCGCGCATCGTCCGCAGGCTTCACACTCCTTCAGCCCGTGCGGACAAACCAAGGCGCAGTCGCCGCAATGGCGGCAGCGTTCTTCGGAGAACATCAGGCTGGGGCCGAAGCTCTGGCCTTCCGGGTTGTGACACCAGGCGCAGCGCAGCGGGCAACCTTTAAGAAAGACCGTGGTGCGAATCCCCGGCCCATCGCGGAGCGAGAACCGCATGAGGTGGAAGATCAGCCCCGCCGGCGAGCTCACTTCGGCTACTTCCCGATGCGCAGGTTCGAGAAATGCGCCAGGGTCCCCGGCCCGATCCACAGCGCGATGGCGCCCTTGGCCGGGCCCAGTTTCAGATCGTTCACCACCAGCGTGGGCTGCTGGTTGCCGTGGACGTAGAGCCGCGCCTTGACGCCGCCGACCTCGATCCTGACCTTGGTCCACTCGCCGGGAACCAGGTCCACGTAGGATTCGTACTTCTCCGGAAATTCCTTGCGCAACTTCGGCCACGGGAAGTCGGGGAACGAGACGTATTGGGCGGAGTGGTTGCGCCGCACCTGGTCGTCGGCGCGGCCGTTGGTGGGCCGAAGGTAGAAGCACTCGTACTTCGACAGGTCCGGCGCTACGCGGAAGGCGACTCCGACAAAGCCCCGCGCGCCCTCGGTCGCTCCGCCGCCCGGCTGGCCGGCCAGGTCCACCTCAATCGTGCCGTCCTCGAACTCCGCGCCGGCGAGAATAACCAGCCTGTCTTCCCGCTGGCTGGGCGCGCCGGCCGGTTCGGTCACGCGGATCGCCTTGCGCCCCTTGAAGCTAACCGCTTCCGCGCTCACCTTGTTCAGCTTGAGGCCATCGGTGGAATCGAGCGGGAAGGTCCGGGGCTGGGCCGCCAGCGAGAGCACGCCGGCCCCGGCAATCAGCGAAGTGTAAATCAGCCGCATCGCGTTCATAGCAGAAATTTAACACACCGCGGGCTTGGCGGGAGCGAGGATTTCGACCGTCGGGAAATAGCTGCGGTAGCGGGCCGCATCGCGAGTGAGCAGTGCCAGGCGCCCGATGGCAGCATGCGCGCCAATGTAGAAATCGGGCAGGGACGCGGTTCGCAAGCCCCCGCGGCGGCGATATTGCAGGAAGCTCTTCCCGGCCAGGAAGCCGGCTTCCCAGGGGAGCGGTTCGCGCCGATACAGAGTGGCCGGAAGAGCTGCGTCCAAAGCCTCGATCGTCGTATAGCCGATGGATACCTCGGCGTAGATGAGCGGATTGATGATCAAGGCTGTGTAGCCGGCCACCTCGGCGAGCGCACGTGCGGACCAGTCGCCCCAACGGGGATCGTTCGTGGCGACGTCAAGCAGGACGTTGCTGTCCACGAGCACGCCACGGCAAGCCCTCAGGCGGGCCTCGAGGCCGGGTATGGCGGGTGTCACTTGCGCCGCTTCGCACGGCGAATTTCGCCGCGAGTCAGGGCCATGATCTGGTCCGTACTCAGGCGGGCGTCCGCAGTGCCGCGA
This sequence comes from Bryobacterales bacterium, assembly GCA_030693045.1. Classification (GTDB taxonomy): domain Bacteria; phylum Acidobacteriota; class Terriglobia; order Bryobacterales; family Bryobacteraceae; genus JACQZT01. Next base: position 173 of record JAUYBU010000220.1, on the reverse strand, counting down.
AGGGCCGCGAGGGCCAACCGTCCTCGAACGCTTGCATCGGGCTGGCTCCTGGCCTTGCGGATGTGGGCGTGATCTCCGGCCAGCTCGAACTCGACGCTGGTGTACGGCAGAAGACCCAGCCGGTTACGAATCTCCTGTGGGATGGTGACCTGGCCTTTGCTGGTGATCTGCAT
>JAUYBU010000138.1 GCA_030693045.1 Bryobacterales bacterium | reverse complement strand
AGATGTTCAACATCTTCAACAACGTGAATTTCAACGGGCCGACCACCAACCAGTCTTCGGCGCAATTCGGCCGGATCACGTCCGCGCTCGACCCGCGCATTTTGCAGTTCGGCATGAAGCTCGCTTTCTGAGCGGCGGCTTGCGGGCTATTTCGGGGACAGGCTACGAAATCCCGAAATAGCCCGCCCGCGGAAATACGGAGTCGAATTTCGGGATTTCGTAGCCTGTCCCCGAAATTATAGGGGCCGGAAACGCGCGCTGAAATGGCGCAGGACGCGCGGTTCGTGGATCATCTCCAGCCCGCGAATCCGCTCTTTGGCCTGGTTTACTTCGAGGATCGCCTCGACCACGTAATCGATGTGGCTCTGGGTGTAGACGCGGCGCGGGATGGCCAGCCGCAGTAACTCGTGCCGCGCCTTGTCGCCGAACATCACCGAGCCGATCTCGACCGAGCGGATGCCGGCGTGGCGGTAGATCTCGACCGCCAGCGCCTGCCCGGGAAACTGCGCACGGGGAATGTGCTCGAGCATGCGCCCGGCGTCGATGTAAATGGCGTGGCCGCCGGGCGGCTCGACAATCGGGACGCCGTGGTCGGCGATATGGCGGCCGAGATAGGCGGTCGAGGCGATCCGGTATTCCAGATAGTCGGGATCCAGAATCTCTTCCAACCCCACGGCGATCGCCTCCAGGTCGCGCCCGGCCAGACCGCCGTAAGTCGGGTAGCCCTCGGTCAGAATGAGCAGGTTCTTTTCCTGCTCGGCCAGGCGGTCGTCGTTGGTGCAGAGAAACCCGCCGATGTTGGCGAAGGCGTCTTTCTTGGCCGAGAAGGTGCAGCCGTCGGCCAGCCGGAACATCTTCTGGGCAACTTCGCGCGGCGTGAAGTAGGTGCGGTAACCGTGTTCGCGAATGTGGATCAGATAGGCGTTTTCCGCAAACCGGCAGGCGTCCAGATAGAACGGAATCCGATGGCGCAGCGCGAGTGCGCTCACCGCCTCGATGTTCCGCATCGAGACCGGCTGGCCGCCGCCCGAGTTGTCGGTGACGGTCAGCATCACCAGCGGGATGCGCTGACGGCCCTCGGTTTCGATCAGGCGCTCGAGCGCCTCCACATCCATGTCGCCCTTGAACGGGAATTTCGATTGCGTGTCGGCGGCTTCGGCGACCGGCAGATCGACGGCGCGCGCGCCCTGCTGCTCGATGTTGGCGCGCGTGGTATCGAAATGCGTGTTGCTGGGGACCACGTCGCCGGGCCGGCACATCACCGTGAACAGTATCCGCTCGGCCGCCCGCCCCTGGTGCGTGGGAATGACGTGACGGAAACCCATCAGCTCGCGCACCGTCGATTCCATGCGGCGGAAGCTCCGGCTGCCGGCATAGGACTCGTCGCCGCGCATCAGCGCCGCCCACTGCTCGCTCGACATCGCGCTGGTGCCGGAATCGGTGAGCAGGTCGATCAGGATATCCGCGGCGTCGATCAGAAACAGGTTGTAACCCGCCTCTTCCAGCCGCCGCTCGCGCTCCTCGCGCGTGGTCTTGCGCAGCGGTTCGACGGACTTGATCCGGAACGGCTCGATGATGGTCTTCATCTTTCCGGAGTGTAGCGCTTCTGAGAGTGGGGCGGATCGCTATGAGCGCGAGCTTATCGAACTGGCCGGCTGGCTCGTGGCCGGCGAGCCGGGTCAGGTGTCCGCGACTTCTTGCGGATGGGCCGCGCGCGGCTCGCCGGCCGCGGCGCCTCGTCAGGCAACCTCATGAAGTTCCCTGGACGGAGGAGGCCTGCGACGGAGATGTCTTCGTCGATTGCCTCCCAATGAATCCCGATGCCGCCGCCGATCAGTTCCCAATCGGATCGCTCACGGGCTGACGCGCCGGCCAGCCTCGGAAACCACACCAGGGGCGCCGATACGACCCGCCCGTCGGACAGCGTGACCGACAGCGCGTCGCTCGAACACGACACGTCGACCGCGAGCGTTTCATCTTTTTCCACCAAAGTACTCATGCCATTTCTCCAGGAAGAACCACGCGTTGTCCACCACGATCCGCCGAATCTCGGTCATCTCGTGCGTGCGAAACCCCTTCACGTCGGCCACGGACACCGTTTCGAGCCAGAACTTCGCGTAGCGCCCGGCGTGAGCTACGTGGATATGCGGCGGCTCACGCTCCTCCATGCTGAAGAAGAAGAACCGATACCCACGGACCCTAAGTAGACCGGGCACCCCTACGAGTATACCGCCGCCGAGTGCGTAGCGGTCCGGATCGGTGGTGCGTTAAATCTTTGTACCTGGCCCATGCGGATCTCTACTTCACGACGTAAGATTCGGAATAACGCTCGCCGTGAATGATGATCTGCTTAAACCTGGATCGTCTGATGATCGCCATTGAGTACTCAGAATTGACGGTCTCCCGTCTGGCGGCGTCAAGTGCATTAGTGCCGTCGCTGATGAGCGCGGAGAATAGATCCAGCGTTTGCCGGTTATCGCCAATCGCCTTGACCGTAATCGGGCGACCTTCCTTCCTATAGATTTCCTGAAGCAATTCTGCGAGCTTGATCCTCGCTCCCAGAAACTCATCAGACTTTGCTCTCGTTGGTTGCTTTGCCTTGGGGGACGACGAAGTCTGAGCCCACGTAAGGACTGTACATGCCACGACGAAGAGTGTGACGCGTCCCATATTTTCCCGCCCTCCCGCTAGAATCGTCTTTCCACGTGACCCAAGTCCGCGAGCAGCGCACCTTCCCGCGCGGCATAGAATGTTTCCGTTACAGCGCCCTTGATCACGAACCCCTTACCTCTCCCAGTGTTAATACCCTCAACTGGCATAAAACGACGCATCACCGGCGTATCAAGGCCAAGTTTGTGTAAAGTGATCGTTCCGTCAGAATCGTGCCTGAAGATTCTCACGAGGCTATTCTACCAGCCACACGGAATTAGCGCACTACCCCCGGATCAGCAGCTGTCAAGGCAAAATAGAAAGTTCCGCTTTCGAGCAAAGTAGAACGTTCCGGTTTTCGGTGTGCACTTGAGGAGTGCATGGTAATCTGTGCGTGCCGGCGAAGCGGAGACGGGCTCTGGTGGCGACCAACCCGATCGAGGAATAGCCGGCCGGAACTCATCGAGGACGATGAGAAGAGCGTGGTCCTCCCGAAGCGTTCTTTTACCTGGGCTCGGGGCCGACCGGCGGGAGGCGGCACGGTCCCGCCCCAGGGTTTGGGTTTGGTTTTAGTTTTTGTTTTGGTTTTGACTTGGACCACATCGGACCGATAGATTCCGTCATGCCTCAGAAAACGCAACCTGGGCGCCTCAGTGTTCTTTGAAGTTGCGGTTCCGGAGTGGTGGGGAAGGGATCGTCGCAAACGCTCCTTCAACGATGTGAAAAAAGCCCCCGGCTTACCGGCCGGTTCGTGCGGAGCGTTTCCCGGTACAGGGCGAACTTTGCCTTCCCGCCATCTCCGGACCCGGATGCGCCGCAGTGCTGGCGGCAAGCCTCGCGGGAGTGTGCGCGTCATGTTCATTGGGCGTCGATCACCTGCCATAGCGGCGGGCTTGGTTGGTTCCAGAAACCATCCATCCAACGGCTCTTGCCCCCGGCATTGTGATCCTTTCGAACCGCCTTGCGCCCAGACGGCTTCGGCGCCGGCGACGGTTTGATTCCACACTCGTGAATTTCCACGTAGCGGCCTTGGTAGCGGGCCTTCAGTTCGCCATTCAGCCAGAGTTCCACGCGCAAGCTCTGGCGCTTCATTCCCGCTTGCAAGTCCCCTCGGGCGATCTGATAGTGCTTGCTGTAATAGGGAAAGGTGTAGTTGTTGGTGATGATCCTGTGCTCGACGTGGCTGAGCGCGGACCCCAATTCGAAATCCTCTGCCAGCGGGCGATGCAGGTCTTCTTCGCCCCGCGCCGGTCGCGTGAACTTCGCGTTCCATTCCGGCCAATATTCCTTCTCCAGAAAGTCGTTGGCCGCTTGCATGGTCTTCACCTTGGCCAAGCGAAGCTCCTTGATCAGCCGGTCCTGATCGGTGAGAAAACTCCGCTCCACCCGCCCTTTGGCTTGCGGTGAATAGGCGGCAATCCAGCCGATTCCCAACTCGCGCAGCGCCCGTCCAATCTGTGTCAGGCGGTCCGCCAGGCGCTGTTGCTCCTTGCTTTCCCCTGGCCGCGGAGCCACCGCGAACATCGAATCGCGGTCGGTGTAGTAGTCCACGGCGCGCCCAAACCGCACCACATATTCCCACAGCACGCCCATGTTCTCGCGCGTCCCATCGCTCCCTACAAAGCGTCCCCAGCTCCGGCTGGTGGCATCGTCGATCATCCGCACCAGGTGGTGCGCCGGCTCTCCTCGTCCTTCCAGCCAGTCGTGGTCGGAAGTGTCCCACTGCACCAGTTCGCCGTAATGGCTGCGTCGCGGCCGCCACGGGTGGACCTCCTTCAGCTTCCGTCCTTTGCTCTGCCAGATCCCGTCGGCGATCATCCACTGCCGAACGGTCTCCTTGCTGACCTCGATCTGATGCAGCTTGGCCAATTGCTCCGACGCGAAGGTCGGCTTGAAATCGTGCCAGTCCGGCGACTTCACGATCTCCATCGCTCGCGCTCGAATCTCCTCGCCAATCCGCCGGTTCGATGCTCGTCCGCGTAAACCGTGGACCACAACAGCATCGCCCTTCACCTTCATTTCCGCCAGCAACGACCGCACCCAGCGGTCGGTGATCTTCATCTTCCCGGCCGCGAATCTCTGCGTCACATCTCCGTCTCTGGCGCGCTTCAACCAATCCAACCAATCCCGTTCTTCCTGGCTCATCGCGATTCGTTCCATCCCCAGCCATCGGCTGTCAAGAGGAACGTTCTACTTTGCCCATATAGGAACTTATCACTTTGCCGCGACA
>JAUYBU010000117.1 GCA_030693045.1 Bryobacterales bacterium | reverse complement strand
CCGGCCGGCTGCTGGCGGCCAACGCTGAGCGGCACGTCAAAACGCCGGCCGAAATGGCGCGCCTGTTCGCGGATGTGCCCGAAGCGATCGCCAACACCGCCGAACTCTCCTCGCGCCTGGAGTTCACGCTGGATGAGTTGGGCTACGAATTTCCGAAGTACGCCGTGCCGGAGGGCGAGACCATGATTTCGTTCCTGAGCCAGCGCGTTGAGGAAGGCGCGCGACGCCGCTACCGGCCTTATCACGAGCGGGCGCGCGCGCAGATCGCGCACGAGTTGGCGTTGATCGAAAAGCTCGGGTTGTCCGGCTACTTCCTCATCGTCTGGGACCTGGTCGAGTTCTGCCGCCGCCAGGGCATTCTGGCGCAGGGGCGCGGCTCGGCCGCCAACTCGGCGGTCTGCTATTCGCTCGGCATCACGGCGGTGGACCCGGTGGGCATGGACCTGCTGTTCGAGCGCTTCCTTTCCGAGGAGCGCGGCGAGTGGCCCGACATCGACCTGGATCTGCCCAGCGGCGAGCGCCGCGAGCGCGTCATCCAATACGTTTACGATCGCTACGGCCGCCACGGCGCGGCTATGACGGCCAACGTCATCACCTATCGCGGCCGCTCGGCGGCGCGCGAGGTGGGCAAGGCGCTGGGCTTCGACGAGCCGTCCACGGCGCGCCTGTCGGCGCTGGTGCACGCGTGGGAATTCAAGGACCCGATGGACACCGTCGAGCGGCAATTCCGCGAAGCCGGTTTCGACCTCAACCATCCGCGCATCCGCAAATTTCTGGAACTGTTTCTGGCGGCGCAGGATTTGCCGCGCCATCTCGGGCAGCACTCCGGCGGCATGGTGGTGTGCCAGGGCGCGCTGGATTCGATAGTGCCGCTGGAACCGGCCGCGATGCCCGGCCGCGTGGTGGTGCAGTGGGACAAGGAAGATTGCGCCAACATGGGCATCGTCAAGATCGACCTGTTGGGGCTGGGCATGATGGCGGTGCTCGAGGAATCGCTGGCGCTGATCCGCGAGCATTCGGGCGTTGAGGTCGACCTGGCGCAGTTGCCGTCCGGCGATCCGGCGGTTTATCGCGCGCTCCAGACCGCCGACACGGTGGGCATGTTTCAAGTCGAAAGCCGCGCCCAGATGGCCTGCCTGCCGCGCGTGAGGCCCGAGAAGTTTTACGACATCGTGGTGCAGGTGGGCATCATTCGCCCCGGGCCGATCGCCGGAAAAATGGTTCCGCCCTACATCCGGCGCCGCCAGGGACACGAACCGCCCGACTGTCTGCACCCGCTGCTGGAGCCCGTGCTCAAGCGCACGCTGGGCGTGCCGCTGTTTCAGGAACAACTGCTCAAGATGGCCATGATGGTGGCGGGATTTACGGGCGGCGAAGCGGAGGAGTTGCGCCGCGCCTTCGGCTTCAAACGCCCCGAGGCACGCATGGGCGACGTGGAAGTGAAGCTGCGCCGCGGCATGGCGGCGCGCGGCATTACCGGCGAAACGCAGGACCGCATCGTGCAGTCGATCACTTCCTTCGCCCTGTATGGCTTTCCCGAATCGCACGCCGCCAGCTTCGCGCTGATCGCCTACGCCAGCGCGTACCTCAAGTGCCATTACCTGGCCGCTTTCACCGCCGCGCTGCTGAACAACCAGCCCATGGGTTTTTATCATTCCTCGACCGTGATCAAGGACGCGCAGCGGCACGGCTTGCGTGTGCTGCCGGCCGACGTCGCGCGGTCGGAGTGGAAGTGCGCGATTGAGTCTGTGAAAGAATCCTGGAGACACGCCTGTGTGTCCGGGGGGACAGACCAGTGTGTCCCTTGCGGACACACCAGTCTGTCCCCATCCAGACACACAGGCGTGTCTCCAGGATTCTTTCACAGCCTCGCGGTGCGCCTTGGTCTCTGCTACGTCAAAGGCCTGCGCCAGACGGCGGCCGAGGCGATTATCGCCGCGCGGCCGTTCACCTCGATTGACGACCTGGCGCGGCGCGTAAGCGGGTTGCGCAAGGACGAGCTGACGCGCCTGGCCGAAGTCGGCGCGCTGAACACGCTAGAACGCTCGCATCGCCGCG
>JAUYBU010000085.1 GCA_030693045.1 Bryobacterales bacterium | reverse complement strand
GACCGGCCAGGATGATCTGGAGGAGCTTTCCGCGCCGGTTCTCCAGGTTTCCCAAAAGGCGGATCTCTTCCAGGACGTCCCACTCCAGATTATGGGCTTCGTCCACGATCAACACCGTCGTCCGGCCTTCATTTGCCTGCTGAATCAGCAGATGATTCAGGGCGAACAGAACCTCGGTCTTGGACGTGCGGGGGCAGCGAAGATCCAGATCGTAGGCGATCATCTCGAAGAACTGCTCCGGGGTGATGCGCGAGTTGAAGATGAAGGCGAACTCGATGAACTGGGTCTCCAGAAAATCGCGCAGGCACTCGAGCATGGTGGTTTTGCCGGTACCCACCTCGCCGGTCAGGACGATGAACCCCTTGCGGCTCTGGACGCCGTAGATCAGGTTCGCCAGCGCCTCTTCGTGCTGGACGCTGCGATAAAGGAAACCGGGATCCGGGCTCAGGCTGAAAGGGTTGTCGGTGAAACCGAAGAAGGCGTTGTACATGACCTGAAAACGCGGGAAGCACCTCGGGCGCGTTGCGCCGAGCCTCCAACACATCCATGCTAGCATGGAAGACCGGAGAGGGAGTACTCATTCCCCATTTAGTTCACAGTTTAGAGGCTGTGCCGCGAAATAACCGGGGAATGAGTACTCCGTCCCCGGTCTAGCGGAAGGCGGCCTCGACTTTGTACGCTTCCAGCGCGTTGTAGACGATGGGGCAGTAGCAGGCGCGGTCGGGCATTTCCCACATGCGGCTGACCAGGGACCCGGCGCCGCGCACCAGGTGCGGGAACTCCCGGCAACTGGCCGGACGTTCATCGTAGACCGTGCAGGCCGTGCCGTCCAGGAACACGCAGCCGGCGGTGGTGCGGCGCAGAATCAGGCCCTCCTCCGGGCTCGTCTCCGAGTAGTCGCGCAGAAAGACCCCCGGCTTCACGCGCAGGTGGCGCGCCAGGCGCTCGACGTCCCGTTTGGCCAGCCGCGCCGTAGCCACTTTGCAGCAGTTGGCGCACACGGTGCAGTCGATCTGCTCTTCGATCTCCTCGGCCATGCGCCGGAAGCGGCGCTCGTTCAGCCCGTGCGTTTTCAGATGACGCCGGAAGCGCAGGTTCTCCTCGCGCTTCTTTTCGCCCTGCCGCCGGATTTCCACCAGGTCCGTGAGCATCCTCCTTCAAGGGTACACTCATCCGCGGCGGCGCAATCACCGCACCAGCAGGCGAACCCGCCTGGTTCCCTCCACGCCGGCGTCGTTGGGAATGAACACCAACGGCCCACGGCCCACAATGGGGCCGGAGGTATGCCTGAGTTCGAAATCGACCGGCCGGCCGCCGATCCTGACCGACACGGCGTACTTTCCGAGCGGGACGTCGGTGATGGTGAAGACAATTGCGCCCGAACGGGTGACCACCCGCCCGGGGCTGCCGTCCAGCAGGGGCCCCATCGGCGTCAAGGTGACTTCGGCGACCGTGCCGGGCGGCAGCGAGAATCTCGCGTCTTCAACGGTGGGGGCGCCGCCGATGTTCGACGTCCCCCACTCGTTTGGCTGCTGGCCCGCGCGCAGGCCGCTTCCCAGCAGCACGAAGTCCTTCACAATGCCCTTGTCCGAAGGACTCGATATGCGCCAGTCCTGGCCGTCCAGCGGCTGCAGATCGATCCGGTAGGTTTGCCCCTCGTAAGGCGCCGTCACGTAGCCGACCACCTGGAAAATACCCTTGGGGAGCTCGATCTCGTAGCGGCCGTTGGTGGCGCGAAAGGTGTCCGATGCATACAGACCGAACGTTTGGATGGTGCCCCGGCGGACTGTGACCTCGAAGTTCTCCAGCGGCTGACCGCGGGCGTCCACGGCCCGGCCGATGGCCCAGCCGGGTTTGGGCTGCAGGGGCGACAACGAGGGCAGGCGGCGCTGTGCAGGCCCCGGATTCGGCGAACTGGCCGGCGCGGCTTCCCGGGCCGCGGGCACAGCCGATCCGTAGCCCACGCTGGCCATGAAATTCGTGATGTCGGTTTGGTAGCGGCGGAACAGGCCCTCAGAAGACGCCATGGCCATTATCATCTCGAAGCGGCCGCCGGGGTTGGCCGCCATGAACAGCCGAACGCCCCGATTGGCGCCCGAACCCAACGTCACCACTTGCGTCAGGACGTCGTAGCCGGCGCCGCGCTGTTGCCGGATCTCGCCGAATCCGGGCATCGCCTCGCGCGGGCTCAGAAGTTGGACCCATTTGTCGAACACGGCGCGGAAGTCGCCGCCCAGCGGCTGGCCGGGCGTTACCAGGATGGCGGCTTCCTGACCCCGGGGCAAGTTGCCCGGCGTGATCGCGAGCGAGCCATTCTGCTCCGCGGTCTGCCAGCCCTGGGGCAGGCGAAAGGTTGTGTTTCCGAAACGGGATTCCAGTTGCAGCGCCAGCAGCGCGGATCCGGCGGCGGCGAGCAAGACGGTCATCGCGATTCGGACGAGAACCCAGAGAGATTTCAGCATCAACTACCCCCTCGTAACGTGCCCGCCATTTTATTCCAGGCAGGAACTCGACTACAATGTTAGGAGAAAAGGACCCGGTTGAATCATGGGCGCTGGCAGCGCGGGCAGTAGTGCGTGCCGCGTTGCGCCACCAGTATGCGCCGCACCGGCGTTCGGCAAACCACGCAAGGCTCGCCGGTTCTGCCATACACGCGGTGGCGGATCTGGAAGGTGCCCGCCCGGCCCTCGGCGTCCACGTAGTCGGAGATAGACGATCCGCCCAGCTCGATCGCTTCGCCCAGAACCTCGACGATCGCCGTGTGCAGGCGCAGGGCGCGCCGCCGGCCGAGACGGCCCGCGACGGCCAGCGGGTGGATGCGCGCGCGGAACAGCGCTTCGTCGGTGTAGATGTTGCCCAACCCGCCCAGAAAGCGCTGGTCCAATAACAGCGGCTTGATGCGCCCGCGCCTGGCCGCAAGCTTTTTCCAAAATTCCTCGAACGGAATCTGGTGCGCGTCCGGGCCCAAACGCCGCACCCGCGGCGGAATCTCGAGCGCGTACTCGATCCGGCCGAACTGCCGCGGGTCGTCGTAGATCAGCACGCCCTGGTCCAGCTGGAATACGGCGCGCGTGTAGGGGCCGGGTTCCGCGCCGGCCCGAAGCGTTCCCGTCATACCCAGGTGGATGCAAAGGAATCCGGCGTCGAGAACCAACAGGATGTGCTTGGCGGCCCGCTCGACGGTCAGAATCGTCCGGCCCACGACGCCGTCCAGCGGTTGTGGCGCCACGAAGCGGGACATCGCGCGCACGGCCTGGATGCGCCGCCCGACAACGCGCGGCCGAAGCGTGCGCACAACGGTTTCGACCTCCGGCAACTCGGGCATTCAGCGAACCTCCGGCGGCATATTACAATAAACTACCATGCGTCGTCTCGCCGCTACCGCGATCCTGCTGGCCGTGATTGTCTCCGGATGCCGGAGGGAAACGCGCCGCGTCGTCGGCGTGGTGCCCAAGGGGGCCAACCATATTTTCTGGCAGACGGTCCACGCGGGCGCCATCAAGGCGGCCCAGGAGTTCGGCTTCGAAATCGAATGGAACGCGCCGGCGCTGGAGATCGACTCGTCGCGCCAGATCGAGATCGTCGAATCGATGGTGAACCGGCGGCTGGCGGGCATCGTGCTGGCGCCGGTGGACCACAAGGCCCTGGTCGGGGTGGTCGAGCGCGCCGCGCGCGAAGGCGTCCCGGTGGCGATCTTCGATTCGGGCATCGATACCCGGAAGCGCATCACCTACGTCGCCACCAACAACCTGGAGAGCGGCCGCATGGCGGCGCGCCGCCTAGGCCAGATCCTGGGCGGCCAGGGCAAGGTGGGCGTTATCGGCTTCATGGCCGGCAGCGCCTCGACCATGGAGCGCGAAGGTGGTTTTCTCGACGAGACGCGCAAGCTGTTTCCCAAAATCGACGTGGTGGGCGTGCAGTTCGGCATGGCCGATCGCGCCAAGGCCATGGCCGTCACCGAAAACCTGCTGACCGCGCACCCGGACCTGGCCGGCTTGTACGCCGACAACGAGTCCAGCCTCGCCGGCGCCGTGCAGGCCCTGAAGTCGCGCGGGGCTAGGCACGTGAAACTGGTCGGCATGGACGCCTCCGATCAATTGGTGGCCGATGTGCGCGCCGGCTGGATCGACTCGCTGGTGCTTCAAAACCCTTTCCGCATGGGTTATGAATCGACGCGCGCCATTGGGTTGAAGCTGGCCGGCCAGACCGTGCCGGAGCTGGTCGATTCCGGCGTCGCGCTGGTGCTGCGCGAGCAATTGGACTCGCCGGAAGCCAAGCCGTTTCTGTTTCCCGATATCCAAAAGTACCTCAAGGGCCGATGAGGACCTGGAAGATGACGGTCGAGTACGACGGCTCCCGCTACAGCGGCTGGCAGGAGCAGAAGAACGCGCGCACGGTCGAGGGTGAGCTGCGCGCGGCCATCCAATTACTGCTCGGCGTTGTGGTCCAAATGCAGGGCTCCGGGCGCACCGATGCCGGCGTGCATGCGTTGCGCCAGGTGGCGCACGTGCGCGTGCCCGGCCGGCCGCGGGTGGACCAACGCGCCCTGTTGCGCGAGTTGAACGAGCGATTGCCAACCGACATCGTGGTGCTGTCCGTCGAGCCCGCCGCGCCGGATTTTCACGCCCGTCACGACGCCTCGGCGCGCGTCTATCTCTACCGTATTTCGACGCGCAAGAACGCCTTCGCCAAGCGCCACGTATGGTGGATCAAGCCGGCGCTCGACGTGGCCGCCATGGCCCAGGCGGCGCGTCTGGTCGCCGGCCGGCACGACTTCCGCAACTTCCACGCCCCGGACCCCGCGCGGCCCGACGAATCCACCATCGTGGTGGTGGAGAAAGCCGAAATCGAGTGCCTGGGCGGCGAGATCCGGTTCCGCATCGAAGCGTCTCATTTCATCTGGAAGATGGTGCGCCGCGTGGTGGGCGCGCTGGTCAAGGTCGGCCTGGGCGAACTCCCGATCGCCGACTTCGCCCGCCTGATCGACGAACCCGTGAAGTTCACGCTTCCGGTGGCCGAATGGACCGCTCCGGCCTCCGGCCTGTTCCTCGAAGAGGTGCGCTATCCCGAGCGCGGGCCCGCGCCCCGCAAGACGCCCCGCGCCCCCGTCCGCGTGGCCTTCGGGGGCGGCGCGGGAAGCCGGCTAGACCGCCCGCGTCACGGCGAATAATCCGAGACGGCGATAGCGGCCTGCACTTCGGTTCCCGGTTATAATCGGGATGAGGCCGAACACCATGTCAAGTGAGTACGTCGAAGTGCGTGAGGGCGGCCTCTACGCCGCCGGTAGCCGGGTTTCTTTGGCCTCGATCGTCTACGCGTTTCGCGAAGGGGCCTCACCGGAGACCATCCGGCAGAGTTTCCCTTCTCTCTCGTTGGCGCAGGTGTACGGAGCCATCGCCTTCTATCTGAACCACCCGCGGGAATCGGAAGCGTATCTTCAGGAACTGAAGCGAAAGTGGGAGGAGCTTGAACGGAGAGGGCAACCACCCAGCGAAGAATTGCAGGCCAAGATCGAGCAAGCGCGGCAGCGCCTGTTTGCCGAGCAAGCATGATCCGCCGGTTGCTCGCGGACGCCGATTTGAACCTGGCCATCGTCGCTGGCGTGGTTCGGCGTAATGCCGAGATCGACTTCAAGCGGGCAGAGGAAGTTCCGCTCGAGGGTCTGCACGACGCGGCGGTTCTGGCCGTAGCGGCGCAAGAGCAAAGAGTGCTGGTCAGCCACGATGCGAGCACGATGCCCCACCATCTCCGTGAGTTTGCCCGGGAGCGTACCAGTCCTGGGGTAATTCTGATCCCGCAGGGTTTGAGCGTCGGGAAGGCAATCGAGAACCTGCTGTTGATTTGCGACGGGTGCGACCCGCAGGATCTGGAGAACCGAGTCTGCCTGCTGCCAAGCCTGGCGATGTACGGCTTCTGAAGACCTCCGGTCGCCGGAGGCCGGTGGCCGCATGGGCCGCTCCGGCCTCCGACCTGTTTCTAGAGGAGGTGCGCTACGCCGAGCGCGGGCCCGCGCCCCGAAAACCGCCCAGAGACCCGGTCCGCGTAGCGTTCGGAAGCCCCCGGCGATAAAGACACCCCCCCCCGGGGACACTCCGGGCTAATCTTACGCAAATGAAGCCCCCGGGGACACTCCGGGCTAATCTTACGCAACCCCCCGCATGCCCCGGGACACAGGCGTGTCCCCCCCGCGAAGACACCGAAGACAGCCCCCGGGGACACTCCGCGCGCCGAAAAGCCTCCCTCAAAACAGCTTGCGCGATGCCTTGAAGGACCGTACGAATTCCTCGAGCAACGCCTCGGCCTTGCCCTCGAGGCCGATCTGGTTGAGAAATTCCGCCGGATCGCCGCCGGCCGTTACCGCGGCGGAGCCGCCGACACCGAGTTGGTTGGCCGTGCGGTTGGCCACCCACAGCACCGACGACAGCGCCAGCCGGCCCTCCCCCGGCGCCTCGTGATGGCAGCGCACCGCTTCGACGATGGGCGCGGGCAGGTTCCAGTGCGTGAGCGCGGCGGCGGACAGGTCCGCGTGGTTCAGACCCAGGATCGCCTGTTCGTGCGCGGCATCTTCGCGCCAGTCCGCTTCCGCCAGGCGGCTGATTTCCGCGAACTCCTCCGGCAGCGCCATGGCGATCAGAAGTTTGCCCATGTCGTGCAGCAATCCGGCGGTGAAAGCTCCCTCCGCGTATTCGGCGTTCGTCTCCATGGCCACCAGATCGGCCAGCATCGCCACCGCCGTCGAGTGCTGGTTAAAGTGCTGCATCGACCATCCGCGCGGCGTACGGATTCGGTTCCACAACTGCGAAACCGAGAGATTCAACACGATGTTGCGCAGGTTGGAAGTCCCGAGCATCGAGACGCCATGGCGAACCGAATTCACCTTGGCCCGCATGCCATACAGCGACGAATTCACCACGCGCAGCACGTTCGAAGCCAGCACCGTGTCGCCCTCGATCAGGTCGGCGAGCTTCTTGAAAGAAACCGCATCCAGCGCCAGTTCTCCCATCAGCCGGTGCAAGACCGGGGAAAAGGGCGGCAACCGCCCCAGGCTCATCATCACCCGCGGCCAGCAGGCGGCTTGGTCTATGGCTACACAACTCACGCTGTCCTTATCGGCCGGTTCCCCGAAATTTCCATGTAGGATTAAGAGGTGCGCCGATGAACGACCACTCCGCGGCCATCGAAGTTCGCGAACTCCGCAAGATCTACGGCTCCCAGGCCGCCGTCGACGGCCTCACCCTGCGCGTGCCGCGCGGCTGTTTCTACGGCTTTCTGGGGCCCAACGGGGCCGGCAAAACCACCACCATCCGCATGCTGATGGGACTGGCCCCGCCCACCTCCGGCGAAATCGAGATCCTCGGCCTGCCCATGCCCGAGGGCGGCCTCGAAATCAAGCAGCGCATCGGCCTGGTGCCCGACGAGACCCTGCTGTTCGACCTTCTCACCGGCGCCGAGTATCTGGAATTCGTCGGCCGCATGTACCGTCTGGAGCGCCGCCTGGCCCGCGAGCGCACGCGTGAGCTGCTGGCCCTGTTCCAGCTCGACGGCGAGCCCGGAAAGCTGATCGCCGACTACTCCAAGGGCATGCGCAAGCGCCTCGCCATGGCCGCCTCGCTGATTCACCGCCCCGACCTGTTCCTGATGGACGAGCCGTTTGAAGGCGTCGACGCGGTCGGCGCGCGGCTGATGAAAGACATCCTGCTCGACCAGGTCCGCCGCGGCGCGACCGTCTTCCTCACCTCCCACGTGCTCGAGGTGGTCGAGCGCCTCTGCGACCGCGTCGCCATCATCCACCGGGGCAGGCTGGTAATGGACGCCGCCATGGCCGACCTGCGCGCCGGCGACCAGACGCTGGAAGAGATCTTCGTGCGCGCCGTGGGCGCCGAGCGCGCCGTCGAGACGCTGGACTGGCTATGACCGGCTTCGCCCAGGCCCGCGCCGTCCTGTGGGCCCAGTGGCGCTCGACCTGGAACCACTATCCGCGAGCCAGCCGCGGCGGCTTGCTGTTCACCCTCGCCGGCGCCTTGCTCTGGTACGGTTCCTGGGCCGCCGGCGCGGCGGGAGCGGCGGCCCTGTTCGCCAGCCCGGCAAACCGCGGCATGTTTCCCCGGCTCCTGCACGGAGGCCTGTTGCTGGCATTTCTGTACTGGCAGGTGGTTCCGACGCTGCTGGTCAGTTCCGGCGTTTCCCTGGACCTCAAGAAACTTCTGACCTATCCGATTCCGCGCCACCAGTTGTTCGCTCTGGAGGTCGTGCTTCGCGCCTCGGTGGCCCTCGAGGTCGTCCTGATGGTTGCCGGCGCGGCCCTGGGGCTGGCCCTGAATCCGATGGTTCCTTTTGGCGCCCTGGGGGGGCTGGGGCTGTTCGCCGCCTTCAACCTGTTTCTTTCGGCGGGGCTGCGGGATCTGCTCAGACGGTTGCTGGCCCGGCGGCGCGTGCGCGAGCTGATGATTTTCCTGCTGGTGCTCGGGGCGGCGCTTCCCCAGTTGTTGTTTCTAAAGGGAATCCCCGAGCCGCTCAGCCGTCTGGCGAACTCGGCCTGGCTCCCCGTCACGCCCTGGGCGGCGACGGCGGAGGTGGCGCTGGGCCGGGGCGGAATCGCCGCCTGGGTCGTGCTGATCCTCTGGACGGCGGCGGCCTGGCGTTTCGGCCGCTGGCAGTTCGCCCGCTCACTCGGATTCGACGAGCGGGAAGCCGGCGCCGCGCCGGCCGCGCCCGCGCGGTCCCGTTGGCCGCTCGAACGGCTGCTGGGCTGGCCCTCGGCCCTGTTTTCCGATCCCTTGGGCGCGCTGGTCGAAAAGGAAATCCGCTCCCTGGTGCGCGCGCCCCGCTTCCGCCTGGTCTTTCTGATGGGCTTCTCGTTCGGACTGCTGATCTGGCTGCCGCTCGCCTTCGGGCGCACTTTCGGCCCCGGTTCCGCGCTGGCCGGGAACTATCTCACTTTCGTCAGCGTCTACGCTTTGTTGTTGCTGGGCGAGGTGTCCTGCTACAACATGTTCGGATTCGACCGCGCCGCGACGCAGGCCTATTACGTCCTTCCGACGCCCTTCCGCACGGTGCTGGCGGCAAAGAATCTGGCCGCTGCGTTCTTTGTGCTCGCCGAGGTGACCGCGATCGGCGCCGTGTGCGCCCTATTAAGGATGCCGGTGTCCGTTTCCAGGCTGAGCGAGGCCTATTCCGTGACCGCGGTTCTCTGCGTCTACATGCTCGCGGTCGGAAACCTGAGTTCGACCCACTTCCCGCGCGCCGTCGATCCGGCGCAATCCTGGCGCTCGGGCGGCGTGGGGCGATTCCAAGCCATGCTTCTGCTGCTCTACCCGGTGCTGGGGATCCCGATTCTGCTGGCCTACCTGGCACGTTACGCTTTCGGCAGCGCCCTGGCTTTCTACGCCGTGCTGGGAGTCGCCGGCGTCGCCGCCGGCGTCGTCTACTGGATAGCGATGGACTCGGCCGTGAGCGCGGCCGAGCAACGAAAAGAACGCATTCTTGCCGCGCTCGGGCAAGGGCAAGGTCCGGTTACCGCATGATCCTCCGACTCACTCTGCTTCTAGCCATCCTCTCCACCGCCGCCTGGCCGCAGTCGCTGACCTCGGCCGGCGCAATTCAGGGAACCGTGGTCGATTCGACGGGCGGCGTCTTGCCCGAGGTCCGCGTCCGGCTGACGTCCGTCTCCGGCGCCGGCGAACGCAGCGTCGCCAGCGACGACACCGGCACGTTCCGCTTCCCCGCCCTGGGGGTCGGCGAGTACAAGCTTCGGCTCGAGAAACCGGGCTTCGACACCCTGGTCGTCGGATCGGTCGCGATCTCGGTGGGACAGGTGCTGGCGCTGCGGTTCGAGTTGCGGCCGGCGCAGGTGGTGGAAAGGCTCGAGGTGCGGGAACAGGTGGAGGCGCTCGAGGCCGCCGCCACCACCTCCAGCGTGGCTCTGGGCAGCGAACGCATCGAGGAGGCTCCGGCGCAGAACCGCAACTACCTGACCTTCGTCCTGCTGGCCCCCGGCGTGACGGTCTCGGCGGGCTCGAACACGCAGCGTTCGGCTGCCGGCCAGCGCAATGCCACGGCCGATTCGGGCTTCAGCTTCGCCGGCATGCGCGGCCGCAACAACAGCCTGTCTATCGACGGGGTCGACAACCGCGACGAGACCACCGGCGGCAACCGCGTGGCTATCGGCCTCGAGATGATCCAGGAGTTCCGCATCTCGGGAGTGTCGGTGGGCGCCGAGTTCGGCGGGGCGGCCGGCGGCGCGGTCAACGTCGTCACGCGCTCCGGCGCTAATGTCTGGCACGGCGACGCCACCTTCTTCACCCAAAACGAGAAACTGAACGCCCGGAATCCCGAGGCGCTGATCGATCGGCGGCCGCTTTTCCGCCGCTATCAGCCCGGCGCGTCCCTCATGGGACCCGCGCGGCGCGACCGGACTTTCTTCGCCACCGCCGTCGAGCAGGAATCGGAATCCGGCGAGGAATGGTCGGACGTGCCGCCGGAGGCTTACGCCGCCGTGGCGCGCGCCCTGGCCGGGCGTCCGGCGCCCGAGCTGACGCACGGCCTGTTCCCGTCGGGCTCCGGCGAGACTGAGTTCTCCTTCAAACTGAACCACCAGGTGGGCTCGAAGCATAGCCTGGTGGCGCGCTACGCCTTTTCCCGCGGGCGGATCTCGAACGAGGTCCAGGACCTGGACAACTTCGCCGACCGCTCGGCGCGCGGGACCAGCCTCACGCGCGACCATTCGCTGGTCGCCGGGTGGACCTTTGTCGTGGGGCCGCGCCTGGTGCACGACGTCCGCGGCCAACTGTCGCGCCGCTCGATCGACCTGACGCCCAACTGGCGCGGGCCGATGTATGAGGTCCCCGGCGTTTTGACCTTCGGACAGGCATACCGGCTGGACGCATCGCGAACCGAGGACCACACCGAGTTCGTCGACAGCCTCACTGTCATCGCCGGACGGCACCAGTTGAACGCCGGCGCGAGCCTGCATTCCGTCCGCCTGGACGCGCGCCTGGCCAACAAGTTCGCCGGCGTCTGGGTGTTTCCAACGCTCGAGGACCTGGTGTCCGGCCGGCCCGACCTGTTCATCCGCGCCTATGGCGAGCCCCGCACCCGCCAGACCACGCTGCCGCTGGGCTTCTGGATCCAGGACCGCTGGCAGGCCGCGCCGGGGCTGACCGTCGAGGCCGGCCTGCGCTACGACCGGCAGTGGATGCCCTCGGGCATTCCGGCCGCCAGCCGCAACCTCGCCCCGCGCCTGGGCCTCGCCTGGCGGCCGGCGCACGACGCCCCCTGGGTCTTCCGCGCCGGCTTCGGGCTGTTCTTCGACCGCTACGCGCTGGCGTTTCTCAACGACGCCATCCAGAAGGACGGACGCGCCGGCTGGGAGACCTATCTTGCCGGTGACGCCACGAGCGCCGCCCGCTCGACTTACCACGCCAGCGCCGATTTCCCGGCCACATACAGCCGCAAGCTCTCGGCCGGCTTCGAGCGCGCGCTGGACCGCGACACCACCATCACCGCCGAATTCAGCAGCGTCGCCGGTTTCCACCTCTCCCGCATCCGTAACGCCGCGCTGACTCTGCCGCCGCAATACTTACTCGAACAGACCGCCAGCTCGCGCTATCTCGGCGGCACGATATCCCTGCATCGCCGCTTGCGCAAAAACCTGACTTACTTAGTCGCTTACTCGGCCGGCCGCACGCACGACGACGCCTCGGATTTCGACGAGCACCCGATGGACCCCTCGAACCTGCGCCTGGATTGGGCACGCTCGCGCCAGCACCAGTCGCAGCGTCTGGCGGCCAGCGCCCTGTTCGATCTGACCGATCGGGGTCCCAAGCCCTGGGCCGGCATCACCATGGCCCCGCAGTTTACCGCCGGAAGCGGCCGCCCCCTGAACGCGCTTGAAACCAGCGACATCTACCGCACCGGCGCCTGGCCCGTATCGGCGCGCCCGGCGGGGATGTCGCGCAACCCGTTCGATTCGCCGCCCACCGTCTCGCTCGACGTCCGGGTGATGAAGACGATTCTGGTGAAGGAAGGCCGCGCCTGGCTGCAAACCGGCCTCGAGTGCTTCAACCTGCTGAACCACTCCAACGCCCTGCGAGTAAGTCCCTACTACGCGGCGCGAGGCGTCCGGCTAACCTCTTACCGCGAGCCGATCGAGACCTTGAACGCGCGCCAGATCCAGTTCATGATCCAGTTCGAGTACTGAGTCAGTTGACCGTGGGGAGTTCGACTGTCTCGATTACGCTGCCGTCCAGCGCGATGACTTCCATGTGCGCGCGATTGCCTTCCACCTTGATGGTCACGTAGTGCTCGACGCTCACGACCTTCTTGGTGATGTCGCCGGGAAGCGCCGGATCGGCCGGGGCCAGCGGCGCGCCGCCGCCACCCGTGACGATGTATTGGATCCCGTTCTTCACGTGGCGCTGATAGTTGTGATCGTGGCCCGCCAGCACCGCCGTCACCTTGTGCTTTTCCAGCATCGGCACCAGCGCCAGCGCTTCCTTGCTCACGTGCCCGGCATTCTTTAGATTGACCGTGAAAGGCGGGTGGTGCATGACCACGAAGCGGAAATCGGCCTTCTGACTGGTCCGCAGATCTTCGTCCAGCCAGCGGGTCTGTTCGTCCCAAAACCGCTCGCGCGCCATGGCCGAATCCGAGTAGTTGATAAGATCGCTGTCCAGCAGAGCGAAGTGCGCCGATCCCCAGTTGAACGAGTAGTAGGGCGTCTTCACGTCGAAGAATTCGTGGAACCGGGCGTTGTTGCGCTCATGGTTGCCCAGGACCGGGAAGAAGACGGTCTTGCGGAGCATTTCCCGTTCAATGTCGAAGAACACCGGCCACTGCGCGGTGTCGTAGCCGTCGGTAACC
>JAUYBU010000591.1 GCA_030693045.1 Bryobacterales bacterium | reverse complement strand
CGCAGCCTGACGCTGGACTACGGCATGCGCTTCTACCACCTGCCGGCGGAGTTCGAGAAGAACCCGTCGTCGACGCTGGACGCCGCGTTTCTGCCGAGTAAGTGGGACGCCGCCAAGGCGCCCCGCTTTTACGTTCCCGATCCTCGCAATCCAAACCAGGTCATCGACCCGGCAAACCCTGGCAGCCCGATGCCCGCCTTCCTGGCCAACAACCTTCGCTATACCATCGTGCCGGGATCGGGCGACCCCATGAACGGCGTCTTTCCCTTGGGGCAAGGCGAGCTGGGGAAGGCCGCGCTCCGCAGCCCGCGGTTCCTGCTGATTGCCCCGCGAGCCGGATTCGCGTGGTCTCCGCTCAGCAGCCAGAAGACCGTGATCCGCGGCGGGCTCGGCTGGACTTACAACTTCCTGCAACTGAGCCAAACCGTCAACCAATTCCGGAACACCCTGTCCAAGTCGGTCAACATGGTGCAGACCAGCCTGGACACACTGAACCAGAGCTCGACGGTACAGCGGCTGGACGCGAAGAACTGGGGAGCGCGAGACGAGACTCCCCAGAAGATGCCCACGGTTTACGATTTCAGCCTGACCGTGCAGCGCGAGTTGCCGGGCAAGCTGGTCGTCGATCTGGGCTACATCGGCAACCGCCAGCGGCATCAGCCGGTCTCCTTCGAGCTGAACGCGGTTCCTTTCGGGACCGCCTTCAAGGCGGAGTTCGTGGATCCCCGCAGCGTTGGCTACAACTTCGCGGGGCCGATTACCGCGTCCAACCCGGGTCCGGCGCTTCCCGGAAGCAATGCCATGGACCAGATCCTCATGCGACCCTACCGGGGCCACGGAACCATCAACTTCCAACCCAATGTCGGCAACAACCGCTACGACTCGATGCAGCTCACGCTGAACAAGCGCTTCGGCGCCGGGCTGACGCTGTCGGTGGCATACACCTGGAGCCGGTTCCTGAGCCAGCAGGAAAACACCGGGTTGTACTCGTTCAACTGGAAGGACTACACCGGCAACAAGCAGAACCAGGACCGCCGCCACGTCCTGGCGCTCAACTATACCTACGAGTTCCCCAAGTTCGCCTCGAAGATCGGCTGGGACAACGCGGCCAGCCGGCGGCTGCTGAACGACTGGCGCATCGCGCACATGATGTCGTTCTTCACCGGCCAGGACTACAGCCCGGGCTTCAGCATCCAGCAGGCCAACACAAACACCAACATCAGCCTCAGCCGGATCTTTCTGGGCACTGACGATCTGGGCCCGCGGCTGCTGCCCGCGGGCGATCCGAATGCGCCCGCCAATCGTGACCTGGCCCACCAGTTCGATCCGGCCAAGTTCACCCTGCCATCGGTTTACCCGCAAGGGGATGGAAGGGGGCCGCGCAACTACCTGAGCGGACGCGGGGCGTTTTCAAACGACCTGACCCTGACCAAGGTGATCCGGCTGACCGAGGGAAAGGCGTTCGAACTGCGCGTCAGCGCATTCAACGCATTCAACCAGGTGCGCCGGCCGGTCCTTTACTCCAGCGTGCAGTACAAGGCCAAGGGGCGGACTCTGGCCGACGGAGTCTCGGTCTTCAACACGCCCGAGTTGAACGCTCAGCGCACCAGCAGCACCGACCCCAGAACGGTGTACAACGCATACCGGACAGGCGTCGGCCACGTGGACGTCACCAACACCGATCCCATGCGCGTAATCGAGATCGGCCTGAAGTTCCGCTTTTAGGAAGCCGGTTTTTCCGCTTGCTGACGCGCGCGGCTCGGAATCGTTTCCGAGCCACGACTGGGTGCCCTCTGGGCAAGGAGCGGAACCACAGGCTGTGCATGGAGGAAACTATGGACGTATTGATCGGATTTCTGATTGGCTCACTACTCTATTTTCTGGTGCGCGTGATCCTGGGCGGGATCTACACCGTGGACCAGAACGAACGGGCGGTAAAGACCAGGTTTGGGCGCGCGGAGCGGGTTTCGGGCGCCAAGACCACGCTCGACGATCCCATCACCGAACACCTGCGCGAAGAAGAGCGGTCGCGTTACGCTTATCCGCAAGTGCGCGTCATCCCGCCGGGCGGACCCTACCTGAAAATGCCGTGGGAGAAGATCCACAAGGTCTCCATCGCCACCACCACGCTGAACATGGCGCTGGACCTGGAGGACCGCTCGGCCAACGAAGGGGGAACCCGGCTGGAGGCGGTCACCAAAGACCAGCTCAACACCGGGCTGACCGGGCAGATCCGCTACCGCGTGAGCGAGAGCAATCTGTACGCGTTTCTGTTCGGCATCAAGGCGCCGTTCGTCCACGTGATGGCGTATTTCGTCTCGGTGCTGCGGCAGCGCATCGCCAACTTCGAGGCCAAGCCGGCCCCGGCGGCGGCGGGAGGCATGCCGGGCAGCGAGATGACCGGAATCTCGATAAACGATCTGCGCAAGAACCTGCGCGACGTGAACGAGTACATGGACGTCGAATGTAAGTCGGCGCCGGCGCGCTACGGCGTGGTGCTGGACGCCTCGCTGATCACCGGCATCGACCCGCCTCCGGAAGTGGAATCGGCGCTGGCGGCGATCAACACGGCCCACAACCAGGTGTCCAGCGACATCAGTTTGGCGCAGGCCACGGCGGATCAAAAGATCGTCCAGTCGCGGCGCGCGGTCGAGATCGAGACCCTGAAGGCGCAGGCCGAAGTGGAACCCATCAAGCTGCTGGCGGCCGAACTCAGCCAATTGCAGCACGCCGGGCCCGGCGTGATGGAGGCCTACCTCAGAAATGTGCGGCTGAAGCTGTACGAGAAGGCCGCGGATGTCTACCTGGAGGCGCAGCGATGACCGTCGAAATGTTTGTCGCGGTAGTAGTCACATTCCTGGGGCTGTTCATTGCCGTGCCGGTGGCGCTGGCCTTCGCCCGCCTGTTCGGCCTGTACGCCATCGTCAAAGAGAGCACCTGCCGGGTCTACGTGCTGTTCGGCAAAGTGGCGGGGGTGTTGGACGAGCCCGGCCTGCACATCCTGCCGTTCACTCTTGGACCGGCGGCGTTCATCATCAACCTGCTCGGCAATTGCTACGTGCTCGACCTGCGGCTGGACCAGGAGTACCTGCGCAGCCAGGCGGTCAATTCCGAGGAAGGCGCGCCTATGGGCATCGGGATCTGGTACGAAATGTGGGTCAGCGATCCGGTGGCGTACCTGTTCAAGAACACCGATCCGCGCGGCTCGCTGCGCGCCAACGTCAGCAACGCGACCGTGCGCTGCTTGAGTAACATGCCGCTGGCGGAGATGCTCGAAACCCGCCACACCATGAGCCAGACCGTGCGGGCCGAGGTGTCGGGCAAGTCGCAGGCCTGGGGCTATCAGTTGGGATCGGTCTACATCCGCAAGGTGCATTTGCGCGATGCGGGGATGATCCGGCAGATCGAGGAGAAGGTGGTCAACCGCCTGCGGCAGGTGACCTCGGCGATCAAGCAGACCGGCGCCAACCAGGTCAGCGTGATCACCAGTTCGGCCGAGCGCGAGGCGTCCATCGAATTCGCCAAGGCGTCCGCGATACGGCCCAACACGCTGGGGCAGGCGCTCAAGGAGATCGCGCAGGAGCCCGCGGTGGCCGGCGCGTTGTTCGAGATCCTGGAGACGCAGAAAATCGTGGCCAGCCAGGCGCGGCTGACGCTGCTCGCGGCCGGGCCGCACAATCGCATGCTGGCGAATTTGCGGGCGGCCGAGAGCGCCCGGTACGCGCAAGACAGCGCCGCTACGTCACCGGACCAGGGTTGAACAGCGCCAGCGCGTTGTGTAAACCCCAGTGATCGGCCCAGGTTTCGCCGCGCCCGCTGGCCAGTTCCAGGAGCAGGCGGAAGATCTCGCAGCCCACCTCTTCGATGGAGGCCGCACCGGTGGCGATGCGGCCCGCATCGACGTCGATCAGGTCCGGCCAGCGCTCGGCCAGCGCGGTGCGCGATGACACCTTGACGACCGGAACCATCGCCAGTCCATAGGGCGTGCCTTCGCCGGTGGTGAAGACGTGCAGGTTCATCCCGGCGGCCAGTTGAAGGGTGCCGCAGACGAAATCGCCGGCCGGCGTGGCGGCGAAGACCAGGCCCTTGGCGCGCACGCGCTCCCCCGGAGCGGTCACCGCCATCAGCGCGGTGGTCCCGGCCTTGGCCACCGAGCCGAGCGCCTTCTCGACGATGTTCGCCAGCCCGCCTCGCTTGTTGCCGGGCGTGGTGTTGGCGCTGCGGTCGGCCGAGCCTCGGCCCAGGTAGTCGTCATACCAGGCCATCTCGCGCACCAGCGCGCGGGCCACGTCCAGGTTGACGGCCCGGGGCGTGAGCAGGTGTACGGCGTCGCGCACCTCGGTCACTTCCGAGAACATCACGGTGGCGCCGGCGCGCACCAGCAGGTCGGCGGCATAGCCCACGGCCGGGTTCGCCGTCACTCCCGAAAATGCGTCGCTGCCGCCGCACTGCAGTCCGACCACCAGTTCGGAAGCCGGGAAGGTCCGGCGGCGGCGTTGGCTCAACCCGGCCAGGCGCTTTTCCGCCGCGCGCATGATGGCGGCCACCATTTCCGCGAAGCCCCGGTGCTCTTCATCCTGCAAGCGAACGACGTCGGCGCGACCTTCGAGCATTCGTGAAGGCTGGAGTTTCTCGCATCCCAGACTGACCACCAGCGGCTCGCCGCCCAGGTTCGGATGCAGGCCGATGTTGCGCAAGGTGCGGATGGGAATCGCGGCGCCGGGCGCGTCGATGGCCACTCCGCACCCGTAGGTGTGAGTGATCGCCACCACGCCGTCCACGCCCGGGTAGTGCGGCAGGATCTCCGCCTGGATGCGCCGGACGGCATGCTCCACCGTCGGCGCGACGCACTGCACGGTGGTCGCGATGCCCAGGAGGTTCCTGGTCCCGACGGTGCCGTCGGGGTTGCCAAAGCCCTCGAACGTGTACCCTTCCAGGGGCGGGAGAGGCGCCGGGACGGAGGTCGCCAGCGGCAGTTGGTCGAGCGCGGGAGCGGGTGGCAGCGACACCATCTCTTCCCGCACCCACGAGCCCCGGGCGATGGAGCCTTGAGCGTGTCCAATAACCTCGCCGTAGCGGACAATGGCCGCGCCCGGGGCCAGGTCGCACAGCGCCAGCTTGTGCGCTTGCGGGACGGCCTCGGTCAGCTCAAGTCCGCACGGAAACGACGTCCCCGCGGGAAGCCCTTCGGGGTTTGCGACGATGGCGACGTTGTCGCGCTGGTGAACGCGCACGTAGAGAGGTTCCACAGTTTCCATCTTCCCGCATGGACCCGGTGCGGCGCTTAGGGCCCCCAGTTCGACATGACCGCTCCCCGGCCCAGAGGGCACCCCGTCGCGGCTCGGTAACGGCGCCCGTAACCGAGCCGCGACCGTCAGGGAGCGGTCGCCGCGGCCTTCGGGCCAACTCGGGCGACGATCAAAGAAGCGTCGTCGGCTTGGTCCTGACCGCCGGCAAAGGCTCGCGCGGTCCGGTGAATGCTTTGGATGAGTTCACTCGCGCCGGTCCGCGGATGGCATTTCAAGTACTCCAGGACGCGGGCGGCGCCAAACTCGTGCCCGGAGACGCTGCGTGTCTCGGTGATCCCATCGGTCAGCAGGATCAGGGTCTCGCCATCCTCGACCGGGACCTCCGGACCGGAGCAGTACTGCTGGTCGGGGAATAGACCCAACGGCGAGCCGGCACTCTCGACCAAGTGGCGCACCTCGCCCGATGCACCTAGCAGGTAGCCCGGGATGTGGCCCGCGCCGGCGTATTGAAGCGAACGCTTCCGCGGGTCCAGGCGCACCAGCAGGAGCGTGACGTACTTGCCGCCGTCCAGGTCGGCCGAAAGCGCGCGGTTGACGTGGCCCAGGAGCACGCCGGCATCCGAATCCATGCTCGCGTAGGCGCGCAGATAGGCGCGGGTTTCGGCCATCACCAGGGCGGCGCCGAAACCGTGACCGCTCACGTCGCCGATGGCAATGCAAAGACACCCATTCGGTTGCGGAATGAAATCGATGTAGTCGCCCCCGGTGGATGCGGCCGGGAACGCCGCGCCGGCAATGTCGAACCCGTCCACGGCGGCGGTGGTGTTGTAGAAACGCTGCTGCACGGCGCGCGCGAAGCGGAGATGGAACTCCTGCTCCTGCTGTTTCCGCAATTCGGTCACATCCTTCAGGAGCGAGACGAAGTGAGTGACCCGCCCGCCGGGTTCCTTTATCGGGGTAATGGTCTGCTCGGCCCAGTAGAGTTCTCCGGCCTTCTTCCGGTTGACGATGGTCCCCCGGAACGGCTTGCCGGCCAGAAGTTGCGTCCAAAGATCCTGGTAGAACCGTTGGTCGTGCATCCCGGACTTGAGCATGCTCGGTTTGCGGCCCAGAACTTCCCCGGCGGTGTACCCGGTGGTCTCCTCGAAAGCCGGGTTCACGTACTCGATCACTCCCCGGCGATCGGTGATCAGGACGCTGTCGGCGGTCTGTTCCACGGCCATCGAGAGGCGCGTGAAATGCCCCCGCAGTCCGTCCAATTGATCCAGAAAAGCGCTGCATTCCAGCGCCGTGGGCGGCTGTTCGGCCGAACGCGCGGTGAACCTGCCGGCGCCGTTGGTCCGAAGCAGGTTTTGAGCCGCGGTGATGTCGCGAAAGACTCCCACACCTCCGAGAATCGCGCCGGTCTTGTCTCGGAACGGCCTGGCGCTGACGCTGATCCACACCCCGGCGGGTTGCCCCGCGTTCCGTATGAACACCAGCTCGTGAAGGACCTCCTCACCCCCCAGACACCGCGCCAGCGGCAATTGCTCGGGCGGGTAGGGTGTGAGCATGTCGGGGAGAAAGCAGCCGTAAACCGGCGTCCAGTCGGGAGGGCCGACTTCCTTGAGTTCGACGCCCAGGATTCGCCGAGCCTCGGGGTTGAAGCACAGAAGCTGGCCGCGATGGTCGCAAACCACGACCCCCACCGCGAGGCTGTCAAACACGCTCCGCAAGATGTCTACATCGTCCAGCAGCGACCGCATAAGCGTCATAGGTCCTTGGCTGGGCGGCAGGGCGCCTCACGGCGCGGCGGCCCTGCATCAGTTGCAACTCCTCTTCACAACGGTCAACTACGCACTTCATGGCGGCTGGACAAGCCGGGAGACATACTCCACCTGACGGAGGCGGGGCGCCTCACGGCTCGGTCGCCCCGCCCGGACTGAGCAGCCAACACCCAGATCCTCGTCGCCTGGAGAGAAACACTGGTCACGGCCAGTACTGTTGATATAGTGTGGCATTACTTAACACAATTGTCAAGTATGATCTGCGGTTGCTCCGTTATGCCGGCGCCGAGCCGCGGCATTCTCATCCTGGCAGCCCGCGGCGTTAGAGGTGGCGCTGGCGCGGCGGATGTCGCCCGGGCTGCGCGGGCGGTCGGGATTGGTACCGGCGCGTTCGGCAACGCCCGGCGGAGCGTCCCAATTCTACATCAACCTCGCTTAGTGCGCGCCAGCTTCTTGGGTGGCTGCCTCGGCGAGGGCTGTGCAGCCGGGCGCATGTCGCCGGTGATTCGGACCTTGGCTATCCGATACCCCTGCCCCGCGGAAGCCGTGGGCGCGCGGCGCGTCAGGGTCCGGTTTTCGCCAGCTTCTCGAACAGATCGTTGAAGACGAGGTCGCGCTGGACGTTGG
This sequence comes from Bryobacterales bacterium, assembly GCA_030693045.1. Taxonomy (GTDB): domain Bacteria; phylum Acidobacteriota; class Terriglobia; order Bryobacterales; family Bryobacteraceae; genus JACQZT01. Next base: position 2,022 of record JAUYBU010000591.1, on the reverse strand, counting down.
TGGCGACGCGGATCGGGTGGCGGCCGGGTTCCTGCTTCCACCGGAAGTCGTCCGTCAAGACGGGGCTGGGGACCAACGCCGAAGGGATCCACTTGGGTTCGACGATCCAGGCGACCGTCGAGATGTCCCAGATCACTTTCGACCAGGGATAGGCGGGCGGCTTGCCCTTGGTTTGGACCTTGGAGTATTCGACGAACTGGTCGAACAGGTAGTCTCCCAGGCGGGAGCGCCCCTTCGCCCAGCGCTCCATTTCCGGAAGGGTGGTGCGCAGGTGTTCGGAGACGTTCTTGGTGGGAATCTGCACCAGCGGCACGCCGCTATCGAACAGTACGCGCGAGGCGTGGATGTCCTGCTGGAGATTAAACTCGCGGGCTGACGGCCATTCATGGGTGGCGCCGCCGAGCCACACGACCACGATCTTCTCCTTGATCCTGGGCTCCAACAGGATGGCCGAGGAGACGTTCACCGGGCAACCGACGGTCAGGACGTAGAGCGGGGCCGTGCGCGGTTGTAACGCTTTCCGGATGAGGTCGCGCGCGGCGGGGCTGTCGACGGGCTTACCCGCGGCTTGCATGAAGCGGTCCGAGCCCTGGAAGGCGAAGCCGTCATGCTTGCGCCCCAGAAATTTCAGAATGCGGAGGATTTCCTGGTAGCTCTTCTGCATGCCGTCGCCGGCGCTGGTGGACCGGGCGTTCAGGTACGGAGCCGCGTACAGCGCCTCGACTTCCATACGGTCCGGAGAAAGAAGGCCGTAGGCCACGGCGTACTGGTCGTCGATCTCGTTGTAGGTATCTGTGTCGATGACGACCTGGCTCTTGCCCGCGGGGGGCTCGAGCAGTTTCCGCAGCGTGGCGTCGCGGCTCGCGTTTTGTGCTAACAGCGCGCCGGGGAGGCCCGCCGCCATGCCGATCAAGCGCCGGCGGCTGGTGCGCAAAGGAGAGTTGCTTTCGTTCCACATAGACAAAATAGGCTCCGCTGATCTCAGCATATATGCATCGGGCCGAGCCGCGCCACGCGCTCCCCCGGCGCCGGGGATGATCCGTCGGCAATAAATGGACCATACCAGGCTGACGCATTTTATTAGGTGCGCGGTGTCGCGCCCATCGGTCTTGGCGATGGCTTCCTGGCGGAGCAGGTTGGTTCCCTTGTAGACGGTGAACATCAGCTTGCCCGAGAAAATGCCCATCGACAGGCCGGGGAAGGAGACCTCCATTCGCGCGCCGTCGGACTTCACCTGGCAGCCCGCGGCGTTGTAGGTGGCGCTGGCGCGGCGGATTTCGTCGGGGCTGCGCGGAAGGCCGGGATTGGCGCCGGCGCGTCCGGGAACGCTCAGCGGCGCCAACTGTTGTTCGGAGACGCGGCGCCGGCCGGAGGTCACGCGGAACTCGGGGAGCAGGTCGCGGCCCAGCACAATCCAGGCGCCGCCGGGCTTGCGGGCGGCCAGTTCGCGGTTCAACGTCTGGCCCGCGGCAAGCCCGGCGCACAGAAGGCTGGAGAGCAATGCGAGAAGTTTCATCGGCTTCACTTCCGCCTTGAGAGCACCGGGATGTGAGATCGGGCGGCTGGCGCCGTCAGGGTTGTTGGTACGGTTCCGGACAGGTCAAGGCGGCCCGGATGGATTTCACGAGGATTGCGGTTTTGGCGGCAGTTGCGAGAGATTCCGGGAGGGTATTGGATGGTGCGATGGCGGCAACGTGCTCGGCGGGGGGCAGCTTGGGTGCGGTGAACCTGGCTGGCTGAGGGCAGCGATATTTCGGGGCGTGGGTCTGCGGCAGGCAGCCGATTTGTGGTGGTTGGGGGGGCGGGCTGGACTGGATCGGGGGGGGCGGGGAGATCCTCTTCTTCTTCGTCTTTTTCGTCTTCTTCGTCGTCATCATCATCGAGTCGAGCGTAAGTGAACTTACTGTTTGGTCCCCCGCTTAATACGAGGTATATGCGTTTGGATGGATAGGGGTCGTCCTCGTCGTCGTCGTACTCCTCGTCGTCGTCGGGGTCTTCGTCTTTCTCGGGGTCCTCGGGGGG
>JAUYBU010000561.1 GCA_030693045.1 Bryobacterales bacterium | reverse complement strand
AGCGGGGACAGACTGCTCTGTCCGCTCCGGTCGCTTCGCTCCCTTCAGGACAGAGTGGTCTGTCCCCCACGAAGTACGTGGCGGTTAGGTTTGGGAATGTTTTGGGGTCGAATGGGAGTGTGATTCCGATTTTCAAGAAGCAGATTGCGGCGGGCGGGCCGGTGACGGTGACGCATGCGGAGATGCGGCGGTTTTTTATGACTATCCCCGAAGCTTGCCAGCTTGTTTTGCAGGCGGCGGCGATCGGGGAGGGGGGGCAGATTTGCGTATTGGATATGGGCGAGCCGGTGAAGATCGTGGATCTGGCCAGGAACCTGATTCTGCTTTCGGGGCTGAGGCCGGAGGAAGACATCAAGATTGAATTTACGGGGATGCGGCCGGGGGAGAAGCTGTACGAAGAGGTGACGACGCTGCTGGAGGAGACGGCTCCGACGACGCACGAGAAGATCCGGATATTCGTGGGGAACGGGGCGCCGGAAGGGGACATGCTGAGCTGGCTGGGGTACTTGCGGGAGGTTTGCGAGGCGCGGGATGCGGGGCGGCTGGTGGTGGGGTTGAAGGAGATGGTGCCGGACTACAGTCCGAGCGGGCATTTGCTGAAGCGGGTACTACTGGCCACGGATGGACACGGATGAACATTATGTTTATCGGCGTTTATCCGTGGCTTCCTTTTGAAGTCCGGGACGCGGCGTGAACTGAGCTGCGCGTAATTCCCTCCTGTTCTGTTGTGATCCAAACTGTTGTGACCGATGGGGCCGGAGGTGTGGCTACTGGCCACGGATGGACACGGATGAACGTGTCCCCAGGTCTCTAGTCGTGCGCTATCCTGAGAGTATGCTGCGCTATCACGTAGCTTTCTACCTTCCGCGGGCCGGGGAGAAGATGGTTGTTGCCGAGGCCCTGGATTTCCCGGGGGCCGTGAGCCAGGGGTTCGATTTGGCGGACGCCCGCCTGATGATCTCGAGCGCATTGGAGGACCTTGCACAAATGCTCTTAGAGGAGGGCAAGCCCCTCCCGAGACCCAACCCGGAAGCCACGGCACCCGACGCGGACCTGATCGAGTTGACGCCTCTGTCGGTGGAGGTGGGTGCTGGGCGGCCGTGAAGCGCTACGCGTTAATCGACCATCTGCGCCGCCAAGGTTGTCAACTGGAGCGGGAAGGCGCCCGGCATTCGATTTACGGAAACCCAGCTACCGGAGCGAAGGCGCCAGTCCCCCGTCACTCGGAGATCGACAACCGGCTGGCGCTTAAGGTTTGCCGGGAGCTCGAGGTCCAGCCGATTCGCTGAGACGGACCCTGGCCAGGGATGGACACGGATGAATGACTACGGACCGAGCCATTCGAGCTTGAGGCCGGGCACGGAGCGGAATTCAGGGTCGCCGGTAACCAATTGCGCGTTGTGCAGGATGGCGGTTGCCGCGGCGAAGGCGTCGGCGTAAGAGATTGGGTAATTCCCCTTGAGCCGGGCGGATTGCAGAATGCAGTCGCGATCCGGCAGAAGCGGCTGGATGGGCATTGAGGAGCCGAGAGCCTGGACAAACTCCTCGGCGGCAGGGCCTTGGCCGCTTTTGATTAGAAGGTAATAGACCTCGCCCACGTTGATCATGCTCATGACCAGATGCACGCGGCCGGCTGCGGCAGCCTCGAGAAGATCGCGGACGCGGTGGCTGGCGGGGGTCTCGCCTTTGAGCCAGGCCATGAGCGCCCAGGAGTCGAGGACGTAGGTCAAGGGAGCTTTCTCCGAGCGTCGCGGTCGAGTTCGGCGCGGCGCTCTTCAGCGCGGGCGGCAAGAAGTTCCGTGCCGCGAAATGCGCCTTCCCAGCGGCGCCAATCGACGGGGAGGAGCCTGGTGAGGATGAGGTCATCGTTCCGGACGGTGATGGAGAATTCGGTTCCTTGACGAAGGTTTAGTTGGCGGCGGATGTCGCAGGGGATTGCGATCTGACCTTTTGAAGAGAGACGTGCGCGAGGCATGGCTCAATTGCAAGTATAGCATTGGCCACGGATGGACACGGATGAACATTAAGTTTAGACAACTGATGGGCCGGACGCGGGTTCTTTCGCGGTCGGCGCAGTTGGCTATTTTCGTGGTCTCGGCGGTGGGGGCGTTCCTGCTTCGGTTCGAGTTCATTATCCCGGCGGTACACCTTCGGCACCTGTTCTTTGGCGTGGCGGCGTGGGCGGTGGTCAAGTCGGTGGTGTTTCATTTGCACCATCTGGATCGGGGATGGTGGCGGTTTGTTTCGACTCCCGACCTGGTTCGGATTGGCAGCGCGAACTGCATCGGCTCGACTGCCGGCGGTTTGGTGATATTCCTCTTCGGCCCTGCCGGTTTCCCGCGGTCTCTCTACTTGCTTGACTTCCTGCTTTGCTTTGGGGCGACGGCCGGAATCCGGCTGGCGGTGCGGCTGGTGGCCGAGGCGACGGCGCACACCGATCTCAGCGGGGCGCAGCGGACCCTGATCTATGGCGCGGGCGCGGCGGGGGTGATGCTGTTGCGGGAGTCGCGGTCGAATCCCGGGCTCAACTACTCGGTGGTGGGGTTCA
>JAUYBU010000547.1 GCA_030693045.1 Bryobacterales bacterium | reverse complement strand
TGGCGCTGTTCATCGCGGCGGCGCTGTTCAGCCGGAACTACCTGAAAGTTTCCCCCAACGTCGTCGCGGTGCTGAGCGGGCGCAAGCGCAAGCTGGCCGACGGCCGCCTGGTGGGCTACCGCATGGTGCGCGGCGGCGCGGCGTTGCGCATCCCGTTGCTCGAAAAGGTCGACTACCTCTCGCTCAACCTCATGACCATCCCGCTGCAAATTACGCGGGCTTACACGTTGAAGGGCGTGCCGGTGTCGGTCAAGGCGGTGGCCAACGTCAAGATCCGCAGCGATGAAACCTCGCTGCACGCCGCCGCGGAGCGTTTTCTGGGCATGTCGCCGCAGCAGATCAACGGGGTGGTGTTTCAGACTCTGGAAGGACACCTTCGCTCGATTCTGGGCACGCTGACGGTGGAAGAGGTCAACAGCGACCGGCAGAGTTTCGCCCAGAAGCTGACCAGCGAAGCCGCGGCGGACCTCGAGAAGATGGGCCTCGGGGTGGACGTGCTCACGATTCAGGAAGTGAGCGACGAAGAGGAATACCTCAACGCGCTGGGCAAGCGCCGCACGGCCGAAGTGAAGCGCGACGCCACCATCGGCGAGGCCGACGCGACGCGCGACGCCAAGATCAGATCGTCGCAGGCATTGCAGGAAGGCGAGCGGGCGAAGCTGGACGCCGAGGCCAACATCTCCCAAGCGCAGCGCGATTTCCAGATCCGCCAGGCGCAGTATCAGGCCGAGATCGAGACCCAGAAGGCGCGCGCGGCGCAGGCCGGCCCGCTGGCGCAGGCCCAGGCGCGGCAGGCGGTGGTGGCCGAAGAGGTGAAGGTCGAGCGCACGCGCACGCAGGAGATGATCTCGGTGCAGGAACAGGAGGTCATGCGCCGGCAGAAGGAACTCGAAGCGACGGTGATTAAGCCCGCCGACGCCGAACGGCAGGCGGTCGTGGTGCGCGCCGAGGCCTCCAGGTCGGCCGCGATCCTGGAAGCCGAAGGCAAACGCTCCGCGCTGATCGCCCTGGCCGAGGCCGAGCAGGAACGTCTGCACAAGGAGGGCGCCGGGCGCGCCGCCGCGCTGGAAATCGAGGGCCGGGCCGAGGCGGCCAAGATCGAGGCCATCGGTCTGGCGCGGGCCAAGGCAATCGAGGCGCAGGGCACGGCCGAAGCCACGGCCATCCTGCGCAAGGCCGAAGCGTGGAAGCAATTCAACGAGGCCGCGCGGTTGCAGACCGTTCTCGAGAAGCTGCCGGCGATTATTCAGGCCTCCGCCGGCGTGTTCGGCGCCGTGGCCGCGCCCATGGGCAACATCGACAAGTTGGTGGTGATCGACCAGGGCAGCGGCGCGCAAACCGGCGCGGGCGGCGCGGCGCGCCTGGCGCAGACCGGCCCGGCGATCGTGTTCAACCTGCTTCAGCAGTTGGAGGCGCTGGGGTTGGATGTGCCCACGGTGCTGGAGCAGTTGGGGGTGAAGAAGGCCGCGGCGGCCAAGGAAGGTTGAGCCATGCCCGCCGCATTTCGATCGGCTTTCGCGCCGTGCGAGCAGCCCGACGCGCTGGTCATCCACTGCAGCGACCCGCGCTTCCAGAAGCACTTTCACGAATTCCTGCGCGCGCACCTGGGGCTGGACACTTATGGTCTTGTCGCCGTTCCGGGCGGCGTGCAGTTTCTCACCGCGATCGATTACCTGCCGAAGTTCTCCTGGGTCGGCTGGCGGTGGCTGAAGTTCCTGGTGGACCGCACGCGTCCGCGGCGCGTGATTCTGATCGTCCACGACGACTGCCTGTGGTACAAGGACTCCCGCTTCTGGCAGCACGGCGGCGACTGGAAGGGTGCGGCGCTTTCCGACCTGGCGAAAGTGCGCGAGGGTATTCGCGCGCGCTTCGGCTCGCTCGGCGTCGAGACCTGGTTCGCACGCATCGACGGCGGAGAGGTTGTGTTCGAGGCGGTGGGCTTATGACGCGGCGCGAGTTCGCACTGACAGTACCGGCGGCGCTGGCGGCGCCGCGGCGCTCGATCCTGGTTCACGAGCACGTGCTGGTGGACTTCATCGGCGCCGATGAGATCAAACCGGGACGCTACGATGCGGATGAGGTGTTCCGCGTCGCGCGGCCGAAACTGGAAGCCATCCGCAAGCACGGTTGCGTGCGAATGCTGGAAGCCACGCCGAATTTCCTGGGGCGCGACGCGCGCCTGATGCGGCGGCTGTCGCAGGCAACCGGCGTCGA
>JAUYBU010000461.1 GCA_030693045.1 Bryobacterales bacterium | reverse complement strand
CCCCACCCCCGCGGAACTCGCACCTCAAAATCCTGGGAGCGAACCCCCTTTAGCCCCCGCCGAACCCGATCCCCCCGAGGACGACGAGGACGACCCCTTTCCATCCAATCACATGTACGTTGTAGTAACCCAGGGACCATTCAATCTCTCCGATTACCTTGAACCCGATGAACCAGAAGAGGATCTCCCCGATCTCCCGGATCCAATCCCGCCCGCGCCTGCTGGTGTGAAAGAATCTGGGGACACTCCACCCCCAACCACCACAGATCGGATGCCTGCCACCAGCCCGCGCTCCGAAAGATCGGGGCCCACATCCAGCCCGGTTCACCGCACAGCGCCGGCTCTCGGCCACCGCACCCAAACCGGCCCCCTCCGAACACGTTGTCGCCGCCGCACTCCGCAATACCCTCTCGGAACTTCTCGCAACGGCCGCCAAAACCTCAACCCTCGCGCAATTCCTCCGGGCCGCCTTGACCTTGATGACGTTGCGCACCCGGCTGTCGCCACGCCCGCCGCGCCTTTGACGACGCCGTTGGCGATGGGAATCGATTCCGCCCCGCTTGATCGGGCGCGCAAATCGGTGTATAGGTTGTCTGTCCGGGGTCCAATATGGAAGCTACAGTTAGAAAACGCGGCTGGCTGTGGGTCTGGGTGGCGGCGCTGATGGCGCTGAGTTCCTGTCGCTTTTCCGGCGGCAGGAGGGTTACCGGGCCCGAGGACGTTCCGCCACTGCGCCGGCTAAACGTGGTCCTGGTGACTATCGACACGCTGCGTGCCGACCGGCTGGGATGCTACGGCAATTCCAGAATCCGGACTCTCAACCTGGACCGGCTCGCGCAACGCGGCGTGCTGTTTGAAAACGCCGTCTGCCAGGCGCCGCTTACCGCGCCTTCCCACGCCAGCATCTTCACCGGCCTGTATCCGCCCGCGCACCAGGTGCGCGACACGGGCGGATTCGTGCTCCAGCCCTCGCACACGACCATGGCCGAAATTCTCCAACGGCAAGGGTGGGATACCGCGGCGTTCGTCGGCGCATCGGTGCTCAAGAACCACTTCGGATTCGAGCAGGGATTCGCTCTCTACGACGACCGGATGCCGAAGGCCGACGCGAAAGCGCCCGCGCCGGAATACCCCGAGCGCCGCGCGGCGGAGGTGGTCGATGGCGCCATCGCCTGGCTGGCCGCGCAATCCGGCAAACCCTACTTTCTCTGGGTGCACGTGTTCGATCCGCACTCTCCCTACGATCCGCCCGCGCCGTTTCGCGACGAATACCGGGGAAGACTCTACGATGGAGAGGTCGCCTATACCGACTCGCAACTGGGGCGGCTTTTCGACGCCGTGGCCCGGAAATCGCCCGCGGATACGCTGCTGGCGGTCCTGTCGGACCACGGAGAAAGCTTGGCCGAACATGGCGAATACTCGCATGGCGTCTTCCTCTACGACTCGACGCTGCGAATCGCCTTCCTGATGTCCGGGCCGGGGGTTCCGGCGGGTCTCCGCGTGAAGCGTCAGGCCAGGAGCATCGACCTGCTCCCGACGGTTCTCGAAGCCATGGGCAGCCATGCGCCGGCCGGGGTTCAAGGCGTCAGCCTGACGCCCGCCTTCACCGGCCGGGAGACTTCCACAGAGCACTCCTATGCCGAGACGCTGTATCCCAAGCTCAACCTGGGCTGGGCCGAGTTGCGGGCGATTCGGACCAGCCGGTGGAAGTACATCCGCGCGCCCAGGCCCGAGCTGTACGACCTGGCCCGGGACCCCGGCGAAACGGTCAACGTCATGGGCGCTCATCCCGATGTGGTGCGGGAACTGGACGCGAAACTCGCTTACCAGGAACCCGAAAAGGTGCAGACCGTGATGGTCAGCCGGAGCACCGTCGAGCAACTGAAATCGCTGGGTTACCTGGGCGGGTCGTCACAGCAGACCTACGCGCTGACGGGGCAGGGAATCGACCCCAAGGACCGCACCGGCATTTTGAAAATGCTCCATCTCGCGATCTCTCCGGATGCCGGGGGCGCGCCCGCCCGGCGCATTCCCCTGCTGCGCCAGGCGCTGGCGGAAGATCCGGCCAACCCGACCCTTTACTATCACCTGGGGCAGGAATACGGATCGGCCGGGCGTCACGCCGAGGCCATGAAACTTTGCCGGGACGGAATCCGCAACGGTGTCCGGACCGGCTGGATCTATTCGCGCCTGGGCCGCCTGTATCTGCGGGAACGCAATCCGGATGAGGCCATCGCCGCCTACGAGATGGCGGCGCAATTGAACCCTTCCGATTCCGAAAGCTTGAACGACCTGGGGATGGCCTACCTGGAAACAGGGCGGGTCGGGGAGGCCGAGCGCGTCTATAAGTGGAGCCTGGCAACCGGCGATGAATCCGCTCTGACCTACAACGGGCTGGGATTGGTCTCGATCCGGAAGCAGGACCAGGCCGCGGCGCGCGGCTACTTCGAGAAGGCCGTCCAATTGGACCCGAACCTGTTGGAGGCTCAGCTCAATCTGGGCCGGATCTACAAGATGATCGGAGCGCTCACGCGCGCGCGAGCGTGCTTCGAGACGTTTCTGGCCAAAGCCTCGCCCGCTGAGTACGGCGAGCTGATACCCAAGATCAAGCAAGAACTGGCGGCCATGCCCTGACCCGCCCCGCCCAGGGGAGCAACAGCCCCCGGGGACACTCCGGGCTAATCTTACGCAACCGATCGCTTGTCCACGGACACAGGCGTGTCCCCAGGATTTCTTCACAGCTTCTGAGGAAGCGGTTTCCGGAATCGCTGGAAATGGTCCTTGACAGCGCCTTGGCAGGCGGAGCACAATATCTTAAGTTCTGCAACAGGAGGTCTGTATGCACCAGCGCGCTTGCGTGGATAAGTTCGTCTTCTTCGCCCTGGCCATTGTGTTGATGGCCCCGTGCGCCTGGCCCCAGGCCAGCACCGGAAACGTGACCGGGACGGTTCGCGACGAGTCGGGGGCGGTGATGCCGTCGGCCGCGGTCAAGCTCACCAACACCGCGACTAATGTAGTCTCAACCACCACCGCCAACGAGGTGGGCTTCTATCGGTTCCCGGGAATCGTCCCTGGACCATACCTGCTTTCCGTGGAAGCGCCCGGGATGCAGAAATTCGAAGGCAGCCTGGTCGTGCAGGTGCAGCAGAGCACGGCGGTGGACGTGACGATGAAAGTGGGGACCACCGCCACGACGGTGGCGGTGCAGGACGTGACCCCGATGGTGACTTCCGACAATCCCACCTTGAGCCACACGCTGGAACGGGCGCGCATCGAGCAGTTGCCCATCAACGGCCGCTCCCTGACGACGCTGTTGCAGACCGTGCCGGGCCAGGAGGGCACGCGCGCCTTCGGGTTGCGCGATTTCTCCTTCGAGATGTCGCTGGACGGCGCGGCTCTGGCGGACCGCTACTCGTGGAACTCCGTCACCCGCGTACAGCCGGGCCTGGATTCGATCCAGGAGTTCAGGGTCGAGAACAACGCCTCTTCGGCCAAGTTCGCCCGCCCCACCTCCATCATCGTGACCACCAAGGGCGGCACCAACGCGATCCACGGCACGGCTTTCGAAACCAACCGGAACAACGCCGTGGGTCTGGCGCGGGCACGGCAGGACACCTACAAGAAGGCGCCGTTCCTGAACCGCAACGAGTTCGGTGTCAGCGCCGGGGGACCGGTGTACATCCCCAAGGTCTACAACGGAAAGAACAAGACCTTCTGGTTCTTCTCCTGGGAGACCCTGCGGCAAGTCCAGAGCAACACCCTTCAGTTCTATGTGCCGACGCAGGCCATGCGGGACGGAAACATGAGCGGTCACCAGACCGGCGCCGGGCAGGCGATTACGATTTACGACCCCTGGACCACCAACACCAGCACCTGGAGCCGCCAGCCGTTCCCCAACAACACCATGCCGCAGAGCAGGCAGGCGCCGGTGTACAAATCCCTGATCGCCGTGACGCAGTTGCCGACCCTGCCGAACGTGAACGGAATGGCCGCCCCGAACTACATCGGCACGTATTCCCCGTTCGTGAGGCAGTGGACGTCCTCGACCCGCATCGACCAGCGCGCCGGCGACAAGGACTCCTTCTACGGGCGCTATACACAGGGCATGTACTCGAACAGGAGCCAGTTCTACAGCCTGCCGACGATGGACTGGGACAAGGTGCCCTCGGGCACCCAGGGCAGCATCAGCCCGAACCGGAGCTTCGCGATCTCTCACGTGCACACCTTCTCGCCGACCTTCTTCAACGAGTTGCTGGTGACCGGCACACGCACGCGCTTTGACGTGGCCACGGGCGATCCCGCCAGGTCTTACTCCACCGAACTGGGGCTTCCCAACCCCTTCAATGCGAAGGGGTGGCCGGGCATGTACGACGCCGGATTCAACGGCAACATGTACTACGAAACCCAGAACGGCAACGGCTTTTACGCCTTCTACGGCATTGTCGACGACAACATGACGAAGATCAAGGGGAAGCACGAATTGCAGTTCGGATTCCACTTCCGTTACGACCAGATGAACCTGATGCCCCAGCAGCAGCAGGTGGCCGGGAACAACAGTTGGAACTCGAACTACACGTCGCTCTACGACCCCAGCAGTTCGCGCACCAATCCTCTGACCACTCCCTTGACCGGCGACTTGTTCGCTAATTTCTATCTGGGGCTCGCCAACTACAGCAACCAGATGGCCCGCGGCATGTTCTATGCCCGGTCGAAGGAGTACGCGTTCTACTTCCAGGACAACTGGCGCGTATCTTCGCGGTTGACCCTGAACCTGGGGTTGCGCTACGACTTGTTCCCGCCGTATTACGAGAAGAACAACGTGGTGTCCAGTTTCGATCCCTCGGATCATTCAGTGGTTCTGGGAACCTCCGTCGACAATCTGATCAAGCGGGGGTACACCTACCCGTCCGTCATCAACCGCCTGGGTGAAATGGGCATGAAGTTCAAGACTTACGATCAGGCCGGCCTGCCCCAGCACATGATCAATACCTCGAAGGACGGCTGGGGGCCGCGGCTGGGTTTTGCCTACCGGATGGGAGACGGCGCCAAATCGTTCGTGCTCCGCGGCGGTTACCGGATGTCTTACTTCCACTTCGTGATGGGCGGCTGGGCGGCGCGCATGCGCATGAACGCCCCCCTGAACGCGCGCTTCTATTACAGCGTGACGCAGGCGGCCTACTCGCCCGACGGCATCGCCAATTACGGCCTCCGCACGGTGCCCGAATACATCATGGGCCAGAACACCAAGGACCTGGTGCAGCCCACCAATGCCAAGAGTCTGGCGCGCGGGTGCTGCGGGGTGTCCTACTTCAGCAAGGACATGCCCGATCCGCGCGTGCAGGACTGGAACTTCACCGTGGAAAAGGAGATCATGGCCAACACCGTGGCCCGCCTCGGCTACGTCGGCAATCACAGCTCCCGCCTCGAGCAAATCTACCAGTTCAACGGCTCCACTCCGGCTTACATCTGGTACAAGACCACCGGGACGGCGCTGCCCACGGGCGAGTTTGCCAACGTGGGCACCAATTTCTTCAACCGGACCTCGTACTCGACCTTGGAGCGCTGGCAGAACACCGGCTGGGGCAACTCCAACGGCGTTCAGCTCGAACTGGAGCGCCGTTACTCCAAGGGCTTCGCCTACCAGTTGTTCTACGTGCTGAACAATACCCTCATGGCCGGGGGCAACGGCTATTCCGGTACCTCGATCATTCCGGAGGTGAACCAGTTCATGCCCGGCGAGGTGCCCGCCGACCTGGATGCGCGCAACAAGTTCCTGAACTACCAGCGCGACATCGGCATTCCCAAACACCGGGTGCGGTGGAATTTCATTGTGGATCTGCCGGTGGGCAAGGGCAAGCCCCTTCTGGGCAACGCCGGAAGCTGGCTCAACCGGCTGGTAGGCGGTTACCAGGTGGCGGGCATGGGCTCGCTGGCCAGCACCTACCTGACCCTGCCGGCCACAATGTTTTCGACCGGCAACAAACTCGAAATGTACGGTTACAAGTACCCCATTCAGGACTGCACCAGCGGCGCCTGCTACCCGGGCTACCTGTGGTACAACGGCTACATTCCGGCCTACCGGATCAACAGCGTGGATGCCAAGACCGGCAAGCCGAACGGCTACATGGGCATCCCGGCCGACTACAAACCCGCGGTGGCGCCGCTGTTGCAGTACCCGGCCGATTACCTGAGCCGTAGCGCGGCCTCCGATCCGAACTACGCCTACTACGGCACCAACACGATGTGGGTTCCGCTGAAGGACGGCACCACGCAGCGCACCACTTGGTCCGGCCTGCAGCCCTTGCGGCAGCAGTACCTGCCCAGCGTCCGCCAGTGGGGCCTGGATGCGTCGATATTCAAAACCATCCCGATCAACGAGCGCGCCAACGTGCGCATCAACGCCGATTTCTTCAACGTGCTCAACCACCCGGGAAACCCCAACTCCCTTGGATCCACCGGCATGTTGGCCACGCGGAATTCCGGCACCGGCGCGCGCACGATCCAGTTGACCCTGCGCCTGACCTGGTAACTGAGACCCGGGGACACTCCGGGCTAATCTTACGCAACAACAGCCCCCGGGGACACTCCGGGCTAATCTCACGCAACCCATCGCTTGGCCACCGGACACAGGCGTGTCCCCCCGCGACGACAGCCTTCACGCCGTGTCCAATAGCTGGCTCATGCGCCGCGCCGAACAAGTAGGGGCGAGGATACCCCGCCCCTACAGGGTCACCGCAACGGCCTCGGAGGAAAGCCGCGCGGCAACAGCCTCGTACTTTTCGCGCACGGCGGCGGTGATGCGCGGGTTGTTCTGGTTGGCGTAGTCGCGCTCGAGTTTTTCCACGTCGGGTGGTTCCAGAACGTAGCGCGCCATGCGGAATAGCACGGTGTCTTCCTTCGTGATGTGTTGCCGTAACATGCCGACGTAATCCGTCGCATAAGCACGGATCGCTTCGACCGCCCCGGCTTCACCGTCGCGCGCCGCGTCGAGTTTCCCGCGGATTCCGGCCAGGCAGGAGCGGCCGAATACGTGTTCCTTCATCATACACCCGATCGGCCCGCCCTGATCGGGAATTCCGCGCGTCCTGAGCATCGGGAACAGCGCATCTTCTTCCTTGTAGTGGTGATAGCCGTCGGCGAAGTTGGCGAAGAAGTCGAGCGCCTCCTGGAAGAAGCCGGCCGGGAACGAGGCCGGCGTCATCCCGGCCAGGCGCGCCTCCATCGCGTCGAGCACGCTTTCGATCAGGCGGTGCTCGCTCATCAATTGGTCAATCGGATGCATGTCTGAATACCCCCACGTCTAATTGTCGCGGCCGGACGCCGCGCGGTCAGTGACCGCGGTCACCGGCGGGTGTTGTAGACTTGCAGACGTATGAATCGACGACAGTTTCTTCAGACCTCGGGCGCCGCGACGCTGGCATCCAGGGCCGCCCCCGGCCAGCCGGTCCAGGGTCGCACCCGGCCCGAAACCATGGAATGGTTCCGCAAGGCGAAGTTCGGCCTGTTCATGCACTACGGGGTCTACAGCATCCTCGGCCGCGGCGAATGGGTGATGCTGCGCGAAGCCATCCCGGTGGCCGAGTACTCGAAGCTCAAGGACCAGTTCACCGCCGGCCAGTTCGACGCCGGCAAGATCTGCGACCTGGCGCTGGCGGCCGGCATGAAGTACGTCAACATGACCGCGCGGCACCACGACAGCTTCTGCCTGTTCAAGACCGGCCAGACCGGGTTCTCGAGCCTCGACTCGCCGGCCCGGCGCGACCTGATCGGCGAATTGACCCAGGCGTGCCACAAGCGTGGCCTGGGTATCTTTTACTATTACTCCTACGCGCTCGACTGGCGGCACCCGCACTTTTACTCGCGCGACACCGGTCTGGCGTCCACGAACGCGCCTTGGGGCATGGGCCGGCCGGACTACAAATCGCCCGAGCCGGGCTACCTCTACCGGAAACCCGAGGATTTCCGGAAGTACATCGATTTCGTCCACGCGCAACTCCGGGAACTGCTGACGCAGTACGGGCCGGTGACCGGCATCTGGCTGGATCCGATCATGGGCTACTACGCGCGGCCCGACCTGTTCCCGATCCAGGAGAGCTACGCGCTGATCCGCAAGCTCCAACCCGGTTGCCTGATCTGCTTCAAACAGGGCGCCAACGGCGACGAGGACTTTGTCGCGCCGGAACGCACGCTTGCCGCGCATCGTCTGGGAGGCGAGGTCGCGAAGAAAGTCTGGGAGAAGAATAAGAGTAAGTTGCCCGAAATCTGCGACACGCTGCAACCCGGCATTTGGGGCTATCGCAAAGCCGACGACAGTCAGCACCGCGACTCGGACTGGGTCATGAAAACACTGGAGTACTGCAAGGGCATCCACGGCAACCTGCTGTTGAACACCGGGCCGCTGCCCGACGGCTCGATCCACCCCGACGACGCAAGAACGCTGCGCGAAGTGGGACGCCGGCTGAAGTCATGAACCTGGCACGGACTGGGGCCGTGGCGCCAAAGTGGGTTATACTGACTGGCGGGAGTCTCATGGCTTTCCGACGCACTGTCACCATTCACGCCTGGATCACCTGTCTCGCCGGGATTATCTTTACCGGCTGGGGACCGCAACTGCTGCCGCTCTACGGATTCAGCGCCGCCGCCGAGTTCTTCCCCTCGGCCGGGTCGTTCGTGCGGCTGGCGGGTGTGTGCATGATTACGCTTGGCGCGCTGTTGGGCGCCGTGCGGAAGGTGGAGGAACCGCGCACTCAACGCAGCGTCGCGCGGGTTCTGGTCGAGTCGCACCTGGTGGCGATCACCGTCGTCACCGCTCAACAGATCGGCATCTGGGTCACTCCGCTGGGCTGGGTGACAGTGGCCGTTTTCCTGCTCATCACGCTCGCCTACGTCGCGCTGTTGTACTTGCCGAGGTGGCGCATCCGCGTGCCCCGGTGAGACGGCTCTGGTTGGCGTGGGCGTGCGCGCTGGCCGCGCAGCAGACGCCGGAGCCGGGCAAGCGCGTCGAACTCAACCTGCTCGGCCAGACCGACGCGGCCGCGGGCGAGAGCCGCCGCAACGAGAATATTCAGTTCAACTTGGTCGACAACAACGCTTTGAAAGAACTGAATGTCCGCCTGGGCACGACGGCGACCATCGTGACCGAGTTCCGGCCCGAGCGCAACTACTTCGGCGCCGAGTTCGGTAACCCGCCGGGCGCCCCGCTGCACGTCGCCGCCCTCGCGGGCCCCCGCAACTTCCATGGCCGCCTGTACGAATTGCACCAGAACAGCGTTTTCGCCGCGCGGGCGTTCTTCCAGGCCGGTCCGGTGAAACCCGCGCGAGAGAACGACTACGGCTTCCGCGCCGGCTTCCGCTTGTGGCGCGGCGCTCACTTCACGGCCGAAGCCAGCCAGCAGAAGCTCGGCGGCTCGGTCAACGGCAATGTCCTGGTGCCGCAGCCGGATGAGCGCACGCCGCTGGCAACCGACCCGGCAGTGCGCGCGCTCATCGCCCACTGGCTGGCGGCGTATCCGGCCGAGTTGCCCAACCGGCTCGACGTCAACCCTCGCGCGCTCAACGCCAACTCGCCGCAGACCATCAACAATCACAACGCCCAGGCGCGACTGGACCAGCAGATCGGCGCGCGCGACCGTTTGACCGTCCAGCACCAGTTCACCTCACAGCAGGTTTTCGCCTTCCAGTTGGTCGCCGGACAGAACCCGGACACCGACACGAAATCGCACCGCTCGCGCCTTACGTGGTCGCGCGCCTGGAGCGCGGCGGCGGCCTCCGATCTGTCGCTGGGATTCGATCGCCTGGGGTCGCTCCTCAAACCCGAGAAGAACGCCATCGGTCCGATGGTGTCCATTTCGGGGCTGGCGACGCTCGGGCCGCAGGGCAGCATTCCGATTGACCGCGCCATGAACCTGTTTCGCGCCGCGGGCGGGTTTCGCCGCACCCAGGGGCGGCACGCCTGGAGCGCGGGCTTCGCCGTTCTGCGGCGGCAGATGAACGGCAGCGAAACCGACGCGCATCGCGGGTACTTTTCCTTCGCCAACGATTTCGGCCACGACGGGATCACCAACCTCCGCCTCGGGCTTCCCTCGCAGCACATCGTCTCGATCGGCACCGTCCAGCGCGGCTTCCGCAATTGGGACGCGCAGCTATACGCCGGCGACGCCTGGCGCGCGACATCCAATCTGACGCTGCAAATGAGCCTGCGCTACCAGCCCGTGACGCGCCCGACCGAAGTCAACGGCCTGAACACGATTCCCTACGACGGCGACTGGAACAACCTGGCGCCGCGGTTCGGGTTGGCGTATCGCGCGCCGCGAGGCTGGGGAACCGTGCGCGCGGCCTACGGCCTGCAATACGGCGAGATCTTCCCCGTCACCTTCCAGCAGGTGCGCTTCAGCCCGCCGGGCAGCGTCAAGATCGTGGTGTTCACGCCCAGCCTGATCGATCCGCTGGGCGCGCTGACGCAGGGTGGCGCCTCGCCCGAGGCGCGCGGCAATCTCTACCTGCTCGACCCGCAATTGGCCACGCCCTACTCGCACCTGTACAACTTCAGTTGGGAACCGGCGTGGTCCGGCCGCTGGCGTCTTCAGTTGGGCTACATCGGCAGCCGCTCGCACAAACTGCTGATCATGTGGTACACCAACCGCGCGCACCCGGCCGCTGGCATCGAGCAGACCACGGCGACCCTGAATCTGCGGCGGCCGGACCCGCGCTACGCCGAAATTCGCTGGGTGTTGAACGGGTCGCGCGGTTACTTCGACGCCGCGCGCGTCGCGCTGGTGATGCCGCGCTGGCGAGGGCTGTCGGTGGATGCCGCCTACTGGTTTGGCAAGGCGCTCGATCTTGGCTCCAGCTACACCAACACGGCTTACGACGCGGATTCGCGCCTGTCGCGCAGCCAGTCGGAATGGGAAACGCAACGCGACATGAAGGGCCCCAGCGCCTTCGATCAGAAGCACGCCTTCCTGGTGCGAGGCTCGTACTCCTTGCCGCCGCGGAGGCTGTGGGGAGGCTGGACCGTTTCAGCCGTCGCTCTGGCTAAAACCGGCGGGCCATTCACCGTCGCCACCGGATCCGATGGGCCCGGTTACGGCAACGTGGACGGCAACGGCGGCGACCGCCCGAACCTGGTCGACCCGTCGGTGCTCGGCCGCAGTCTGGGCAATCCGGACACCTCTCGCGCGCGGCTGCCCCGCTCGGCCTTCGCCTACATGAAGCCGGCCGACGAAGGCGGCAATCTGGGCCGCGACACGTTTCGAAAGGGCGGAATCGCCAACGTCAATGCGGCTCTGGCGCGCGAATGGTCCCTGGGCAACGCCCGCCGCCTCGCCTTCCGCGCCGAGTCCATCAACCTGCTCAACACGCCCCAGTTCGCCGAGCCGGGCACCGAGCTGGCCAACGCCAACTTCGGCCAGATCACCAACACCCTCAACGACGGCCGCGCCTTCCGCTTTCAGCTCGCCTTCACCTGGTGAGCGCGTCGGTGGATGCGGATGGTGATCGGCGCCGCCCCTTGCGCGTGCGTGGCGCATCCAAAGCACGGGTCGTAGGCGCGGAAAGCCATCTCGACCATGTTCAGCAAACCCTCTGGCACTTCGCCGCCCGTGATCAGACCCTTGGCGGCCTTTTCGACGCTCATCGAGATGCGGGCGCCGTTGTTCTGCGTGGCGACGATCAGGTTCGCCTTTTGTATGAGTCCCTTCTCGTCGGTCTGGTAATGGTGGAACAGCGTCCCACGCGGCGCTTCGACCACGCCGATTCCTTCGCGTGGTGTCGCGGTGGGTAGGTTGCGCACATGCGGATCGGTGATGTCGGCATCCGCGGCAAGTTCCCGCATCCGCTCGGCGGCGTAGAGCAACTCGATCACGCGCGCCCAGTGATTGGCCAGCGTGTGATGCACCGGTCCCGGGCCAAGCGTCGAGAAGAACTGCTCGCGCGCCGCCTCTGCCGCCGGCGTCGCCATGCCAGCCGCGACGTTCAACCGCGCCAGCGGCGCCACCGAATACACGCCGCTCGCCGCGCCCTCCTCGAAACCGTTCCAACCGACAGCCTTCAGGTAGCAGAACTTCACGTGGGTCCACGGCTCGACGTGCTCGCCGATGTAATCCAGGTAGCGGCCGGTTTCGAACTTGGCCCACTCAGCGCCGTCCGGGCCTGCCACACGCAATTGGCCATCGTAGAAATTGACCCGGTTGCTTTCGTCCACCATGCCCATGTAGTAAGTGCGATGCGTGAAGACCTCCGAGCGGATCAGGTCCACGTACTCCGCATTGCCGAGAACGATTTTCTCGAAAGCGCCCAGCGTGAACTTGGCGAACTCGACCGCCTCCTCGGCCGCGGCTTTGAATTCCTCCTGCTGCTCGAGCGTCACGCGCTTGGCCACGCCGCCCGGCAATCCGAACACGGGATGGATCGCCTTGCCGGCGATGGTGGCCATCACCGCGCGTAACCGCTTGCGCACGGCAATCACCTTCCGGCCGGTCTCTTCGCCCACCCGCGCGATGACGCCGAGCACGTTGCGCTCGGCCGCCGGAGCGCGCGGGCCGACGATGAAATCGGGCCCGCCGAGAAAGTAGAAATGCAGCGCGTGGTCTTCCGCCATGAACGTGGTGTAGGCCAGTTCGCGAATCTTCTTCGCCGCCGGCGGCGGGTCCACCTTGTAGAGATCGTCGAGCGCCTTGGTCGCCGCCATGTGATGGGCCATCGGGCACACGCCGCAGATGCGCGAGGTGATCTGCGGCATATCCTCGGCCGGGCGGCCTTGCGCGAACTTCTCGAAGCCGCGCAGTTCGGGCACCTGGAAGACCGCGCGCTCCACCTGGCCCGCGTCGTCCAGAAAGATTTCGATTCTGCCGTGGCCTTCCAGGCGCGTCACCGGGTCGATCACAATGTGCTTGCTCATACTGCCTCCTGGCGCTTGCGGCGCAGCCTGGATGCCGGAAGCGAGTAGCGGTAGAACATCCCGGCCGGGTCGGGTATCCCGGCCAGAATGCGCTCGATCTCGGCCTCGTCGTTGGACGCCGCCATCGACGCGATCGCGGAAAGCGATTTGGCCCCGGCGTCGCGCACCCGGCTGGTGGGTCCGAAGCAGCCGGTGCAGGGCATGTTGCCCTCGACGCACTGCGCCCCGCAGCCGGAGCGTGTCGCCGCCCCCAGGCAGGGCACGCCTTGCGCCAGAATGCACTTGGACTCGTCGATCAACACCTCCGAGGGGCGGTGGAAAGCTTCCAGCGCAAGCTTCTCGGGTTTTGTGTCTCTCCGGGAACATTCCTCGCACAGCGCGACGTCGGGAGCGAGCACGCTTCCCTTCGGAGGCAGTTTTCCGCTGAGCAGCGCGCCGATCGCCTGCTCGATGATGTTGGGCGTCGGCGGACAGCCCGGCAGGTAGTAGTCCACATCCACCACTTGGTCGAGCGTCAGGACCGTGTCGAAGAACTTCGGCAGGCGCAATGTGTGGCCGTTGTCCCGGTGTTCGGTGACCGGGAAGACGCCGTCCGGGTTCACCAGCGCCGGCGAGTCGCGATAGACCTCGTTGAAGATCGTGTCGCGGTTCCAAAGGTTCCCGAGTCCCGGAATGCCGCCGAGTTGCGCGCAGGCGCCGAAAGCGAGGAGCACCTGCGTCTTCCGGCGCAGAAGGTGCGCCATCTCCTCCTGCTCGGAGTTGCGGATCGCCCCGTTGAGGAATGTCGCCACGATGGAACCGTCCGCCATCGCTTCGACGTCCTTGGTCTTGAAGTCGAGCGCGACGGGCCAGAAGACGATGTCGACGGCGGCGACCACGTCGAGCACCTTCTCGGCCAGGTCGATCACCGCCTCCTCGCAGCCGCCGCAGGAAGCGCACCAGTAGAAAGCGACTTTCGGTTTCATGCCACCACCGCTTCTTCCTCAACTTCCTTGCGCCGCCCCAACGGGCCGAGTGCGCGGATCTTCTCGACCATGTCGTTCATCACCGTGCGCACGCGCTCGCCCTCGGAAGCAGAAATCCATTCCAGGCGCAGGCGATCGTCCTCGATGCCCATCTGGCTTGCCAGCCGCTTCAGCAACTGAAAACGCCGCAGGCATTTGTAGTTGCCCTCCTGGTAGTGGCAGTCGCCCGGATGGCAGCCGCCGATCAGCACGCCGTCGGCGCCGCGCGCGAACGCGTCCAGCACGAACTGCGGGTCGATCCGCCCGGAGCACATCACGCGAATCACGCGCGCGTTCGGCGCGTAGCGCAGGCGCGACGTGCCGGCCAGGTCGGCCGCCAGGTACGTGCACCAGTTGCAGAAGAAGGCAACGATCCTCGGTTCAAACGGTTCAGGCATACTCGAGCACCCCCTGGATTTCCTCGAAGATCTCTTCATCCTCGAACAGGTGCTGGCAAATGGAGCCGGACGGGCAAGACGCGACGCAGGTTCCACACCCCTTGCACAGCACCTCGTTGATGGCGGCGGTCTTTTCCACCTCGCGGTAGGAGATCGCGCTGTAGGGACAAAGCGGAATGCAGGTCTTGCAGCCGGAGCAGGCTTCCTCGACGATGTAAGCCGTGTTCGGCTCCATCTCGATGTGCCCGGCGTCGATCAGCGCCAGGGCCTCGGCCGCCGCGGCGCCCGCCTGCGCCACCGTGTCCGGAATGTCCTTCGGCCCCTGGCAGCAGCCGGCCAGAAACACCCCGTCGGTGAACGTGCTCACGGGCGCCAATTTCGGATGCCGCTCCAGGAACCATCCTTCCGCCGAGCACGACAGGTTGAACAGCCGCCGCACCTCCTGTGCGTCCGCCTTGGCCTCGAGTCCGACCGCCAGCACCACCATGTCGACCGGTATCTTGCGGACCATGCCGAGCAGAGTGTCCTCGGCCTGCACGATGAGACGCCCGGCGCCGTTCGGCTCGGGGTAGACATCGGCCACCTTGCCGCGGATGAAGTGCGTGCCCTCCTCGGCAACCCGGTTGTAGAACTCCTCGAACCCTTTGCCCGGCGCGCGGATGTCGATATAGAAATTGAAGACCTCGGCCCCGGTCCGCTCCTTGATCAGGTGCGCCAGCTTGAGTGAGTACATGCAACAGACGCGCGAGCAGTAGCGGTTGGTGTGCTCGTCGCGGCTGCCGACGCAATGAACGATGGCCACCGACTTCGGCCGCACGCCGTTGCGCAGAATCATCTCCCCGTTCGTCGGCCCCGACGCGTTGGTCAGCCGTTCCACCTCCAGGGCTGTGTAGACGTTCGGATAGTCGCCGTAACCGTAGTAAGGGACGCGGCGCGGGTCGAAGGCCTTGAATCCGGTGCTCAGGACGATCGTGCCGGCCTCGATGGTCTCCATCCGTTCCGGCTGGTGGAGGTCGATGCCGTTGCGGTCGCCGCAGGCCTCCAGGCAGGTCTTCTTGCACTTGCCGGTCTTGAACTCGATGCAGGTCTCCGGGTCGATCACGAGAACCTGGGGAACGGCTTGCGGAAACGGCATGTAGATCGGCTTGCGCTTGCTCAGGCCCAGGTTGAATTCGTCGTCGAACTTGGGCGTCTTGTAGACGCAGGCTTCGACGCACTCCATGCACCCCGTGCAGATGTCCTCGAGCACGTAGCGCGGCTTGCGGCGCACGGTGATCTTGAAGTTGCCGACGTAGCCCTCGACCGCGGCCACCTCCGACAGCGTCCACAGCGTGATGTTGCGATGGCCCCTCACCGCCGTCATCTTGGGCGTCAGGATGCAGGCCGCGCAGTCGAGCGTCGGGAAGGTCTTGT
>JAUYBU010000459.1 GCA_030693045.1 Bryobacterales bacterium | reverse complement strand
ACGGCCTCCGAGGCTAGCGTTGCTCCAACACGCATCCGGCCTGGGGATACCCTACCTTCGTCTGGACGAACAGGAACCTGAGCGGGAAATGGAACTGGGGCGGTCTCTCTGAATGGAAACCGAGGACGGAGCCTGTCTTCGAAGGAATTAATTAGGCTCCGTCCCTAATCATCCCCGGAACACCACCCACGCCAGCGCCACCAGCGCCAGCGCTACCCCCCAGCCCTTGGCAAAGCCGGCCAGATCGACGCGATAGGCGCGCCAGAAGCCCGCGCCAGCGGCCCCGCGCAAAGGATGGAACAGGTTCACCAGCAGAAGTTGCTGGCCGCTCTCGGCGGCATCGCGCTCGCGGCTGCGGACCTGCTCGGCCGACTCGGCCTGGTTTACTTCGAACTGACTCGGCGTCTCCAAACGCAGGAAGAACGATGCGGTCTGCGCGCTCCCTTCCGCCGGCGTCATCAGGCTCACCAGGACAAAACCCGCCACGCCCACACTCAACGCAATCAGAAAAACATTCGGGTCCCAGTGATCGAGCCTCTGGCCCTTGGCCGCATACACGGCGAAATTGGTGACCATGGCGGCGACGGTCGCGGCCAGCGCGCCCCAGCGATTGGCGCGGCGCCAGAAGATGCCGCCCAACACGCTGATCCCCATGTAAGTGGCCATGGTTTCGGACAGCAAAAACGCGTTCAGCACGCGGTCGATTAAGAACATGGCGTAAACCACCGCCGCCAAAGTAATCGACAGGCCGCCCACGCGCCCCACCCACAGGTAGTGCCGGTCGGAACGCCCGCGAGCGAAATAGCGCCCGTAGAAACTCTTCGCGAACAGCGCGCCGGCGTCCACCATGAAGGCCGAACAGCCCGCCATGTTGGTTGCCAGCACGCTGGCGATCAGAAGTCCCACGCCGCCGGGAAACAGTAAGTGGCGGCAGGCGAACCCAAACGCGTCTTCGGGCTCCTTCAGCGACGTCACGCCGAACCGCCCTTGCGCCAGCATCGCCGCCACCATGATGCCGACCATCGCCCAGCCCAGCGTGCAGAAGCGTTTCACGAACGTGCCATATAGAAAGCCGATCCGGCAACTGTTCTCGTCCTTGCCCGTGGCCACCATTCCCATGATGTGCGGCATCGACGTGATGCCGATGAGTCCGTTGATGGTGAGCATCAGAATGAACCATACGCCGATGCCTCCGGGAGTGGCGAGCGAGAATTTGTCGGCGGCCAGCGTCGCCTTCATGCCGGCCATCCCGCCCACCAGGTTCCAACCCAGCGGGATCAGAAGAAAGGACAGCGTCAGAATGAGAAATCCCTGGAAGAAGTCGGTCCACGCCGAAGAAACCATTCCGCCGATGAAACTGTAGAGCATGAAGATCGCCGTCATCGCGACGACAATCTCGTTCACCGGAACGTGTCCCCCCACCGCCTGGCTGATCACCTTGCCCGCCCCCTTCAACATGCTGGCCATCATGATGGTGAGGTAGGTCATGGCAAAAAACGTGTAGACCGCGCCCATCCAGGCGCCATAGCGGTCCTCGAAAACCTCGGCGAGCGTGGTGCGGCGCATGCGCCGGTAAAGCGGCGCCAGCAGCCAGTAGAAGGGCGTCGCGAACATGTTCTTCCACTGGTACCAGATCCCCGAAACGCCAATGCCATAGACCGCCCCCGCCAGTGACACCGGCATGTCGGCATGCGTCCCAACGCCCAGGCTCTGGCCGATCATGAGCCACTTGTTGAAACGCCGCGCCCCAAGAAAATAGTGTTCCGTGTCACCGACCTTGCGGCCGATCCAGATGCCCAACGCGGCGATGCCGATCAGATAGCCGATCAGCACCACCCAGTCAATCGTTGCCAAGTCGAGAGAGGTCATGGTTCCGTTTCCTCGAGTCACTGCAGCAGGTTGTTGATTTCGCGCAACACCTTGGGATCGAACTTCAGCTTCCGATCATACGTCATCAGGCCGTTGATCTCC
The DNA here is from genome assembly GCA_030693045.1 of Bryobacterales bacterium. Lineage (GTDB taxonomy): Bacteria > Acidobacteriota > Terriglobia > Bryobacterales > Bryobacteraceae > JACQZT01. Next base: position 6,077 of record JAUYBU010000459.1, on the reverse strand, counting down.
TGCTCGACGTCGGTGATCTGGGTGTAGCAGATGCCCGCGAAGGGGCTGCGCGCGATGGCCCGGTAAAGTCCCCGCAACCGCTCCAACGCCGCATCCGCGCTCTTTTCGACACCCGAGTAGCCCCACGCGCTTTCCGGAACTTTGTTGCCCTCCGGGATGTAGGCGATGCCGCCGAATTCCGAAAGATACAGCGGCGTGCCGTTGTATTGAACATTGGGTACCAGCCAATGGCGCGAGCGGCCGGGCAGCGTCACGCCGGGCTTGCCGAAATCCATCCAGCGCGGCCCCAGCGTCTGCTCGTCGCGCGCGTAGTCGTGTACCGCGAACAGGTCGGTCATCTCGGTGTGTTCCCAGCCTTCGTTGTCGATCACCAGGCGCGATTGATCCAGCGACTTAGTCAGTGTGTAGAGCGACCGTAAGTGTTGCTGCTGTCGCGCCTCACTCAGATTCGGCACGCCCCAGCTTTCGTTAATCGGGTTCCAGATGACGATGGAGGGGTGGTTCCAGTCGCGCTCCACCGCCTCCATCCACTCGCGCACGTAACGCGCGGCGTAGTCTTCGTCGTAAAGATAGGCGTTGGCCATCTCGCTCGAGACCAGGAAGCCCATCTTATCCGCCCAATACAGAAACCGCGGGTCTTCCAGCTTCTGGTGCTTGCGCGCGCCGTTGAAGCCCATTTCCTTGGTCATCTTGATGTCGTACTGCATGCTCGCATCGGTGGGCGGCGTCAGATTCGACTCGGGCCAATAGCCCTGGTCCAGCACCAGCTTCAGATAGATCGGCCGTCCGTTCAGCGACACGCGGCCGCCGTCGACACTCACCGTGCGGAACCCGAAATAGGATTGCACGCGGTCCACCACCGTGGCTCCGCGGCGTAACTCCAAAGTCACTTCGTATAGGTTCGGCGTGTTAGGCGACCACAAACGCGGCTCGCGCACCATCGCCGCCACCGCCGCGCGTTCACCCGAAGCGCGCGCCTGCGCTTCGGCCACAATCTCCTTGCGGTCGCCCAGCGCGACGTGCAGCGCCAGGCCGGCCGCCGGCCGCGCGATCATCACCTCGAAGCGCGCCACGCCGTCGTTGGTCGGACTAACGCGCAGCTTGCGCAGATAGCTGGCCCCGGCGGCTTCCAGCCACACCGGTTGCCAGATGCCGCTGGTGCGCGTGTAAAAGATGCCGCGCGATTTGGGCTCCCAATATTGCTTGCCGCGCGGAATGTAACGATCGGTGGGCGGATCCTCGGCGCGCACGGTGATGGTATTGGCCCCGGGCTTAACCAGCGGCGTGATGTCGAACTGGAACGGCACGTTGCCGCCTTCGTGCTCGCCCGCCATCTGGCCGTTCACCCAAACGCGCGCGCGATAGTCCACCGCGCCGAAGTTCAGCAGCACCCGCTTGCCCTTCCAATCCGCCGGCACGGTGAACGCGCGGCGATACCAGATCCACGGATGAAACGACGTATCGCCAATCCCGCTCAGCTTGCTCTCGAAGCAGTACGGCACCTGGATCGAGCGGCTGAACTTCTTCGCGGTCACGGCCCAGTTCTCGTCCAGGCCGGCGTTGGCGTCGTCGAACTCGAACTCCCACCGGCCGTTGAGGCTCAGCCACTGTTCGCGCTGGAACTGCGGCTGCGGATACTCCGGGCGCGGAATCTCCTCGGCGCCCAACATCGATGCAAGCACAACCGTAAAGCTGGCAAGACGTTTCATCCTCACCAGAATACAGAAGGACGTGGCCCGGATGTGCGCGCATCCCCGCCCCCCCACCCGCCTTGACCTCGCCCCCTCGACTGTCGTACCCTCTGCACTGAAGAGTCGAGGAGCCTCCGATGAGCGAAAAGAAGTGGTACAACCTCTTCGTGTCCGTGGACCAGCCTGCCGGCCAGCCCCCCGACGCGCCCGGCGAAACTCCCGGCTCCAGCGCCGCCCGGCAGGTTGCCGACATCGCCGCCACCCTCGCCCCGGCCCCCAAGTTCACCTCCCCGGTTAGCGATGCCGCCACCTTCGCCGAAATCTACAGCGCCGCCGAAATTCGCGCCCCCCTGCACGGCTACTCCATCACCAAGGTCGCCGAGATGCTCCAAAGCGAGCACATACGCAGCCTCCCCCGCGAAGTAAAACGCAGTTCCGTCCTGGTCGCTCTGGAGGCCGCCGGCGCGCCGCTCCAGGACGTCATCGAGGACGCCGTCAAGCGCGACCGCGCCCTCGACACCTTCGAGCGCGTCCAGGAACAGGCCCTGGAAAAGCTCGAAGCCCGCAAAACCCAGGAAAACCAGCAGGTCCAGGCCGAAATGGACCGCCTGGTGGCCGAGCACCGCGCCCGCATGCAGGCCAACAACGACGAGGTCGCCAAAGAAAAGGAACGCTTCTTCGGCTGGCGCCTCAAGAAACAGGAAGAGGAACAAAGGATCGCGGATGCCGTATCCTATTTTGTAACCGACAACCCGATCAGTACCCGCGGCCCCGCGGTGGCGCCGCGCCCGTCCCAGACGGAACAGAAGTAGCCGCGGAAAGGGAGATCGATGTATGTGGAGACGCCTGTCTCGTATAGTCCGCTCGTTTGTGGGTTTCTTCATCTCGGTAGGTGAAAATCCCGAGCTGATCCTGGAACAGAACATCCGCGACATGAACGACCAGGTGCCGCGAATGAACGATAGCATCGCCATGGTCAAGGCCAATGTCACCCTGCTCGAAAAGGAAGAAGCCAAGTACAAGAACGACGTCAACAATCTGACGGCCAAGATAAAAGCGGCCATTCAGGGCGGCCGCGACGACCTCGCCGGTAGTTTCGCAGTGCAGTTGGAGCAACTCCGCGGCGCGCTCGCCCGCACCCAGGGTCAGCTCGCCACCGCCAACGCCGCATTCGAAAAGGCCATGGCCGTCAAGCGCGCCTTCATGCTCGAAAAAGAACGCAAAACCCAGCAAGCCTTGAACGCCATTCGCGACTACCGCCGCGCCCAGTGGCAGAAGAAAGTCGCCGACTCCATGGAGCAGTTCGAAGTCGCCGGCATCAGCCAGACCCACGACGAAATGGTCAGCAAGATAGAAGAGATGACCGCGGTCAACGAAGCCCGCATGGAAATGGCCCTGGGCAACGTCGACCAGCAGAAGTTCAAAATCGAGGAAGAGGCCGAACAACTCCGCGCCGGCGAACTGGTCAAACAGTTCAAGGCGGAGATGGGCCTGGTGTCTCCCGATCCTTCCCCCGCCGCCGCGCAGAAAACCATCGGCGGAGCCGAAGCGCAGAAGACTCTCTAACGGAGGCGCGCGATAACTATGAAAATCGAAAAAGGCGGTTGGCTGTTAATCTTCCTGCTCGGGCTCGGCCTGGTGGGCTACAGCCTCAACAGGTACGGCGTCCTGGATGTGGGCAGTTGGTTCGGCTCGAAGGCCGATAAGGCCGCCGGCGCCGGCGCTAGAATCGATCCCGCCAAGCCCCTGCCCGCCCCCTCCGGCAAGGAATCGAACCAGGTGCGCGTGCGCGTCAACATCTGGGTCGGCTGCGTGGGCGGACTCGTGGCCAATGGCGGCCTCGACACCGCGCCCGGCTCCATCTATCACGACAAGGGCCTCAAGGTCTCTTTCAAAATCATCGACGATTGGACCGACGGCTCCGCCGCCCTGGCCACCAACAACGTCGACGTCATGCTCACCACCGCCGACGTCTGGGCCAAGGACCAGGCCCAGTTCCAGGACAAGGGCTTCGCCGCGCGCGCCTTCTTCATGGTCGATTGGTCGCGCGGCGCCGACGGCGTCATCGGACGCCAGGGCATCAATAACATCGAGGGCCTGGCCGGAAAAACCGTCGCCTACGCCCCCTACACCCCCTCCCACTTCCTGCTCTGGAATGGCCTCAAAAGCTCCGGCCTCTCCACCGAACAGCGCAATGAAATCTTCGCCAAGGCCGTCCACACCAAGGACGGCATCGAGCCCGCCACCCTGTTCGCCCAGCAGAAAGTCGACGCCGCCGTCGCCTGGGACCCCGACATGAGCGACGCCGTCGCCAAACGGGCCGGCGCCAAAAAGATCTACGACACCCGCATAGCCAATAAGCTCATCGCCGACGTCCTGGTCGTCAGCGACCGCTTCGCCGCCACCTCCCCCCAAACCCTGGTCAAGTTCATCGAGGGCTGGCTCGAAGGCGTCCAGTTCATCAAAGCCCAGCCCGCCCGCGCCTACACCCTGATCGGAACCATAAAGGATTTAAACATTCCCGCCGACCTCGCCAAAACCATGCTCGAAGGCGTCAAGCTCTCCGACTACGCCGACAACCAGGCCTTCTTCGGCGCACCCGGCGCCGATTCCGACTATTCCAACATCTTCAAAATGGCCCAGGAAATGTATCGCGAGCTGCGCCTCATCAAGCGCGTCTCCGACCCCGAAACCACCCTCGACCGCCGCTACGTTTCCACACTCTCCAGCAAATTCTCCGCCGCCCCCAGCGAGGCCCCCATCGAGTACAAGGAGCCGCCCAAGGGCGCGGTCCCCATCGCCACCCAGCGCCGCTCCATCTATTTCGAGCCGAATTCGGCCAAAATGGGCCTGGATTCCCGCGCCGTTGTAGACGAAATCGGCAGCTTTATGCGCGCCTACGAAAACACCGTCGTGGACATCGACGGCAACACCGATTCCAGCGGCACGCGCGAGCTGAATATGGCGCTCTCCAAGGAACGCGCCGAAGCCGTCAAGAGCTACCTGATCGAGAAATTCCGCTTCCCCGCCATCCGCATGAGAACCGTCGGCAACGGGCCGGATAAGCCGGTCGAGAGCAACACCACGCCCGAAGGCCGCGAGAAAAACCGGCGCACCGACATCAAGGTCTATCCCAACCCGGGCGTCGGCCAGTGAAATTCCAGGATCTGTTCCAAATTCGCAAAGAGGTTCCCCGCCACGCGCGGCCGGCCCTGGCCCTCGCCGCTTGGGCCCTGGTGGGGCTGGCCTGGTTCCTGCTCACCAACTGGGACATCCTGCCCCCCTTCTCCCTCCCCAAGCCCGAGGGCGTGGCCCGCGCTTTCCTCCGCCTGTGGACCGAATACGATCTGCTCGGCAACGTCTTCCAAAGCTGGTGGCGCATCGCCCAAGCCTTCGCCTGGTGTACCATCGTCGCCGTCCCCCTGGGACTCCTCATGGGCAGCTTCAAGTGGCTCCACGATTTCGTTAACCCCGTCGCCGCCCCGATGCGCTCCATGCCCATCACCGCCTTCCTGCCCGCCTTCATCGCCCTGTTCGGCATGGAAGAAGCCATGAAGGTCGCCTTCCTGTGGTTCGGCATGTTCTTCTACCTGCTGGCGGTGGTGGTCGAGGAAGCCAACCGCGTCGATAACGCCCTGCTCGAAACCGCCTACACCCTCGGCGCGCGCCGGGGCCAGGCGCTCTGGCTCATGTTCCGCGCCTCCTTCCCCGCGGTCTTCGGCTCCTTCCGGATTCTCTACGACATCGGCTGGACCTACGTCATCCTGGCCGAAATGGTCAACTCGCGCAAAGGCGTCGGCTACATGGTCGAAGCCGCCCGCAAGGTCCTGGATTTCGAAAGGGTCTACGCCGGCATCATCGCCATCGGCTTCGCGGCCTTCCTGTTCCGCTGGCTCCTCACCCTCCTCGAGCGCCAACTCTTCCCCTGGCGCAGACCCGCCCGCACCGTGGAGGCGGCCCCCCGTGCAACCTAAACGCTCGTCCCGCTCCCTCACGGTCGCGGCTCGGCATCCGCTTCCGAGCCGCGACCTTCCGAGCCGCGACCTTCCGAGCCGCGACCGTGAGGGAGCGGCCCGGAGTGCCCGCCCATGACAACCACTCCTAAAACCAAAATCTCCCTCCGCAACGTCTCGCGCACTTTCCTCTCCCCCGCCGGCGAAAAAATCCAAGCCCTCCGCGATATCAATCTCGAGGTCGAGGACTCCTTCTCCCCCGCCGGCCGCGACCTCGGCGAATTCCGCGTCCTCCTCGGCCCCTCGGGCTGCGGAAAATCCACCGTCCTGCGCCTCATCGCCGGCCTCGACCACCCCGATACCGGCGAAGTCCTCGTAAACGGAAAGCAAGTGACCGGCCCCGGCTGCGACCGCGGAATGGTGTTCCAAAAAT
>JAUYBU010000421.1 GCA_030693045.1 Bryobacterales bacterium | reverse complement strand
GGCCAAGACGCAGGAAGCGGAAAAAATCCTGGGCCTCGAGTTGGGGGCCGACGACTACGTCACCAAACCGTATAGCCCGCGGGAGCTGCGCGCACGCATCAAGGCTCTCTTACGCCGTGCCGCGGATGAACTTCCCGAAGTCTTCCGATTCGGCGATGTCGAAGTGGATTTCGCGCGTTACGAGATCCGGCGCGGCGGCCGGCTTCTCGAGGTCACACCGACGGAGTTCAAACTGCTCGCCGCCTTTATCCGCCAGCGGGGACGGGTGTTAACGCGAGACCAGCTCCTCGACCTCGCCTGGGGTCAGGGGGTCTTCGTCACCGACCGCGTGGTGGATAACCAGATCGCCAACCTGCGCAAGAAAATCGAACCCAAGCCATCGAAGCCGCGCTATCTGCTCAACGTGCGCGGCGTGGGGTATCGATTTGACGGCTGAGATCTGACACAACCGTGACAGTTTCGTGATTAGCTGAGGACAGGGAGGCCGTACTCTGCCGGCAGGAGGAAAAACCATGAAAACGCGTCACGTCGGTTTGATTGGAGCGGCGCTGCTAACGGTCTTCCTGGCAGCTTTGCTTGCCGCGGGCCAGAAGAACGACCAGGCTGAGTTAGCCCTCAAGGCCGCCATTAAAACAGAAACCGTCGACGGAGACCTGAAGGGCGCCATCGAGCAGTACAAAAAGATCGCCGCGCAGCCCGGCGCCGGCCGCGCCACGGTCGCGACCGCCCTGCTGCGGATGGGCCAGTGCCACGAAAAGTTGGGCAATGCAGAGGCCCGCACAGCCTACGAGCGCCTGGTGCGCGACTACGCCGACCAGGCCGGGATTGTAGCGCAGGCGCAGGCGAGGCTGGCGGCGCTGGCGGGGGGTGCAGGGGCGCCGGGCAGTTCGGCGATGGCTGTGAGGCGCGTCTGGGCGGGCCGCGAAGCGAACTTCGAGGGTGGGGTTTCTCCCGATGGCCGCTTCCTGTCGTTCAACGCCTACCCGGAGGACGATCTTGCCATCCACGATCTCGTCACGGGCCAGAACCGGCTGTTGACCGACAAGAGCAGGCCGGCCGGATCTTGGGGCCCGGGAAGGTCCGTGCCCTCTCCCGACAGCAAGCGCATTGTCTACAGCTGGTACGGCAGCAACCGTCCAGGGGAACTCCGCATCATCGGGCTCGATGGGTCGAGTCCGCGGGTGCTGCGCACCTCCGGCGTCAACATCGACGAAGAGGAACCCGTGGCCTGGTCGCCCGACGGCACGCAACTGCTCGTCGATTCCTTGAAGAAGGATGGCACGACCGACATGACGCTGGTGGCTGTCGCCGACGGCTCGGCGAAACTCCTGAAGGCGATGGGAGCCGACCCGGCGCCCGGGGGGAGGTTCTCGCCGGACGGACGGTACATCGCCTGGAGCGTCAAGGACGGTCTTTCGATGGTCGACGTTCAGACCGGAAGGGAGTATCCGCTCCTCCCGGACCCCTCACCACACGGACTGATGGGCTGGACTCCGGACGGAGGGTGCATCCTCTTCCACAGTGAACGATCGGGGTCGCCTGACATGTGGCTGGTCGCTGTGGCTGGCGTGAAGGCCGTGGGTGAGCCGGAACTGGTGAAGAAGGGCTACTACGGGAGCAGGACGCTGGGATTCACGCGCGCGGGGGCCTTCTACTACGGCGTCCGCACCCCCACGCGGAACGTGTACATCGCGGAGCTGGATCCGGCAAGCGGCAAACTCGTCGGCCCGCCTCAGCCCGTGTCGCGGCGCTGGTTCGGCGTCTCGGGGAACCCGGACTGGTCGCCCGACGGCAGATTCCTAGCGTACCTTCGCAACCCGACTCAGGACAATTCCTTCCCCTCCTCCATCGTCATTCGCTCGACGAACACGGGCGAGGAACGCGACCTGCGCGTCGTCGGAATGACGTCGCTGGGGTATGCCCTTCGTTGGACATCGGACGGAAAGGCGGTCGTGGTGTCCGCGCTCGAGCCGGGAAGAGGCTGGAGCATGATGCGCGTAGACGCGCAGACCGGGCAGGCGACACCCGTCATGCCGCTGTCTCTGGGACCGTTTCCGCGTTTCGACCTGTCTCCGGATGGCAAGACGATCTTCTACAAGCACACGCCTAAAGCTCCCGGCGCACCACAAGCTCAGTTGCTGGCGCGCGACCTGCAATCCGGACGCGAGATCGAGATCATCCGGAAACCAGGACTCATGTACGTGTCGGTGTCTCCCGACGGCCAGCGTGTCGTGATCGGCGCGGAGGAAAACGGGGCAACCGTCTTGAGCGTCATGCCCGCCGCTGGCGGAGAGGCGCGCGAACTTGTCACGAACCGCGTCGAGGGCACGAGCTATCGGGTGTGTTCGTGGACGCCGGATGGACGCTACGTGATGTTCGCCACGAATCCGAAAGGCAGCACACCCATCGAAAACGTGCGGATGTGGCGTGTCGCGGCGGAGGGCGGCGAGCCACAGCGGCTGGACGTGGGTGTGGATTCCCCGTACTACTTGCGGGTGCACCCCGACGGCCGCCACGTCGCGGTCGGGACGTGGTCCGTCGCGACCGAGATTTTCGTGATGGAGAACTTCCTGCCGCCGGCGAAAGCCGCCAAGTAGCTGGTAGAAGTCAAGGCCAGCTTGTCGTCGGCCGAGAATCGCGTGAACTGTTCCGCCCTCTTTGGTTCTTGTCATTCTGACCAAATCCTGACTAAAACGGGATAGCCTTCAGACCGGCGCGGGGCTATAATTAATTGACATGTCGCGAAAAGCCCGAAAAGTCCGGCTCCGGCCTGGCTCTCACCTGCTGGTGATGTTTTTTGCCACCACGTTCGTGCTGGTGACGGCCCTGGCCTGGATGGGTTGGCAGTTGGTGCGGCAGGACCGCGCCCTGGCCCGCCAGCGCCTCGAGGAGAGGCGAGAGAATGCCGCCGACCTGGCGGTCGGCGCCCTGCAAAGACACTTCTCCCAGCTCGAAGGGCACTTGATGCGGC
>JAUYBU010000321.1 GCA_030693045.1 Bryobacterales bacterium | reverse complement strand
GATTGCGGCTCCGCACGCACGGGGTACGGTGTGATCGAAAGCGACGGCGGCAGGCACAGCCTGCTGGCGGCCGGGGTGATCGCGACCGACCCTAAGCAGCCCTTCGAGCAGCGTCTGGTCAAGATCGCGTTGGGATTGCGCGAGGTCATTCGGGAGCATTCGCCCGAAGCCGCCGCGGTCGAGGAAGTGTTCTATGCGGCCAACGTCAAGACGGCGCTGAAACTGGCGCACGTGCGCGGCGTGGCTCTGTTGACGGTGGCCGAGGCGGGCATCCCGCTGGGCGAGTATTCGGCGCTGGCGGTCAAGACCAGCGTGGTGGGCTACGGGCGCGCCGAAAAGCGCCAGGTGCAGTTGATGACCTGTTCATTGCTCCGGCTGGAGGCGCCGATCGCTTCCGAGGATGCCGCCGATGCGTTGGCCGTGGCCATCTGCCACGCTAACCGATCGGCGCTGAAACGACGGCTGGAGATATCAAAATGAGAGTGCTTTTGGGGCTGCTCGCCGCCGTGGCCGGGTGGGCTGCCGACACTCCCCGCTTGGTCTACTCGAAGTCCTTCCCGGGCAGCCGCCCGGCGTTCGTCGAGGTCCGTCTGGAAGGGACCGGCGACTGCGAATACCGCGAGGCCCCGGACGAGGACAACCCGCTCAAGTTCCGGCTGAGCGAGGCCGATGCGAGCGCGATCTTCGCGCTGGCCGCGAAACTCGACCGCTTCACGCGGCCGCTGGAAGCCAATCTCAAAGTCGCCAACATGGGAATCAAGGCCTTCCGGTTCGAGGAGGGTGCGACGCGCAACGAAGTGAAGTTCAACTATTCCCTGGACCCGGACGCGCACGCCATCCTCGACTGGTTCGAGCGCATTGCCGAGACCGAGCAGCATTTCATCAACCTGGAACGCTCGGCGCGCTTCGACAAGCTGGGCGTCTACAAGGCGATCCTCAGCCTGGAGGCCTCCTACGACCGCAAGCGCCTGGTGGCGCCCGAGCAGTTTCTGCCGCTGCTGGACCGGGTGGCCAAGAACGACAGTTATGTCCACATGGCCCGCGAGCGCGCCGCCGCGCTGGCCGAAGCGTTCCGCGCGCCGAAAGCGAAACCCGAATGACCCGATTTTGCATGCTCCTCGTGGCCTGCCTGGCCCTGCTGGCAGCCCCGCCGGCGCGAGCCCAGGAGGCTCTCTCGGAAGAGGAAGAGGAGCATCTCCGGCAGAAGGTCGGAGAGGCCGGATCGAGTCCGGTCGAGTTCATCCGGGCGCTGGAAGCCCACTTGAAGAAGTACCCGAAGTCGCCCCGCCGCGCGGACCTGGAGCGCGGGCTGGCGAAGGCCGCGATGGACGCGCGCGACAATCGGCGCATCAAGCTGTACGGCGAGATGGTTTTGGCGCGGGAACCGGACGACACGCAACTCCTCGAGCGGGTCGCGCGCGCGCTGCTGGATGCCGACGACAAGGAAAGTGCCGGGCGCGCGCTGAAATACGCGCGCAAGCTCGAGCAACAGATTCGCGAGGCGGCGAAAGCGCCCGGCCCCGACCTGGACCCGCGCCGGAAGGCGCGCCTGGCGGATGAGCTAGACCGCGCACTGGGCAAGGCGCTGGCGTACCAATCGCGCGCCACGGGCAACCTGGGCAAACTCGAAGAGGCCGCGGCGCTGGCTGTGCGCGGATACGAAGCCTGGCCGGCGGCCGAATCGGCGCGCGAGATCGCGCGCTGGCTGGCGCGATTGGATAACAATGACGAGGCGGTCCGGCGTCTGGCCGACGCCTTCACCATCGCCGACTCCGTCGCCACCGACGCCGAACGCGCGCTGGACCGCGCGCGCATGGGCGAACTCTGGCGCAAGTCGCACGATTCGGAAACCGGCCTCGGCGACCGGATTCTGGAGGCCTGGGACCGCACCGCGGCAGTCGTGGCCGCGCGCCGCGCCAGGGCGCGCGAACTCGATCCCAACGGGCAGGCCAAGGACCCGCTGGAGTTCACGCTCTCGGCCCTGGAAGGCGCGCCGCTCAAACTGGCGTCGCTCAAAGACAAGGTTGTGGTGATGGACTTCTGGGCCACCTGGTGCGGTCCCTGCCGCGCGCAGAAGCCGCTTTACGACCAGGTGAAGAAGCGCTTCCAAAACGAGCCGCGGGTGGTCTTCCTGGCCATCAACACGGACGAAGACCGCGAGCTTGTCGCGCCTTTCCTGGAAGAGCACCAGTGGCCGCGCCAGGTCTACTTCGAGGACGGCCTGTCGAGCCTGTTGCGCATTTCGTCGATTCCCACCACGCTCATCCTGGGCAAGACCGGCCAGGTCTTCAGCCGCATGAACGGCTACGTGCCGGAGCGCTTCGTCGACATGCTCACCGAGCGCGTGAAAGAAGCGCTGGCGGAATGAGCTTCCAGCGCATCGTGTGGGTGGTGCTCGACAGCGTCGGCGTTGGCGAGATGCCGGACGCGGCCAATTACGGCGATGCGGGCTCGGACACCATCGGCAACATCGCGCGCGCCAGGCCGCTGGCGCTGCCGAACTTGTGCCGCCTGGGATTGGCCAACATCCGGCCGATCATGGGGCTGGCGGCGGACCCCGAGCCGCTCGGCTGCTACGGGCGCGCGGCGCTGGCTTCGCCCGGCAAGGACACCACCACGGGCCATTGGGAGATGGCCGGCATTCACCTCGACCACCCGTTCCCGCTCTACCAGGACGGCTTCCCGCCTGAAGTCATGGACCAGTTCGAGCGGCTGGCCGGGCGCAAGAGCCTGGGCAACATCCCGGCTTCGGGCACCGAGATTATCGCGCAACTCGGTGAAGAGCACATGCGCACGGGCGCGCCCATCGTCTACACCTCGGCCGACAGCGTGTTTCAAATTGCCGCGCACGAAGAGGTGATTCCGCTGGCCGAGCTTTACCGCATGTGCGAGATCGCGCGCCGGATTCTGCGCGGTCCGCATGAAGTGGGGCGCGTCATCGCGCGGCCGTTCGTGGGAGCGCCCGGCGCGTTCCGGCGCACCACCAACCGTCACGACTACGCCGTGCCGGCGCCGGCCGGAATGCTGCTCGACCGGCTCGCCGAGCGCGGCGTGACCGTTGCCAGCGTTGGAAAGATCTACGACATCTTCCTCGGGCGCGCCATCGGGCCGCACGTCCGGACCAAGTCGAACGCCGAAGGCATGTCCAATACCCTCGAAATGATGGACGCGGTCGAGGCGGGCCTGATCTTCACCAACCTGGTGGACTTCGACATGCTCTACGGCCACCGCAACGACGTCGAGGGCTACGCGCGCGCGCTGGAAGAGGCCGACGCGTGGATTGCGCGGCTTCTCGCCAGCCTCCGCCCCCGCGACCTGGCGATCTTCACCGCCGACCACGGCTGCGACCCGACCACGCCGTCCACCGATCACACCCGGGAGTACGTGCCGGTGCTGGCGTTCGGTCCCGGCGCCCGGCACGGCGTCAACCTGGGCACGCGCGCCTCGCTTGCCGACATGGGGCAGACCATCGCGGAGAACTTCGGCGCGCGCATCGAAAACGGCACGAGCTTTCTGGAGGCCGTGACCGCTCCCTGACGGTCGCGGCTCGGTAACGGTCTCGCAGCCGTTACCGAGCCGCGCGCGTCAGCAAGCGGCCTTAGAACTCGTAGCGCAGAGCGAACTGCATGACGCGGGCGTTGCTCAGGGTGGTCGAGTACTTCCCGTATGTCCCCGTGACGGCGACATCGAGCGAGGCGTCCCAAACGTCGAACCGCGTCGTGTTCGTCAGGTTGAACACCTCCCAACGGAACTGCAACGAGTGCTTCTCGCTGTACGGCATGGTGAAGCGCTTCGAAAGACCGGTGTCGATGTTGAACACGCCATCTCCCCGGATGCCGTTGCGCGTGCCGACGCCGCCCGGATACTCGGGATCGAAGGCAGCCAGCGCCGACTTGGGATCGGGGAACAGGTTCGGCCCGCCCTTGCCGGCGATGGCCGGAGCGTTCTTGGTGGTCTGGCGGGTGAACTGCTTGCCGTTCCACAGGGCCCAGTTGTTGTTGTTCCAGTTGGTGGGCCAGACCCCGGTGCTGTACACGCTGACCGGGAAGCCGCTGGACCAGCGCCAAGCGCCGGAAAGCTGCCAGCCGCCGACGATCGCGTCCACCGCTGGGTGCACGCCCGACAGGTAGCGCTGCTTCTTGCCGAACGGCAGGCTGTAGACGCCATTCATATTGAACAGGTGCCGGTTGTCGTAGTCGGAGTCGCCCTTCATCAGGCCGGGCTGCCACGGGTTCCACAGAACTCCCGAGGAGGAGGCGGTGCGCTCCACGCTCGAGCGCAGGTCAATGGACCTTGAGAGCGTATAGTTCACATCCACCGTGTCGCCGGAGGAAAAGCGCTTGCGGATGTTCAACTGCCCGCCGTGATAGTTGCCGCCGCCGACGGAGCTGAACACCGACAGATACGAGTACTGCGGGCTGTAGAAGGCGTACGGTCCCAGGTCGGAGCAGCGGTTGCGGGAGTCGCAGCCGCCCTGTCCGGCCCCAGTGTCAAGCTGGTAGAGCGCGTAGGTCCAATCCCAAAGGTTGGCGTTGAAACGGCTGTAGGCGACCTGCGTCGCGGTCTGAGTGGAGGTCGCGGCCTTGCTGTACATGTTCTCCCAGAACGGGACTTTCTGGACGCTGGCCACCGGCACTTCGGCCACTACCTGGCGTGCCAGGATCGTGGCGGCCTGGAAGTAGCTCTGGCCGGACTTCGGGTCCTTCAGATCGGTGGGCATGCCCGCATCGCGCCGGATCAGCGAACGGCGCGAGAAACGCCCAACGTAAGACCCCTGGAAAAACCAGCCGCCGGCGAACTCGCGGCCGAGAGAAAAGTTCGCGGTCATGCTGTAAGGAGGCTTGAGAGTGTCGTCCAGACCATTCGTGATCTGGAAGATGTCCGGCTGGACGGCGGGGAACTTGGCCGGAGGCGCCGCCGGAAGGATGGACTTGGGAACCTGGTCGATGGCCGTGAAGCGTGGCGCGGAGGCTACCGTCTGCGTCGCCGCGGGGTTGCTCAGGGAATTGGAAAGGCCCAGGGCCGTGGCATCATAGGAGCGCATCAACCCGCTGCCGAACAGGTCGTAGTACATGCCCCAACCGGCGCGGATCGAGCTCTTGCCCGGCCCGCCGAACAAAAATTTGCTCAGCCCGCCGGTTCCCTGCGGAGAGTATGCCAACGCCAGGCGCGGGGCGAAGTTCTTCTTGTGGTACGGATACAGGTCGCGCCCGCCCTGGCTCTTGGGGATGTAAGAAATGCGGCCCGCTTCCATCTGCGACTTGCCTTGCGCCGCCAGGCCGCCGCGCATGTTGAACCAGTCGCCGATCGGAATGTTGGGCGACACCTGCTGCCCGTTGGTCTCATAAATCGGCGGCATGAGCGAGTAGCGGACGCCGGCTGTGATCGTAAGGGAACGGGTCACCTTCCAGGTATCTTGCAGGTAGAACTCGTATTCGTTGGCGGCAAAGTTGCGGATGACCGGATCGCCGTCCTTCAGCACCGTGCCGTCGACCAGGTAGTTGTAGCGAGCGTTGCCCTGCGTGACCAGGCCCAGCGTATCGTTCACCGCGTAGCGCCAGAGGGTGACCGAACTGGGGTTGAGGTCGGTGAAGGGAGTGTTCAGGACGTTGCCACTGCCCACCAGCCAGGAAGCGTTGGCGGTGGCGGTGGAATAGGAGTTAGCCCGGTTGCTTCGCCGGTTCCGGACCGTGCGCAACACGGCGCCGAACTGGAGGTTGTGGGCGCCCTTGGTCCAGTTGAGGTCTTCGGCGATGGTATGTACCGGAATGATGGAGGCGAACCCGCGCGTCTGTCCGACGAGCTGGCTCATACCGCGAAGCAACACGTCGCCAAAGTTCATGATGCCCGTGCTCTCGTTGCCCTGCCGCGTGTAGCCGTAGCGGAAGTTGCTGATCAGGGTGGTACGTAGAACGCTGGTCAGACCCGCGGCGTAACCCTTGTTGTTGCGCAAGACAACCGAGTTGGGCTGCGCACCGTCGAATTGCGGCAGCGTCTTTTCGTTGTCGTTTTGGAGGTTGCCGCGCACAAAGAGGGTATGCTTATTGGCCTGGTCCAGGATGTAGTCCCACCGTGTGATGTAGGTGTTCCAGCGCAGCGGCGTCGGGGCTTTGAAACGGTATCCGACGAAGTTCAGGCCATCGCCCACGGTGGTGTCGTTGGGGACCGGATATTGCTGCATGAACTTCAGCGCCGCCTGGCTGACCGAGCCGGCGCCGTCGATGCGGCTGACGAGTTCGGCCGGCGTCACCGTGGCAACCGAGCCGTCCCTGCGCTGGTAGTGCAGTATCCCTTGCCGCATGTCCATCGACGGCACGGTGCGCACCTCGCTACCGTCCTTGGCGTCGCGGCGGCCTTCGAAGTTGCCGAAAAGGAACATGCGGTTCTTCCGGAGCGGCCCCCCGGCCGAGGCGCCGAAAATGTTCCGGATGAGCTTCGGGCGGTCGATGCCGGAGCTGTTCAGGAAGTACTCGTTTGAGGTCGTCGCCGTGTTGCGATGGTACTCGTAGAGCGACCCGTGCAACTCGTTGGTGCCGCCCTTGGTCACCAGCGTCACCTGGGCGCCCGAGGTGCGGCCGCTGTCGGCGTTGGCGTTCACGGTGGTAACGCGAAACTCCTGCACCGAATCGGGGGTCATGCGCAAGGCGCTGCTGAAGGCGTTGCGCTCCATCTGGTCGTTGACGTCCACGCCGTCCAGTGTCACGTTGGCCTGGTCGCTCTTGCCGCCGCTGACCGCGCCGTTGCGCTCGTTCGTGCTGTCTTCCCGGGTGAATACCACGCCCGGCTGAAGAGCCAGCAAGCCCACGATGTTGCGGGCGTTGAGCGGGAGCTGAAGAATCGGCCGGGTGCCGATGGCGTTGCCGATCGAGGCGTCGGTGGTGTTCACCTGCACGGCTTCCGCCGTCACGGCGATGGACTCGGAAATCTGGCCGACTTCCAGCTTGACGTTCACCGTGGCCGGGTTGTTCACCAGCAGGCGGAGGTCACTGACCGTGGTGGTGCGGAAGCCGGCCGCCGTAGCTGTAATCTTGTACTGGCCCGGGATGACCTGGAGCAACGAGTACGACCCGTCGTTGCCGCTGGTGGCGGTGCGCTTCAGGCCCGTATCGAGGTTTTCGAGGTCGACTTTCGTATTGGGAATAACGGCGCCGGTCGGGTCGGTGATCACGCCGGATACCTGCGTGGTCGCCTGCGCGAACAGCACAACGTGGAGCGAGAGCAATAAAACGGATGCAGTCAATAGCTTCTTCATTGAAATCCCCCCGGAGCCCCGAGTCGCGCACAGGGCTCCCATCGCAAATGTCAACTACTCTAAGTATCAGAGTTTGGCCCCCATCGTCAACTGGGAATCCTGGCCCTGGGAATCCTGGCCCGGGTGCGGTAAAATCGGGGCGTATGAGCAAGCCTGCCCAAGCGATGTTCGAGGTCAACTGTCCGTGTTGCGAGGCAGCGCTCAAGATCGACCCCGCATTGCGCGCCGTCATCAGCCATCAGGCAAAAGAAAAACCGAAGACGATTGGGGACCTTTCCGCCGCCGACAGCAGGCTGAAGGCCGAAGCCGAGCGGCGCGAGCAGGCCTACCGCAAGTCGGTCGAGGAGCAGAAATCTCACCAGCAGGTGCTGGCCAAGAAGTTCGACGAACTTCTCAAACAGGCCAAGGCCAACCCGGACGCGCCGCGCCCGCTGCGCGACATCGATTTGGATTAGAGTCATGGCCGCCCGCCCGCCCGCGGTTCCGAGCCGCGACCGTCAGGGAGCGGTCAGCACGTTCTTCGAATTCTCCCTGCTCGGGCTGGTCACCAGCGGCTACCTGGCCGTCGCCGGCTCCGGCTACCTGGATCTTCCCACCACGATTCTGACCGCCGCGGGGCTCCTGCTCCGCGCGTTGATGGTGACCGGACTGGTTCGCGTCAAGCTGACGGATCGCGCCGTCGCCGCCGCGGCCGCCGCCTACATCGCGTTCTATCCTCTGGACTACTTCCTGCTGTCCAAGGAGTTCCTGCCGGCCACGGTACACTTGGTCTTTTTCGTCGGCGTGGTCAAGATTCTGACCGCCACGACCAGCCGCGACTATTTCCTGGTCAAACTGATCGCATTCCTGGAACTGCTGGCAGCCACGCTGCTGTCGTCGAGCCTCAGCTTCTTCCTTTTCCTGGCCCTGTTTCTGCTGTTCGGCGTGGCGACGTTTTCCAGCGGCGAGATACGGCGTTCGTCCGAGCGAGGCGCGGTGGTGGCGCGCGGCGGGATGCGGCGGTTCGGCTGGCGCCTGGCCACGCTGACGCTGGTGGTGGCGGCAGGGATTCTGGCGATGACCGCCGGGCTGTTTTTCGTGCTGCCGCGCACGGCGCGCGCCGCCTTCCAGCACCTGGCGCCGGAACGCTTCCATCTGCCCGGATTCTCGAACGAAGTGGTTCTGGGCCAGATCGGCGAGTTCAGGCAGCGAACCACGCCCGTCATGCGCACGCGGATTTACAGCCGGGACCGCGAGATGCCTCTCAAGTGGCGCGGCGCGGCGCTGAGCCAGTTCGACGGGCGGCGGTGGTACAACCCGGCCGAAGCCGGCGAACTGCTGAAGGTGACCCACGGCGTGTTGCGGCTGGCCGACGACCGGCAGCGCTGGCGCAGCGGCGATCGGATCAACTACGAAGTCCAGATCAAGGACATCGGGGTGGACGCGCTGTTCTTCGCCGGCATTCCGGAATTCGTCACCATCCCGGCGTCCGCCGTGGTCCGGACGCGGACCGGCGGCTTCCGGCTGGGCTACGGTTCCACCGAAGGTCTTCGCTACGGCGCCTATAGTTATCTGGAAGACCCCGATGCCGAGACCAGCGGCCCGCCGGCGTTGCCGCTCTCCGAAGAGGTCCGCAACGAGTTTCTTCTGCTGCCCAACATCGATCCGCGGATCATTCAACTGGCGCGCCGGGTGACCGCCGGCCTGGAAACCGACCAGCAGCGCGCCACCGCCATCGAAGCCTATCTCAAGCGCAGCTACGGCTACACCACCCAGCTTCCCGCCCAGGCGCCGGCCGACCCCCTGGCGCACTTCCTCTTCGAACGGCGCAAGGGCCATTGCGAGTATTTCGCTTCGGCGATGGCGGTGATGTTGCGCGTGGTCTGGGTGCCCTCCCGCCTGGTCACGGGGTTTCAGAGCGGGATCTTCAACCCGGTGACGGGGTGGCGCCTGATCCGGGCGTCGGAGGCGCACAGTTGGGTGGAGGCGTTCGTGCCCGGCGCGGGCTGGCGCACGTTCGATCCGACGCCGCCGGATCCGGCGCCGGCGCCGCCGTCACTGGCGAGCCGCCTCAGCCTGTACCTGGACGCGGCCGACACGTTCTGGCAGGAATGGGTGCTGGATTACAATCTCGACCGCCAGAACATACTGGCCTACCGCATGGAGGAATCCGGCCGCCGGCTGAGCCTGCGCCGGCTGGACGGGTTTGCCGCCTGGATTAAGCGATCCCGCGGCGAGGCTGGCGCATGGCTGGCCGCGCGGGCGTGGCAGCTTGCGGCGGGTGTTGCGGTGGCGCTTCTGACGGCCCTGGCCGGGCCGGGCCTGTGGCGCTGGCTGAGGGTGCGGCGGCGCGTCCGCCGGGTCCGCCGCGGAGACGTCACGGCCAGCGACGCAACGCTGCTGTATGAACGGATGCTCGGGATCATGCGCGCGCGCGGATTCGAGAAAGCCGCCTGGGTGACGCCCGATGAGTTCGTGCGCCTGCTGCC
>JAUYBU010000294.1 GCA_030693045.1 Bryobacterales bacterium | reverse complement strand
TGGCGGGGGTGGCGCGCCGCGGGCAGGACCCGGGACGGGTGCTCGGGCGGGTCTATGCCGCCAATACGGCCGGCGCGATTGTGGGGGCCGTCGCGTTCAGCCTGCTGCTGATCCCGGAGATCGGAACCGGGCTGTCGCAGCGGGTGCTGATCGGGCTGGCCGGTGTGGCGGCGCTGGTGGTGCTGGCGCCGTTGCGACGTAAGATCCTGGCGCTGGCCGCGACGGCGCTGGTGGCGGCGCTGGTCTGGAGCGTGCCCGCGGTTCCCTGGGGGCTGGTCGCCTATGGCCGCCAACTGCCGGCCAGGACGTCTCCGGGCGAACTGCTGTACCTGGGCGAGGGCATGAACGCATCCATCGTCATCTCGGAGTCGGACGGAACCCGCGTTTTCCACGTCAGCGGCAAGGTGGAAGCCTCCAGCGGGCCGCAGGACATGCGCGTGCAACGGATGCTGGGGCACCTGCCGGCGCTGCTGCATCCGAAACCTCGCTCGGTGCTGGTGGTGGGATGCGGAGCGGGGGTCACCGCCGGTTCGTTCGTGGTGCACCCGGAGGTGGAGAGAATCGTTATCTGCGAGATCGAATCGCTGATCCCGCCCGCCGCGGCGCGCTACTTCGGCCGGGAGAATCACGACGTGTTGCGCGATGGGCGCACGGAAGTGGTCCACGACGATGCCCGGCATTACATCCTCACGACGCACGACCGGTTCGATGTCATCACCTCCGACCCGATTCATCCCTGGGTCAAAGGTTCCGCCACGCTGTACACCAAGGAATACTTCGAGTTGTGCAAGCGGCGTCTGAATCCGGGCGGAATCGTCACCCAGTGGGTGCCCTTGTATGAGAGCACCGCCGACACGGTGAAGAGCGAGATCGCAACTTTCTTCGAAGTCTTTCCGAACGGGTCCATCTGGGGCAACGACACGGTCTTTGGAGAGGGTTATGACGTGGTCCTGCTGGGGCAGGCCGGCGCACTCAAGATCGACGTGAATGAACTGGAACGGCGGCTTGATCGGGCCGGCTATTCCTCCGCGGTGAAGTCGCTCCGGGAGGTCGGATTCGGATCGGCGATCAGTCTGCTTTCCACCTACGCCGGGCAGGGCCCGGATTTCGCGCAGTGGCTCGGGAACGCTCAGATCAACCGGGATCGGAACCTGCGGCTGCAATACCTGGCGGGAATGGGACTGAACGCGCGGAGAGCCGACCTCATCTACGAAGAAATTCTGCGCCGCCGCAAGTATCCCGAGAACCTTTTTGTCGCTTCGCCGCTGCGCGAACAAGACCTGCGAAAAGCGCTGGGCCGGCGGTAGGGAGGGGCATAGGCGTTAAAACAACGCAAGTTGGTCGGACGACCTGAACATCTGGTGCGATGGGACGGTTATCGCCGGGAGATCGTGTTTCGCAGGGATGGGCATCTCCCAGATGCCGACTTGGACGTTTGCTGGAGGGAAGGGGATTTCGCAACAGCTATGCTTCTGGTCACGCCTCGCGGCGGGTGGGCACAACGTCAGCCTGATTGGCACCCATGCACAGCGGCCGTCCGGTTTCAATGAGCCATGAGTTGCCGGCGAAGCGCCTCAGCCATCAACGGGCGCCACCAGTGGCTCTGATCTTGGAGCCTGCAGGGTGTCGACCGCATTGCAGACAGAGTTAAGAACACGTCAAAAACGGCGACGCCAAGAAATAATTCAGCGCAAATCAGCATCACTCCGGAGGGCCTGCGCGCGGAGCTTCTGGAGACCGAGCAAGGGCTCTTCTTCGAAACTGGCAGGCCCGAGCCGAGCACCAACGGGGAGCGCATCCTGGGGCTGCTGGCAAAGGAACTGGGCAAGCTCAACAACGAGGTGTTCGTTGAGGGCCACACGGACTCACGGCCCTACCGCTACTCGGGTCTGAACGGCTACACCAACTGGGAGCTGTCCGTGGACCGGACCACTGCGGCGCGCCGTCTCATGCAGGATGACGGAGTCGATCCCGACAAGGTGGCACCGGTACGAGGCTTCGCCGACCGCCGCCTTCTGGATCCCGCCGACCCAACCGACAGCCGCAACCGCATCTCGGTCGTCGTCGAGTACAACCCGCCGCCCCCGCCGAAACCCAAGCCCTTCGGCGAGCCCGCCTCGCGCCAGCCGGTGCTGCGTAAGGCTTTGCCCGGGTTGTCAACCTACAGGCCGACTGGCAATCGGCCCTGCGGCGGTATCCAACCGCCGCGCGGGATTCCATCCCGCCCCACACCGAGATGCACAAGTCAACCGAAGAGATCTGAGACAATATTGTGTAGTGACCGACAACGCACCTTTAGAGGATTCTAGGAGCCTGTCGGAGAGAAAAATCGTCGCACGTGGAATCAACAACTTACAAGCCTTGGCGGGTCGCCAAATGCTTGTATGTCATTGATTCTACGTTGGTCGACATTTTCACTCCGACAGGCTCCTAGCGGCGTCGTGCCGGGCGAACCTAATACCGGAAGAATCGGTTCAGGTACTAAGATCCTACTACTTCCCAGTCAACTTTTTGAACAGAAAGAGAAGACCTGCAATGGCACCCAGGGTCCCCCAGAATATCATGCCCCACTCCCCGGTGGTCCGCCCGGTCGTTCCGGGTTCACTCGCCTGAAGCAACAAGATCAACCCGCACAGAAATCCCATCGTTGCCTCCACTTCTGACCAGGATTTCCAATGTGGCTTCCTGGACACCGTCCATTGTACACCCGCCCGTTGGAGCCGTCTTCTTCCTCCTGCGTCTCCCGAGCGCGGACAGCCCTCCAATGAGGAGCCAGTTCTGACTCCTCCGGGCAAGGAAGTACCGCGAAGTGCCTGATTTCAAACGTCTCTGCCTGGCCTCCCTCCTCCGCCGTCCAGAACACGCAGCCAGGAGCTTGTATCCTGCGCGGTGGTCTTCACGAGGATTGCTCTCTTCGCATCCTGCAACAACGATCATGCTGGAGAAAATCGGTGTTGCCCATTCAGGCGTCGTCATGTCCCCTCGCGCTGCCTGTCAGCCGGTATTCTCCACGTCGGACTCAGCGAGCGCACAAAACGGAACTCGAACATCCGCCGAAAGCCGCAGCGAGTGCAGGTGCAATCGGAGTAGGCGATGGGGAAACCGACCCCACCCCCGGACCTCTGCCACTTCCCGCCACACCCGCAAGCGTGCTCGTCCATATACTGGCGCTCCTGCAACGCGCACCAGAGGGCGAGTTCAGCTGCCTTGCCCTGCCAGTCCTTTGCACGAGGCTCGTGCGTGATCAGTATCTCCACGGGCGGCGATGTCAGGATGAGGTTGCGTAGTTCCCCCGGCGTCGGCGAGATGATGAGCTGGCCAGCACTCTGTCCAGCCGTCAGCCGCCCGAACAGCCCTTTCCAGAATGACAGGTCCAACACCTGGCTGATGCCTCGGGGAGAAGTTGGATCTCGGCGACGGTCTCTTTCCGCGAAAAGTTCCTGCAACTCCGACCAGATGCGGAAGGCCCCGCTGCCCTCGATGCCCTGCTCAGGCTTGCGCGATCGGAAGAGCTTGTTCCAGAGTGGCATGTGCAGTCCCCTCTTGATGGCACGGGTGAAACGCGGAGATATGACGCCGCGCTGCTAATAACCTCAACCGCGATTTCCGTTTTGGCATCCTGGCCACTATCAATTATACACGCACCTCTCTTGGAGCCATTCTTCTCATTCCTGCCCGCCGCAGGCGGGAAACCCCGCCCCCGCGGGGTGCGTAGCTCCGTTGAACCCGGTATCGTGTAAGGGGAGACCAACCGATGACTTACAGAATCGCTTTCGTGGCGCTGGCCTGTCTGGGCGGGGTGGGGGTGGCGGCCGCGGCCCAGCCGCAGCCCGTGCCGCTCAGTGCCCAGCCGCTCAAGGGCGGCGTCTACTGGGTTAAGGGCGGCAACGGCGCCAACACGGGATTCATTGTCGGCGCGAAAGAGGTCGTCGTCATCGACGCCAAGACGGTGGCGGAATCGTCCCAGGCCATGCTGGCCGAGATCCGGAAGGTCACTCCGAATCCCGTGACAACCGTCATTCTCACCCACAGCGACGGCGACCACGTCAACGGCCTGGCGGGCCTTCCCCAAGGGCTTACCATCATCGCCCACAGCAACACGAAGAAGGACATGGTGGAGGCCTTCAAGGATCCGAAGATGAGCGCCCTGCTGCCGTATCTACCGACCCGGACGGTGGACGGCGACCAGTCGTTGAATATCGGCGGCGTCCGCTTGAACTTGCGCTATTTCGGCCCGGCGCACACCAGCGGCGATCTGGTGGTTCTCATTCCGCGCCAGAGAATCGCCTTCATCGGCGACCTGGCGTTTCTCGGCCGTGACCCGCTCATCCACCGCCAGAAGGGCGGCACGTCGCTGGGCCTGGTCCAGAACCTCCGGAAGATCCTGGCGCTGGACGCCGACACTTTCATTTCCGGCCACAACGACCCGCTCACGAAAGCCGACATCCGGGGATTGCTGACCTCGATCGAGGAGAAGCAGGCCAAGGTCAAGGCTCTGATCGGGCAAGGAAAGTCCCTGGACGAAATCAAGACCGCCTTCGGCCTCACCGAACCGGCCGACCCGTCCGCCCGGCGCCGCCCGGGCCTGGTCGAGATCATCTACCTGGATCTCAAATAGGCCCTGGTTTCTTGGAGGTCCGAATGACACCCCGCCAGCGTTGGGAAGCCGTCCTGCGCGGTAAGCGCCCCGACCGCGTACCGTGCGACTACTGGGGAACCAGCGAGATCACTTCGCGCCTGAAGCGGGAGTTGAGTTGCGCCGGTGACCGCGAGCTTTGGGAACGGCTGGGCATCGACAAGCTGATCCACCTGGTTCCGCGTCACCCCAGGGCGACCGAAGACAACTGGCATCTGCAGTCCCACTTCAGCGTATGGCATATCGGCACGCGGACCGTTCCGTACGCCGACGGGCTGGGCTGTTACGAAGAAGCGATCGAGCCGCCCCTGGCCGCGGCGGCGAGCGTTCGCGAAATCGAGCAGTTCGATTGGCCGGACCCCGGCGAGTGGGACGTGGCCGGCTTGCGGGAGCAATGCGAAGCCTGGCGCGACTACCCACTGCTGGCGGGCAGTTGCGAGCTGTTCTATCTCCATTGCCGGTTGCGCGGGATGGAGCAGGCGCTGGAAGACCTGATCGTGCACCCGGAGATCGCGGACTCGATCTTGGAGCACATCGCCGCCATCGATCTGGCGCTCACCAGGCGCATCCTCGACGAGGTGGGCGAGTCGCTCCTGTTTTCCTATGTCGCCGAGGACCTGGGAACCCAGGAGTCGCTGATCATGAGCCCGCGCCTGTTCCGGCGATTCCTCAAGCCGCGCATGGCGCGGATGATCGACCTGGTTCACTCCTACGGCGTGAAGGTCTTTCACCACGACGACGGAGCCATGCGGCCGCTGCTTCCGGATCTGATCGAAATCGGCATCGACCTGCTGAATCCGATCCAGTGGCGCTGCCGCGGCATGGAACGCGAGGCGCTGGCGCGCGATTTCGGGGACCAAATCGTGTTCCACGGCGGCGTCGACAACCAGCGCACACTGCCGTTCGGCGAGGCCGGGGATGTCCGCCGCCAGGTGCGGGACAACATCGCCATCTTCCGCGACACCAAGGGTTACATTGTGGCGCCGTGCCACAATTTGCAGCCGAACACGCCCACCGCGAACGTCCTGGCGCTGTACGAGGCGGCGCGGGAGTACGGCGGATAGTTGGCTGGCTGTAAACTGGTGGCGTAGCCATGCTTTCGATCGTCGTTCCGATCCACAACGAAGAGCCCGCCATTTTGTCGCTGTACGACCAGTTGACGCGGGTGCTGGAATCGCTGGCCAGGCCTTACGAAATCCTGTTCGTGGACGACGCCTCGACCGACCGCAGCTTCGAGCTTCTGGCCAATCTGGTGGAAACCGACGCGCGCCTGAAGGTGATCCGCCTGCGGCGTAATTTCGGCCAGACGGCGGCGCTCTC
>JAUYBU010000267.1 GCA_030693045.1 Bryobacterales bacterium | reverse complement strand
ATCGCTAGGCATGTAGGCGTCTATCATAAGACCGTAGCGGCACAGCGTAAGGATATCTTGGGACTTTCACTAGATATTAAGACCCGCACTGACACCCGCAAGGGGAAGAACTTCAAGATCGACATCAACAATATCGGCCTGCGCGGGCCTGTAACCGCGAACTGTACGTTTGTCCGCGCCAGGGGCGGACCTTGCCGTTCCGTCTGCTGGTGGTGGTGACGGCGCGGGTGGCGCTCCCGGCCCTGTTGACCAGGCCATCACCACCAAGCGGCTCTCTGGCGGCGCGACACCCATTGGAGGGTTGAAGGGCCGGCCGCGTCTTCCAAGCCTTCGGAGGGATTAGCAAGGAAGCCTGGCGGCTTATGATCGCCATGGCCGGCCCTAGCTCGCAGGTGGGAACCACGCCGGTCCCAGAATAGCAGGACGGCGGGGGATGTCAAGCCGAGACTTTGGCCGGCACAGTCCGCCCGGCCCGCGTGCGCGCCCTGCGGGGAGGCCTGGAGAGCTACACCCCGAGTTTCCTGGCGATCGCCTGAAGCAGCACGCGATCGGCGGCGGTGAAGCCTTCCTTGAGCGCGTCGAACAGCTCGGCGTTCTTCACCCCCACCATCACCACCGCGGCGCCCAGCACCACAGTTCCCGGCGTGCATCAACATCACCCACGGTAAGGATTCGCGTCAGGATGTCACACTCACCTAACATGGTCACCATCGGCACGGCGTCACCGTACACCGGCCGTGACGGCCGCCGGCCACGACTAGCCGGCCGCGACATCCCGCTTGGCAGACGGCGCCCGTCTCCTGGCGGCGGTGCAGCGGGCGCTTCACCTGGCCAGTCGGGCGCTGGGACTGGCGACGGCTGACCATGCGGATTGCGGAACCCAAGGCAACCCGATAGGCTGGAACTCGGTACTCTCAAGTTGAGACGAGACCGAGAGGTTAATCATGAATCGTAATTTCAAAATCTGGTTGGGCCTGTTGCTGGCCCCGTTGGCTATGCAGGCGCAGGAATCCCGCGGCACGATTCTGGGCCGCATCGTCGATCCCAGCGGGGCGGTGGTCGCCGGCGTGAGTATCCAGGCAGTGAACGTCGACACCAAGATCACGCTCCGCACCACCTCCAACGAGGCGGGCAACTATCAAATTCCCTTTGTTGTGCCCGGCAATTATCGCATCGAGGTCAGCCAGCCTGGTTTCAGGACCCTGCAGCGGGACGGCATCCGGGTCCTGACCGGCACGCAGGTGACCGTGGACCTGCAACTGGAACTGGGCGCCGCCAGCGACAGCGTCACGGTGGTCGACAGCGCGCCGTTACTCAATCCCGCCAGCGGCGATCTGGGCCAGGTGCTGGACAACAGAATCCTGAGCGCCGTGACCATCGGTCTCGGAAAGAACGTTTTGTACGCGGTCCGCCTGGCCCCGGGAGTGAATAGCGGCGGCGGATCGGTCACCGGCAACGGCGCCGGCAACTACCAGATTTCCGGCGGCGGCTCCACCGACGGGCGCGTCGAATACCTGATCGACGGAATCCCGAACACGGTCGCGCAGAACAGCGGCGGCGTGGTCTACATTCCCTCCATCGACGCGGTGGAGGAGATCAAAGTCCAGACCACCATGTTCGATGCCGCCTACGGCCACTCCAACAGCGGCGCTATCAACATCACCACCAAGGGCGGCACCAACACGCCGCATGGAACGGTGTATATGTACAAGCAGTGGGGCGCGCTGAACGCCAACAGTTGGGCCAACAACAGGAACGGCATTCGAAAGCCCACCGTCCACTACTACCAATATGGCTATCTGTTCGGCGGCCCGGTCTATATCCCGCGCATCTATAACGGCCGGAATCGCACTTTCTTCTCCACTACCCTCGAGCGAGATAACGACCCGCGCACCTGGATGCTTTATGCGCGCGTGCCCACCACCCAGGAGAGGCAGGGCAATTTCTCGCAGACGCTCGGCTCCACGGGGCTTCCGCTGAGCATCTACAACCCCTACACCACGACCGTTTCCGGCACCCGGGCGACGCGCCAGCCCTTCGCCAACGCCACCATCCCGGCCTCGCAACTGAGCCCGACCGGAGTAGCGTGGTTGAAGTTGCTGCCGGAGCCGAACATGTCCGGCACACCGCGCATCCAGGCGTATAACTGGCTCACATCGGGTCTGTACTACGTCAAACAGACGCAGGTGAGCGTCCGCATCGATCACAATATCAGCGACCGCCAGCGCATCTTCGGGCGATACGGCCACCTGTTCCGCGACCAGAACTTCAACCCCATCATCGTGGGCCAGACTTCCATTCCTCCGGAAGGCACATCCAACCTGGAGTACCTGACGCGCGGCTTCTCCAACGTCGGCCTGGACGACACCTATACGTTCTCGCCTTCCTTCATCGGCTCCTTGCGCTACGGCTTCGTCCGCAAGACCCAGCGCTCAATCCGGGGCGCGGTGGGGCTGCCCACGGACTCCCTGGGCCTGCCCACCATCCTGACCGCCAACCAGGCCACCAACGGCTGGCCGACGTTCAACCTCGGCGAGAACATCCCCACGCTCGGCAGCCAACTTTCCTTTGTGGCCAACGAACAGCATTCCCTGATGGCGGCGTTCACCAAGCTCACCGGAAAACACAGTCTCAAATTCGGCATCGACTACCGGTTGCAGCGTTACAACCAGAATTCCCCCGGCAGCGCCGCCCCGGGCAACTTCACCTTCAATTCCGTCTTCACGCGCGCCGATGCCTTCACCGCTTCCTCGTCCGACACCACCGGCACGGCCATGGCATCGCTGTTGCTGGGGCTGCCGGCATCCGGCTCGCTGGGCAGTTCCAGCGCGCTCTCGTTCCAGAACCACTATCTGGCCGCATATGTTCAGGAAGACTGGAAGGTAAGCCGCCGCCTGACCTTGAACTTCGGTCTGCGTTACGATGTGGAAACGCCCTGGACCGAGCGGTATAACCGCATGAGCTATGGCTTCGACGAGACCGCGAAACTGCCGGTGCAGGTTCCGGGGCTCGACCTCCGGGGCGGCATCCTGTTCGCCGGCACCGGCGGCAATCCGCGGCGGGGCGGTCCGGTGGACCGCAACAATCTCGGACCCCGCTTCGGTTTCGCCGTTACCGTAGCGCCGCGGACGGTGGTGCGCGGCGGCTATGGGCTGTTCTACAGCGCACAGACTTTCAACACCAGCTACATGGGCGATCTCGGCGTCTTCAACAGCACTACGCCGTTCACGGGCAGCATCGACAACGGCGCTACCCCGTACGCCACGCTGGCCAATCCCTTCCCGGCGGGGCTGCGCCAGGCGACTGGAAGCTCGGCCGGGCTCATGGCCCAGGCCGGGGACACCCTCAGTTTCCTCGATGGCGGGCGCGTGTCGCCTTATAGCCAGCAATGGCAGCTCAGCCTGCAGCATGAGTTTCCTTCCCAGGTCCTGGCGGAGGCCGCCTATGTCGGCATGCTGAGTCTGAAGCAGTTCGAGAGTTTTAACCTGAATGAAAAACCCGACCGCTACCTGGCCTTGGGCGCCGCGGAAAACAACCGGGTGAACAATCCCTTTCTGAACTTGTTCCCCGCCACTTCGACGCTGGGTCAGGGCTCCACCATCACCCAGAACCGTCTGTGGGTTCAGTACCCGCAGTTCACCAGCCTCACCGTTCAGGGCGCCAACACCGGCCGTTCCATTTACCACGCGCTGCAGACCAAAGTCGAGAAACGCCTGACGCATGGCCTGGCTCTCCTGTTCACCTATACCTGGGCGAAGCTGATCGACAACGAAACCACCAGCATCGTCAACGAGCGGCACTACCGCACCGTCTCCGGGTTCGACGTGCCGCACATGGCGCGCCTGGTAGCCACCTACGAGTTCCCTTGGCGGATCACCGGCAATGGCTGGAACCGGCTGCTGGACAAGGTGGCCGGCGGCTGGTCCCTGAGCGCCTATTTCGTGCGCGAGTCCGGAGGGGCGATGGGGGTCACCGGCACCAACGGGCGGCCGATTCGTCTGCGCAACGCGGCTTTGAGCGGCCCCATCTCAGACCGGCTGGGCGACCGGAGAGACGCCAAGGGGAACATCCTGAACCCGTACTTCGATATCACCGCGTTCGCGCCATTGCCCACCCAGTACATGGTTTCTCCCGAGCCGCCGCGCTACTCCGAGTTGCGGGCGCCCGCCACGCAAAGTCTGAATCTCTCGTTGTTTAAGACCTTTGCGATTTATGAACGATTCAAGCTGCAGTTCCGGGCCGAAGCCACCGGCGTGACCAACTCGCCTAATTTCAGCGCCCCGGGCACCAACCTGTCGAGCCCGACGACGTTCGGCGTAATCACCTCCGCCGGCGGCGCGCGCGCGATGCAGGGTTCGCTGCGGCTTGCCTTCTAAGCGGCGCGCGGCGATTAGTCGATTCCATGAAGATTACTCGAGTCACCACAGCGGTTCTGGAAGCGAACTTCAACTGGAACTTCGTCAAGATCGAAACCGACGAGAAGATCACCGGCTATGGCGAGGTGTTCCTGGCGCCCGGCCTGACCGCCGTGATCCGCGAATACGCGCGCCTGCTGATGGGCGAGGACCCCACCTCGATCGACCGCGTCATGCGGCGCATGCGGCTTAGCGCGGTTCACGTTTCGCCCGGCATCGCCATGCACGCCATCCTGGGCCTGGAAGCGGCGCTGCTGGACCTGATCGGCAAGAAGTACCGCATGCCGGTCTGGCAGATTCTGGGGGGCAAGTATCGCGACGAAGTGCGCATCTACGCGGACTGCCACGCCGGGGCGGCGCTTTCGAGCATCGACCCGTTGCTGATTCCGCGCACGCCCGCGTGGATGGCGGCCGACCGCGCGCCACAGGACCCGAACGTGGTGCACCTGAAGCGGCACGGCTGGGACGCTTCCAAGAAAGAGCACCAGACGCCCGAGGAGTACGCCCGCCAGGCGCGCGAGATGGCCGGGCGCGGCTTCCGCATCCTCAAGTTCGACATCGACGTGCCGACGCCGTTCGACACCGACGAGTACAACCGCGACTTGAGCCGGTCGGAGATCGAATACGCCGACATGCTCATCGGCGCGGTGCGCAAGGAACTCGGACCGGACGTGGGCCTGGCCATCGACTGCCACTGGAACTACGGCGTGCAGGCGGCCGTCGAGATGGCGCGGGCCATGGAGAAACACAAGCTGCTGTGGCTGGAAGATCCGGTGCCGCCGGAAAACATCGGCGCGCTGGCCCAGGTGCAGCGCAACACCGCCACGCCGATTTCGACCGGCGAGAATCATTACTTCCGCCTGGACTTCCAGCGGCTGATCGTCGAGGGCGGCTTGCGCGTGCTGGCGCCCGACGTCCAGAAAATCGGTCTCTGGGAAGGCCGCAAGGTGGCCGACCTGGCCGACCTGCACTACGTCAACCTGGCGCTGCACAACATCTGCGGACCGCTGGGCACCATGGCCGGCGTACACTTGTCGGCGGCCATCCCCAACATCCTCGCGCTGGAGTGGCACGCGGCCAGCGTGCCGTTTTTCGACGAGCTGGTGAAGAACGCCGCAGGCCCCCTGATCCGCGACGGAAAGGTGCGCGTGCCCGACGTGCCGGGGCTGGGCATCGAACTCGACGAGGACGCGGCCTGGCGCTACCGCATGCCCGGCGAGCCGTTCTTCGAGTAGCGGATCGCGAGCCAGCCGAGAACCGCCGCCCCCAGCAGCGCGCCGATTCCGTTCATCCGGAAGAAGACCTCGGGCTGCGCCATGAGCCGCGCGCCGCCCTCGGCCGCCTGCACCCAGAACAGCGCCACGGCGAACGCGACCAGGTCGGCCGCGCACGTCGCAATCACGAACCAAACAACGGCCGCCGCGGCCAGGAATGCGAAGAAGTAGAACAGTGCCAGCGCCGGGGTCTGCGCCCGGCCCGCCGCAAAAGCCACCGCGCCAGCCAATACCGTGGCGATTTGCCAGGTGGGCCGAAGGAAACGGATGGCGGCGAACACGGCGATCGCCAGCAGACAGAAGCTCAGCGCGGCGGCCGTGAATGCCTGGCTCAGCACGGCAAAACCGGGGACGGAGTACTCTGTCCCCGGGAATGTCGCCAGCGGCAGGGAGAAGCGAGGACCCGGCACTTGCTGTCCCGCCCAGGCCAGCACTCTGCTCACGCCCCAAACCATCAGCGCCACCGACGCCGCCCGGGCGGCCGAGGGCGGCGTGAATCGACGCCGGCCCAGAGCCAGTTGACGGAAGACGTCCACCCCCAGCACTCCCGCGAAAACACCCGCTGCGGCGAAAAGCGCCACGGTGAGCCGGCCGAGCGCGAGTTGGCCCAGGTAGTTCTCCAGCGCCGTTTGGGTGAGGTAGCCCGCCAACAGGGTTGGCCACTGGTTCAACGTCGCAGCGACGGACAGGCAAAATGCGGCGGCGCCCAGCGCCAGGTACACTCGCCAGTGGTACTCGTGGCGGCCCAAACGCCGGACCAGGATAATCAACAACGACAGGCCGGCGGCGCCCAACAGGCCGGGGAAAAGATAGCCCAGCAGGCGCGGTTTTTCGAACTCGCGCAGCCACTGTTCCGGCAGCTTCAGAAATCGCCGGAAGGTCGAGATTTCATCGCCGATGACCTCGACCGAGACGCGGGCGCGGGCTTCTCCCACGCGGAAATCCGGGTCCTCCCAAACCAGCGTATGATCGGTGCGGTTGTCGCGCTTCTCCTGGTTGGCTTCCACCAGGCGAAGGCTCTCGACCTGGATGGACTGCGCGCGGCGGAGGTAGGCGGCCGCGCCGTCGCGCGCCTGGTCGGGGGTGAGACGCGCGCCGACGGCCTTCTCGTCCAGCACATGGTCCACGCGAATGACGCCCGCGTCGGAACGCACCCACACCCGCCACTCTTCCTTCTGAAGCGGCTTGAAATAGCGCACGCGCCACAGCCCGGTGAGTTGACGAGCGCCGACGGTCCGGTTGGCCGCGTCATCGCCAGCGACCCGGCGAAGATACTCGAACTCCCGCACGCGCAGGTCCGCCACGAATACGCTGACACTGCGCCATTCGGCGAGGTTGACGCCGCGCGCCCGCATCTCGTCGCCGGCGATTTGAGCCGCGCGGTCGCGCGTAAGCGTCAGCCGCACGAAGCCGCCAAACTCGTGCGGCCTCGCCGCCAGCGCGATCAATCCGGCCGCCGCCGCGGCGACGTACAACCACTTCGCCGCCAGATGCGGCGCGACCGATTCCCGCGCCTCCGGTTTCACCTCGGCCGACGCCGGCGGCGTCTCGAGTTCCGCGGCGGGCGCCTCTTCGACGACAAAGCCGCCGCGGCGGAAATAGAGCACCAGTGAAACCAGGAACGGCGCCAGCACCGCGCCGCCCACCGCCACGCCGCTCAATCGGAAGTACCAGCTTTCCGAGCGCAGCAGATACGAGCCGATCATCACCGCATCCACCGTGTAGTGCCAAATCAGCGTCGCTCCGATGCCGTAGCGCAGCATCAGGAAGCCGGCGGCGACGCCGATGACGCCCACCTCGACGCCGCGGATGTAGCCGGGTTGCTGCGGGTAGTTGGCGTGCAGAAAGCCCCACACGAAAGCCGGAATCAGAACCGCAATCCAGGTCGAGCGCAGCCATTTCTTGAGCAGCGGAATGGCGAACAGGCGAAACCAGAATTCCTCGGAAGTCGCCGCCAGGACGGAAATCGTAAGCGGGTAGATCCACGGCAGGCTGGTCGAAAGCAGGTCGGAGTACTGGATGTCCTGCGGCGCCCACACGCCAAAACGTCTGCCGATCAGGTAGAAGGCGACCACGAAAGCCAGGTGCGCCGCCGCGAAGCCGTACCCGACTACGGTTGCGCGGAAGAACTCGCGGGTCTGGATTCCGCGCGCGGTGGCAAGGTTTCTGAGGGTCATGCCGGCGGGCCGCGCGGCCCGATACAACGGTTCGCCCGCCGCGGCGGCCAGCACCACGTAAAAGAAAACCCCGACTCCCGCGCCGATGGCCAACAGCAGGCCGATGGCCAGCGTCTCCCGATAGGAAGCGCTGGTCGGCGCGTTGTCCATGAAGAACGGCAGGTTGTTCCACTGGCTCGCGATCATGAGCGCGCCGACCGTCGCCGACATCAGGATCAGCGGCCGCCAGGGCACCTGTTTCTTGCGGATCGCCTGGATCAGCACGCCCAGCGCGCACAGGATCAGCGGCACGTAAAACGCCTGCGCGATCTGCGAGTACAGCTCGTTTTTCGAGCGCAGCGCCGCGAAATCGCGCTTCCACTGCTCGGGCACGTAGAGGAATTCCTGGAACCGCCCGACACGGTCGCCGTGAACCACGATGCTGCGCCGGTAGCGCGCGTCCTTGACCCGCAGGTCCTCCTGTTCCCAGGTGAACACGTGATCGTGGCGGCTGGGCCGCTCCTGCAATTGCGCCTCGACCAGGCGCTGGCGTGCGCCCGTCTGGCGCGCCAGGAACGCTTCGGCGATCGACTGCGCGGCGTCCGGTTTCAGCCGGGCGCCCGGCGCGGTCTCGGCGATCACGTGGTCGAACCCCACCAGCCGGCCGTTCGGACTCAGCCAGACCACCATCTCTTCCTTCTGGGGCGGGCGGTACCAGCGCGCGCGCCAGCGCCACACCGAGATGCGCTCCCGCATCAGGCGGTTGGCTTCGTCCAGGCCCACCTCGCGCTCCAGGAACAGGCGCGCGTCGTCGTCCGGATCGAACAGCGTCAGGTTGCGGAAGCCGCCGGTTTCCAGCCCCTGCGCGCGCAGAAACGCATCGGCGCGCGTGGTTATCTCGTCTTTCGACAGCTTCAGATCGATGGACGCTTCGGGAAACGCGGCGGAGTAGTTCGACAGGACGTAGAAGGCGCCGGCGACAACGGTCAGCAGCGAGACGACCACCAGCCGCAGGTCGCCGCGGTCGAGCTTCTCTCTGAGCATCGTTACTTTTTCCGGATGCGCTTGCAGGCGGTTTCGGCGCCCGTCGAATCGATCGCCGCCGAGCCTTCCTCGATGTGCTGTATGCGGCCGTCGATGTCGATCACAAACGTGGTGCGGTTGGCCACCATCACGTCGGCGTTCAACACGCCGTACAGCTTCGACACCTCGCCCTTCTTGTCGCTGAGCAGCGGGTAGCTCAGATTCAGCTCCTTGGCCCAGTGGCTCAGCGTGGGCGTGAAGTCGGTGCTGATGCCGAGCACCTGCGCGTCCAGGCTTTCGAACTTTTGGATACCAGCCTGGTATCCGGTGATTTCCTTCGTTCAGCCACCGGTGAACGCGGCCGGGAAGAAGGCCAGCACCACCGCCTTCTTACCTCGAAACTCGCCCATGGTTATTGGCTGGCCGGTTGTGGACGGCAGTTTGAAGTCGGGCGCCATGTCGCCGGTCTTCAGGTGCGTTTTCACCGCGGCCGCCGCCCAGGAAAGCAAGAGCATTCGTCTGTTCATAATTTTGCACCGTCCCTAATTTCGGGGACAGGCTACGAAATCCCGAAACTCCGGAGTTTCGGGATTTCGTAGCCTGTCCCCGAAATTCTATCACTTCGTGTAGACTGGCTTGACATGAGCAAGAACCACGAGAATTCTGGAATCGCGCGCCGTGACCTGTTTCGCGCCATCCCGCTGGCGGCGGCCGTGGGCGGCGCCTCGGCCGCGCCGTCGGAAACCATGATCGGCGTGAAGTTCAACCCGGCGATGACCGCGCGCGTCGGCTTCATCGGCGTGGGGGGCAGGGGCTCCGGCCTGTTGCGGAACTTTCTG
>JAUYBU010000135.1 GCA_030693045.1 Bryobacterales bacterium | reverse complement strand
AACCGGCTTTCCGAAGCGCTTCACGGCTTCGACCATGCGGCGGTGGCGGGGTTTGACCAGGGAACGGTACAGCGCCGGCCGGATCAAGGTCGCACGCTGGGTTCCCAGGTCGTCGCCGAACATGACCAGGTCGATGGAGCCGGCTGTTTCCTCGAGCGCGCGCGTGGTGGTCCGGATCCAGAAATCGGCCGCGCGATCGAGCAATCCTTCGGCGAAGGCGGGGTTGGCGAGCAAGTCCTCGAGCCACTCGGCGTAGCCGCGCAGGAACTGGCACTGGTGCACGGGTCCGACACCCAGGCCGAGCACCACGGCGCAGTCGGCGCCCTGGTGAAGCGCGCGCGCCCGCTCGGCGAGCCCGCGGGTGCGGCCCGCGTCGTCCGGATCGGGCCAGTCGAATTCTTCCAGCAGCCGCTGGGACGGCTCGCCGACGCGATGGAAGGGCCCATCGGTGTTGATGTAGTGGCCCCCGGAGGGCTTCGACCAGGTGATGCCCCATTCGTCGATGAAGGCGTCGCCGGCCAGCTCGCGGTCCGGCCGGGCTTCCCCGGCCCCCAGCAGCAGGGGGCGCGCATCGACGTCGAAGCGCTCGATGATCGCCTGGTCGGGCACGACGGTCAGCGAGCGCTTGGAAAACAACGGCGGCTCGGGTTCGGCCGCCAGTCCCAGGTGCTGGCGCAGGCGGCGGTGCGCGCCGGCGGTGAGCGTGGTGGCCAGTGTCGAGCCGAGGTCGGCGGGAACCCGGTCGGTCGGTTCCCGTCGCAAGGCGGCCAGGATGCGTTCACGGTGAGTCATCGGGGCGTCGAAACCTCCAGCACAGTTTGCCACAGGAACTCGACGAACTTGTACAATGCCGCCTCGCCGAGCCGCTCGTCGTCGGTGTGCGCCCCGTGTGTCAGCGCGTCGATCTCCTCGGCCAGCGGTCCGATGCCGTAGGCCTGGACGCCCTTGGCGCGCAACGGTCCCATGTCGGTTCCACCGGTGAGCATCGAGGGAAGCGTTATCGCCCCGGGGTACACGCGGCGCTGGGCCTGTTCAAGAACCCGGAACATCTCGGTGTCGAGCCTGGACGAGGGCGGCGCCGGCCGGGGGCGGGACGGGGTGGCGAGTTCGACGCTGGCATCGTCGATCACTTTGCGAAGGCTGTCGTAAAAGCGGCCCATGTCCTCGTCCGGCAGCGCGCGAATGTCGAGATACGCTTCCGCCTCGGATGGAATCACGTTGCCGCGAAAACCGCCCTTGATGATGTTCGGCGAAATCGAGGTGCGCAGAACGGAGTTGTGAATCAGCTCATGCTCGCGGAAGTAGCTCTCGATTTCGGGCGCCTTGCCGGGGATCAGAATTCCGTTGCAACGGCGCGCCTCCTCGGGCGAACTGATGGTTGCCAGCCGCTCAAAATAAGTGCGCGTGATGTCGCCGAGCCGCATGGGCGGCTGCCAGGCGGCCGCCCGCGCCACGGCTTGCGCCAGGTGCGCGATGGCATTGTCGGGCCGCGGCACGGAGCCGTGTCCGGACGAGCCGCGCGCGACCAGGCGGACTCCGCGCCCCACCTTCTCCGTCGCGGCCACGGTGATGTAGCGCGGCTTGCCGTCCCGCAACTGGCCCCCGCCGCCTTCGGCCAGCGCGTACTCGGCCTCGATCTCGGGCCAGTTGTGTTCCACCAGGTAGCGGAAGCCCTCGGCCGCGAAGCCCTCTTCGCCGGACTCGGCCACGAAGATCACGTCGCGCGCCAGCGTCACGTTGAGCCGCTTGAGCAGCAGCATCACCATCAGGCCGGCAGTCACGTTGTCCTTGTCGTCGGTGGCCCCACGGCCGTAGATGTAGCCGCCCTTCAGGATGCCGCCGAACGGATCGACGGTCCACTTCTCTCGCTGCACGCCCACCACGTCGGTGTGACCCATGATCAGCAGCGGGCGTTTGGAGCCGCTGCCGCGGATGCGGGCCACCAGGTTCAACCTCGCCTTGTCGGGGCCAAGCAGAGCGGCCTGTATCCCATCCCGCTCGAGAGCCGCTTTCACGTACTGGGCCGCCGCTGTTTCGTTGCCCGGCGGGTTGGTGGTGTCGATGCGCAACAACGCCTGGAGGTGATCGAGCGTTTCGCGGTTGGTCTTGGACCAGTCCACTGGATACTCCGCCGCGGCGCAGGTGGCGGCGGCAATCCAAATCAGGACGAAAAGTTGTAGAATGAAGACTCGTAACATGGGATTGGCGACAGTATACACCCCAGGTTGACCTGCTGACAGCGGCGACGGACGTATGGAGTTGCGGCGTCGATCGCGGCGAGCAACTGGAGACGGATGAGTGAGATCTCTTGAAAGCTTGACGCACCAATCTGGTGGCGTGCCTACATTGGAGTTGGGCGAAGAGCGCGGGGAGTCCTTTCGAGAGAGAAGATCTTCCACGAGAGTGGGCGGTCCCCCTGCGCCTGGGAGCAAGAGCGCACTGGGGGCCGCTTTTCGGTGGCTCGCGGAGAAGCTCGAACCCCCTCGCGCGGCCGGCAGAATCAGGTCGGTTGAAGGGGTGCGAGCCCTGGCAGCCACGTTCGTCTTCCTGCTCCACGTTTCCGAGTCGGCGCTTCGCCAGAAGTCCGGTTCTCTCTCGGTGACCTTGCATTCGCTCCTGCACGCGATGGGCCCGCTGGGCACAAACTGCTTTCTGGTCATCAGTGGATGCTTCGTTTACGGGTCCCTGATGCATTCATCAGTGAGCTACAGCGACTTTCTGCGGCGGCGGGTGCATCGTATTTACCCGTTCTTCCTGATCGTTCTGTCGCTGTACGTCATCTTTTCGCTAGGCTTTCCGTCCGCTTCCAGGCTGCCCCACGATCCGCTGCGTGCGGTGACTTACGTGGCCGCCAACGCAGTTCTGCTGCCCGGCCTGCTCGCCATCCCGCCGATCATCGGTGTGAGCTGGACCTTGAGCTTCATCTTCGCGTTCTATCTCGTCAGCCCTCTACTGGTGAGGAGCGCGAAGCTGTACTGCCTGCCGAGACTGCAACGTTGCGCGGTTCTCGTGGTTCTGGCCGCCGGCAGTCGCTATTTAGGAGCGGTGAATCTCGACAGCAGCCGGGTCCGCGCTCTCCTTGCAGGGATGCTGGTCTGGGAGTTGACCGACTGGTTCAAGCAGCGTGAGCGCAAGCCCGCCTGGCTGCCGCACGTCATGCTGGCAACGGCCGCCGCCGCGGCGGCCGTTTTCTGTTCTTCGGTTTTTCTCGTGAGTCTGGTGCAAGACCTCTGGGGTTCCGCAGGTCTTCGGATTCTCCGCTCCGGCCTGATCCCGATGACCTGCCTGCTGTGCTTCTGTTTTTGCGCCTTCGGCGGACACTCCGGCTTGAGCCGCCTCCTGGCCAGCCGTCCGCTCCGGCTGTTTGGGGGCATAAGCTATTCGTTCTATCTCACCCATATGATCACGCTGTACTTCTTCGAGGCGGTTGCGGGTCCGCAAACTTCCGGACTTCCCGGCTACTCTGCCCTGGCTTGGCTCTGGTATCCGGTCTGCTTCGCGGTGGCGACGGTGGTGGCAGCGGTATTCTTCCTCCTGTTTGAGCGGCATTTCATACCCCGCCCGAATCCCTCCTCGGCGCGATAGATGTATACTGCGGAAGGACGGATTTCCATTCAGGAGGAAGTAATGCAGAAAGGTCGCATTCTCTGCGTAGTTCCGATTGCTCTGACGTTACTGATCGCGTTGGGTTGTGGCAAGCAGCCCTCGACGGCCATCCATCCCGTTAAGCTCAAGATGTTCGCGCCGCTGCCGGAAGGGTACCCGGCCCAAGCCGCCGCGCTGACCGAGGAGAAGATCAACCTCGGCCGGATGCTCTATTACGAACCACGGCTCTCGAAGAGCCAGAAGATCTCCTGCAACAGTTGCCACGGGCTGTCCACATACGGAGTGGACGGCGAGCCGACTTCCAACGGCCACAAGGGACAGAAGGGCGATCGCAACTCGCCCACCGTTTACAACTCCGCCGGCCACTTCGTGCAATTCTGGGACGGCCGCGCCGCCAACGTCGAAGAGCAGGCCAAGGGGCCGGTGTTGAATCCGGTCGAGATGGCGATGCCCAACGACAGGCAGGTGATCACGGTCCTCAAATCGATTCCGGAATATGTCGACGCTTTCAAGAAGGCTTTTCCGGAAGACCGGGACCCGGTGACTTACGACAACATGGCCAAGGCCATCGGCGCCTTCGAGCGTAAACTGGTGACGCCGGCGCGCTGGGACAAGTTTCTCAAAGGCGACCAGGCGGCGCTGACGGAAGAAGAGAAGATCGGGTTCAATACCTTTACGACGGTCGGCTGCCAGGCCTGCCACGCCGGCGCGCTGCTGGGGGGCAATCTGTATCAGAAACTGGGCCTGGTGAAGCCTTATCCGGACGCCTCCGATCCCGGCCGCGCCAAGGTAACCAAGAAGGACGCCGACAGGATGCTCTTCAAGGTCCCGGCGCTGCGCAACATCGAGAAGACCGGGCCGTACTTCCACAACGGCAAAGTGGCGGCGCTCGATCAGGCGGTGGCGCATATGGCCGAGTATCAACTCGGCAAGCCTTTGAGCGAAACCGAAGTCCGCTCGATCATCGCGTTCCTGAAGAGCCTCACCGGCGACATCCCGGTCGACTACATCAAGGAACCGGCGCTGCCCAAGAGCACGTCCAAGACCCCCAAACCGGATCTGACGGATTGACCCAGTAGTGGCACGGGGAACGTCCCGTCTGTCCCCTCGTTCCCTAGCGCGGCACGTACTTGGGCCGGACCAGGAACAGGTACGAGGCGATGCCCAGGATCAAGAAGATCCAGATGACTTGCATTCCCGCCTCGTAGCCGCCGGTGGTCTGTTTGAGCCATCCGGTGAGCAACGGGGCGACAATACCCGGCAGGTTGGCGGCGCAGTTCTGAATGCCGACAACGCGCCCCACCGCGGCGCCGGGAATCAGGGTTTGCGTCAGGGCCCAATAGTTGGCCGTCATCAGGCCCAGGCCGCTCAGCGAGAATACGGCGAAAAACAGCGCCACGGAGTTGGAATCCGACATCGCGCCGATCAGTTCGGTGGACGCCACCAGGAACCCGGCGATGGTGAAGCCCTTGCGCACCCGCACGGGGTCGCAACCGCGATCGATCATGCGGTCGGCAATGAACCCGGCAAGTATCGCCACGACGGCCATTCCGGTGAAGCTGAACATGGTGAACCAGCCCATGGAGTTGAGCGAGAGGTTCCGCCGTTCGACGAAATAGGCCGGCATCCAGGTCATGCAGTAGTAGACGAAGTACTGATAGCAGAACGTGCCGATGACGGTTCCCCAGATGACCGGGCTGGCGATGACGCGCGCAAACGGCACGGCCGGCGCCGACGACTTGCGGACGCTTGCCTTCTCGAGGTCCTGGTCGTCGTCGCGCACCAGCAGCAGCCACGGTACCAGCCAGACCATGCAGCCCAGCCCAAGGATGACGAACATGTTCCGCCACCCGTAGAGCAGCATCAGCATGGTGGCCAGTTGCACCCCCACGGCCGGCCCGAACTTAGCCGCCGCCATGTACAGGCCCACCGCGAGGCCGCGTTGGTTTTCGGCGCAGTTGAATCGGATCCAGCGCATGCCGGCCGGCGTCACCACCGATTCGCACACACCCAGCAGCAGCCGCAGCGTGAATAACTGCCGCATGGTACCGGAGAATGCCGTGCCCGCCGAAACCAGGCTCCACAATCCCAGGGCCGCCGCAAATGGCAACTTCACCCCGTAGCGATCGACGAACCAGCCGGCCGGGATCTGCAATACGGCGTAGGACCAGAAGAACGCCGAGTTCAGCGCGCCGCGGTCGGTGTCGGTCAACTGGAAGGTCTGCTTGAAGTCGGGCAAGACCATCACCACCGACAGGTTCACCCGGTCGAAGTAGGCGATCATCATGCCGGCGCAGAGCAGTCCTACAATGGTCCAGCGGCGGGCCGGGGAGATGCCGCCGGCGGCTGGTTGTCCGGTTTGCGTGTTTTGAGGCATCGAACAGACGAAGGTACCACAATCGCGCGCCTTGGCACACAATCGCGCGGCAGTTGTCGCGGCAGTTGTCGCGGCAGTTGGCGGCAGTTGCGCCGAACAATCCGTTGCGAGTATGTTTATTTGCCATGCGAGGTCCGCCGCTGACACAATGGAAGGACTGAAATGAAAGGCTGATTGACGGACCGGGAGCGGACTTTATGCAACTTCGGGTGCTTTCGTTTGTGCTGGCGGGGGGCAAGGGAACCCGGCTCTATCCACTGACGAAAGAGCGCGCCAAGCCGGCGGTGCCCTTCGGCGGACGCTATCGCATCGTCGATTTCGTTCTGAGCAACCTGATCAATTCGGGCGTTTACTCGATCTACGTGCTGATCCAATTCAAGAGCCAGTCGCTGCTGCAGCACCTGTCCGACGGCTGGGAGTTCTCCGGGATTTTGAAGAGTCATTTCATCATCCCGGTGCCGGCCCAAATGCGCACGCCGGGCGAGACGTGGTACCGCGGCACCGCCGACGCCATCTACCAGAACATCAATCTGATCGAGCAGACCGATCCGGACCTGGTGGTGATCTTCGGCGCCGACCATATCTACCGGATGAACATCCGCGAGATGATCGAGTATCACGTGCAGAAACGCTCGCAGGCGACGGTCGCCGCCATTCCGGCGCCCCGGTCGCAGGCGCGGGAGTTCGGCGTGATCGAGGCTGCGCCGGAAGGGGTGATTCGGGGCTTCCACGAAAAGAAGGCGGACGCGCCGGCCATGCCGTCGGACCCGGAGCGGGTCTACGCCTCGATGGGCAACTACGTCTTCTCGACCGAGCGTCTGCTGGAGGAGTTGCACGCCGACGCGGCCAACGAGGACTCGACCCACGACTTCGGCCGCGACATCCTGCCGGCGATGGTCGGACGAGCTCCGATGTACGCCTACGACTTCCAGACCAACCAAATTCCCGGCGACCCGCGGGATCAGATGGCCTACTGGCGCGACGTCGGAACCATAGACGCCTACTACGAGGCCAACATGGATTTGCGCTCGCTGTTGCCGGCCCTGAACCTGTATAACAAACGGTGGCCGCTGCGCACCGCCGGTTACCAGGATCCCCCGGCGAAGTTCGCCTTCGACGACGAAGGGCGGCGCGGGCACGCCATCGATTCGATCATTTCGGGCGGCGTGATTCTCTCCGGCGGCGCGGTGCGCAACTCCGTGCTGGGCCGCGGCGCGCGGGTTCACGCGGGCGCACTGGTGGAAGATTCGATTCTCTTCGACAACGTGGACATCGGGCGGGGCGCACGCGTCCGCCGCGCCATCCTCGACAAGAACGTGCGCGTCCCGCCGGGCGAGGTCATTGGCTGGGATCTGGACCGCGACCGGATCTACCACCACGTCACCGAATCCGGGATCGTGGTCGTGGAAGGCAAGCGCGGAGCGGTGGACGTGGCCGGTTTGCAGGTCTGACTACCGGGCCCGCGGAGCGGTATCGCCGGCCCGGTCGAGAATCTCCGCGATCCGGCGCGCTTTGTCGCCGATCCGCCGCCGGATGTCTTCCAACTCGCGTTCGAGCGTGCGCGCGCGGTCGGCCAGGTGCATGCATGTGAGGATGGCGGCGCGCATCGAATCGGCGGCGCCGGAGCGCGCCGCGATTCGGGTCATGGTGTCGTCGATCTCGGCGGCGAGCTGAAGGATCTCGGCCGGGTCGCCCGGGGCCAGGACGGTGAAGGTCTGGCCGCACACCGTGATTCTTACCGGTTTCTTTTCCACCGAGCCTGGTTGCATCGGGACCTCTCCCAGTCCGGACCGGGCGCGCCTAACTGCCGCCGAGCAGTTCCAGTTGGTCCTTCAGCTTCTCGATCCGCGTGCGGACCTGTTTCCGTTCGCTCCGCAGGGACTCCAGCTCCTGCGCCAGGCGATCCTGCCGGGCGGACGCCTCGGCCGCCTGCTGAAGCGCGGCCGACCGGGCGGCCTCGGCTTCCTGCAGCTTGCCCGCCAGGGCTTCGTTCTCCTGACGCAGTACGGAAACCATCTCGACGGCGCGAAGTATCTGCGCCTCGAGACTGGATAGGGAATCGGCGTCGTCGTCTCGCACGGAACTCATGAGTGTCCTCCTGGGGATCACTCTGTTTGTGCCAGAGCGGACCGGGCCTTGTCAACTAGCGCCAGGAACGCGGCCTCGTCGTTCAGGGCCAGATCGGCCAGCATCTTGCGGTTCAAATCGATGCCCGCCTTCTTCATGCCGCCAAGAAACTGGCTGTAGGACAGGCCGGCCTGCTTGCAGGCGGCGGAAATGCGGATGATCCAGAGCGAGCGGAAATCCCGTTTCTTTCGCTTGCGCCCGACATAGCCGTAGCGGAGCGCCTTCTCGACCGCCTCCTGGGCGGAACGGTGCAGCTTGCTCTTGGTCAGGAAAAAGCCGGACGCGCGATCCAGAACCTTCTTGCGCGAGGCTCGGCGCTTGGTACCTCGTTTGACTCTCGGCACGTTTTCTCCTTGTTGTTGGCTTAGATTCGCGGCGGCGCAGGCACGTGCGGCGCTCTGCCCACTCGCGTAACGGCCGCCCTAATAGGGCAGCATCTGCTTCAGGGCCGCCTCATTCGTTTTGTCGATGAGAACGCCCTGCCGCAGGCGGCGCTTGCGAGAGCGCGACTTCGAGGTCAGAATATGACGGGCGTAGGCATG
The DNA here is from genome assembly GCA_030693045.1 of Bryobacterales bacterium. Classification (GTDB taxonomy): domain Bacteria; phylum Acidobacteriota; class Terriglobia; order Bryobacterales; family Bryobacteraceae; genus JACQZT01. The sequence continues at coordinate 11,021 of JAUYBU010000135.1, read as the reverse complement.
GCCACGAACCAATTTGCCCGACGCGGTCTTCCTGAACCGTTTCGACGCACCCTTATGTGTCTTCAGCTTTGGCATTCAGATTCCTTACCAGGGGGTAATGCGGACCTTTTTGAGTATAGCAAAGCGCCGGGGTGGCCCGCAGGATCGTTCCCCGCTGGTAGTGCGCTGAATCCTGGTTGATCGACTGGTGGTCAGTTTGCTGCCTGCCTTCTCCAAGACATCGGTGATCGCTTCGTCCTGCTTCATGTCGCGCCCTCCGCCTGACGGACGTTTCGCTCCAGAGCGCCGCGCCGCGATTTCTGCCCCCAGGTTGACTACGGAAACCCGGTTGAGCGATGATGACTATGCGTACCGTCGCAGGAGGTTCTGCGTTTGCCTGAAAAGATCGGTCCCTTCGACCGCGATGCCGTTACCGCCGGCGATTGCCGTGAACTCATTGCCAGCCTGCCCGATGAAAGCATCGACGTCCTTGTCACATCGCCGCCCTATTGGGGCCAGCGCCTCTCCAAGGGCTTCGGCGTCGAGGATGACCCCCGCGATTACATCGCCAGCCTGGTAGACATCTTTGTGGCCTTCCTGCCCAAGCTGAAAGCAGCCGGAATCGTCTGGCTTAATATCGGCGACGCCTACAACACTCCCGTCAACTGGCGTGCTGACGACCGCAAGTACAGCTCTCTCGGCCCGGACAAGAACGGCCTGTCGCCGGAAAACTCCGCCTATGTCAAGCCGCGCGCAAAACGCCGCGCCTTCATCGACAGCGCCGCCCCATGGCTGCGCTACGGCAACCTGCTAGCGCTGCCCAACCGCGTCGTGATCGCGCTGTGCGACAAGGGCTACTTGTTCAGGGGCGAGGTCGTCTGGTGCAAGCGCAACGCCATGCCGGAAGGCCGCTGCCGCCGTCCGCACCGTCACCATGAGCCGATCTTCCTGCTGGCCCGCGCCGAGGATCATGAGTTCCTGATCGAGCCGCCGGTGCCCACCATCTGGGAATTCCCGAACGAGAAGATCGACGGCACCGCCCATTATTCGCGCTTCCCGGAGGAACTGCCGCGCCGCTGCATCAATGCCTACGGCAAGGCGGGGCCGGACGTCGTCGTGTTCGATCCGTTCTCCGGCTCCGGCACCACGGGTATCGCCACGCTGAAACTCGGCTGTTCCTATATCGGCTTTGAGATCGACCCGGACCAGGTCAAGGCCTCCAACGAACGCCTGAGCGCCATCAAACGGAATTTCCAGCCCTCGCTCGATCTTTCGGAAATGCTTGCCAGCGCCGGATGATGAAGCGCGAGAATGCGTCGTCCGGGTTGCTGAAATCGCAGACATGGACGCGCCGTTCTTCCGGCAGACCCGGTGGGGTAGGCTGCGTGTTCCGGTTGTATGAGAAGCAGCCCGTAAAGTAGCCTTCGTCCTCGATATCCTTGCGCTTCGCGCTGCGCCGCCTTTCCACGTCTCCAAGCTCTCCCCGATTAACGGGGTTCTCGCCGGGCGCGCTCTTGCAGTCCATCGTCCACAGCGGCGAGGTGAAACCGCCGCCCACCAGGGCGATGCTCAATGGCACATCGTCCGTCCGGCGTTCGGCAAAGCTGGCCTTGACATGGACCACGCCGAAGAACTTCTGGCCGCGCGGCGTGCCTCCGGTCAGTACAACGTCGATCTTGTCGGCCTCCACGCGGTCCTCAAGCCTCAAGGCATCGACCAGTATCTGCTTTTCCGCCCCATCGGCTACGTAAAGGTTGACGCCGTTCTGCTTCAGGAACGGGCCGTAATACCGGACAAGAACCTCTTCAAGCGCCCATCCGCCCGTCCGCTTCCAGCTCTGCGTGAAATCCAGGCGGGCATACTGCGCGGGGTGATTGTATGGGTCGCAATAGGCCCGGTACACCAGAAACCACCACAGGTCCGACGGGTTCGCGTGCGGCCACGCCCGCACGGCCGTCAGAAAGGCCCGCGCCACGGAATCCGACTTGATCGCCTCGCTCTGGCCCTCATTCACCACCGCCAGACGCGACAGCCCGTCACGCAGCGTCTTTATGACGGCCTCGAATTCTTCAAGCCGGGCATTCGGCAATGTGTACTGCGCGTCGAATTTCGCATAGCGGAAATGTATCCTGATGGCGTTGCCCACCTGCTCCGCGAAGATGATGCGCTCGACTTGCGCCGGTTCCGGTTCCGGCAGGGCGTGCAGCAGGTCCTGCAACCCCGCACCCGTCTCATGCAGGATGGCGAGCATCATGTCGATGCTGGGCACACTTTCCCCGCTCTCAAACCTTTCGATCCAGCCAGGCCCCAGGATCAGCCGTTCTTCCAGTTGCGCGGGCGTCAGGCCAGCCCTTTCCCGCAACACCCCGATGTTTCTCAGGAGCGCCTGCAGATAGCCGTGGGCTTCCGGCATCAAAATAGCTCCCGGACTTCCACGCCCAGCGCATCGGCGATCTTTCTGATGTTCAGCAGGCTGATGTTCCGCTCCCCGCGCTCGACGCCGCCGACATAGGTCCGGTCGAGATCGCAAACCAGTGCCAGAGCCTCCTGGGAGAGACCCTTCTTCGCCCGTAACTCGCGCACACGCTGACCGAACGCGGCTTTGGTCGCGTCGTCAGCTTCCCGGCCCATGCACACAAGCGAATCACGGATGATGATCTTAAGTCCACGGACTTTAAGTACCAGGCCGCCGCAACGTAGCCACGCTATCAGGTCAATTCGGCCACCCGGTTCCTGCCGTCTGGTCCCCGGATACTGATTTCTCCGCGAACCTACTCTCTTGATCGTGAACGGGCGCGGCGGCCTGTCAACGGCGCTGCCCGCTCCTTTCCTCCCTGCGGTCGTCCCGTGTTGGCCGTTCCCTCCAAGAAGCGATGGTTCGGTGCAGCGCGCGGGTCAAACTGCAAAGCAATCAACCAGGACTTAGCGCTGCCTTCCCGCTTTTTCACGGGCTTTCGACGCTCCCCCCGGCGCCGGGGACTACTCCTCCCGGGCGGGACCTGTCGCCGGGCGCTCCGGCGCTTGCCCGGCCGGAACTTTCATCCGCCGGGACAATGCGTCTTTCAGGACCCGTCGGGCCGCGAGTGTGATGGCCCGAATCCATGTTGCGGGCGGCCGCGGTCCGTGTCCGCGGCCGGGTGCTACCATCGGGGTATGCGCGGCAAGTGGCTGCTGTTTGCGGGCGCCGTAATCCTGGCCGGCGTCGGCGCGGGCGCACTCTCTCTGTTGCGCCGTTCGTCGCCGCCCGCGCAGCCCAAGGCCGTGGCGCCGGCCCCCGTTTTCGGACCCGAGATCGGCTTCGCCGGGAAGGTCCAGGCCCGCAACCTGGTTTCCGTCGCCGCCACCACCGAGGGCCGGGTGGAGGAGTTCGCGGCCGAGGTGGGACAGGACGTCTTCGAAGGGCAACTGCTGGCGCGTCTGCGGAACACGGCGCTGGAAACCGCCGTCGAGCGGATGCAGGCCGAATTCGACAGGGCCCAGTCTCGTGTCACCACGGTGGAGGCGAACCTCATCGCCGCGCGCCTGGAGGCCTCGCGCGCCGATGCCGACAGAAGCCGCGCGCGGGCGGATGCCGAAAAGGCCGAGAAGACCTGGCTTCGGCAACAGTTGCTGCACAAGGAAGGCGCGACGCCGCGGCTGGTCTTCGAAAAGGCGCAGAGAGAACACCTGGCGCTGAAGGCCGAGTACGAGACACTGGCCGAACTGGCCGCGAGCACGGACGAGCGCGTGCGGTCGCTGATGAAGGAGATCGACGCCGCGCGGAAAACGCTCGACGAACAGAGCGAGGATCTGGATCTGGCGAAAGCGGACTTGCAGGCGACCGAGATCTATTCGCCGGTGGACGGCATCCTGGTGGCGCGCCGCGGAGAAGCCGGCGCCGAAGTGAATCCGTCCATGAAGGACCTGTTCCAGATCGCGGTGGATCTGGCGTCGCTGGAGGTGGTCGTCGAGCCGGATCCGCCGGCGCTGGCGCGCATCCGGGCGGGGCAGCCCGCGACGGTGCATCTGTCGGAGATGGCCAACCAGCCCATCCCGGCGTCGGTTCGCGAAGTCAAGGGCACGCAAGTCCTGGTCGAGTTCACCAGCCCGGACCCGGCCATCCGGCCGGGCCTCACCGCGCAGGTCACGATCAAGATAGGATAGTACTCGTAGAAGGAGAAGGTTGTGCAATTCCTGGAAAATAGCCTGCTCGAACTTATCACTCAGACCTCGACAAACCTGCCGCCGGACGTGCGCGCGGCCTTGGGCCACCGGATCCCGCTTGAGACGCCGGACACGCAGAGCGCCAAGGCGCTCAACATCATCGCCTCCAACATCGACATGGCGCTGGACGATGAAGGGGCGATTTGCCAGGACACCGGGATGCCGACGTTTGTGGTGCACACGCCGCCCGGCGTCAGCCAGTTGGCGATCCGGGAGGCGATCTGGAAAGCGATCGCCGAGGCGACGCGGCGGGGTAAGCTGCGGCCGAATTCGGTCGATTCGCTCACCGGCAAGAACAGTGGAAACAATCTCGGGACCGAGACGCCGGTGATCCACTTCGAGCAGTGGGACCAGGACCAGATCGAGGTCAAACTCATTCTCAAGGGTGGCGGCTGCGAGAACATGAACGCGCAGTACTCGATTCCTTGCGAACTGGATCATCTGGGCCGCGCCGATCGGAACCTGGAGGGCGTGCGCAAGTGCATTCTGCACGCCGTCTGGCGGGCGCAGGGACTGGGATGCTCGCCGGGCGCCCTGGGCGTGTGCATCGGCGGCGACCGCGCGCACGGCTACACGCTGGCAAAGTACCAGTTGTTCCGCTCCCTCGACGACGTGAATCCCGATCCGGCGCTGGCCAATCTCGAGAGCCAGATCATGGAGCAGGCCAACCGGTTGGGCGTCGGTGCGATGGGATTCGGCGGCAAGACCTCTCTCATCGGATGCAAGATCACGGCGGCGAACCGGTTGCCGGCCTGTTTCTTCGTGTCGGTGGCATACGATTGCTGGGCCTTCCGGCGCCTGGGCGTGCGGCTGGATGCGGCCAGCGGCGCCATCGCGGGGTGGCTGTATCGCGACCCCGAGCGGGCCGTCGAGCGGATGGCCGCCGGCGAGGGATTCCCGCTCACCGGCCGCGAGATCGTTCTCACGCCGCCGCTGACCGAAGCGGCCGTGCGCGCGCTCAAGATCGGCGATGTGGTCCTGATCAACGGCGAAATCTACACCGGCCGCGACAACGTCCACGCATACCTGATGAAGAACGCGCCGCCGGTGGATTTGCGCGGCGCGGCAATCTACCACTGCGGACCGGTGATGTTGCAGCAGGGCGAAGGATGGGTGACCAAGGCCGCCGGTCCGACCACCTCGATCCGCGAGGAACCCTACCAGCACCACGCCATCCGCGAGTATGGCTTGCGCGCGGTCATCGGCAAGGGCGGCATGGGCCCCAAGACCCTGGCCTCGATGAAGGACTCGGGAGCCGTCTACCTGCATGCCATCGGCGGCGCGGCGCAGTTCTACGCGCGCGCGGTCGAGAAGGTGCTCGGCGTTCACCTGATGGAGTTCGGAATCCCCGAAGCGATGTGGCATCTCCGGGTGAAGGATTTCCTGACCATCGTCACCATGGACGCCCACGGCAACAGCCTCCACGCCGGCGTTGCGGAGGCGACCGGAAAAGCGCTGGCGGAGTTGGGGCGCTGAACGCGCGCGCCCTCGGTTTGCTATAATAAGGAAATCCGGCCAGGTAGCTCAGTTGGTAGAGCGCAGCCCTGAAAAGGCTGGCGTCGGCGGTTCAATTCCGTCCCTGGCCACCAAAGAATCAATCACTTAGCAGCAGCCAGAAACCTCAGCCCCTACCTCGGGGAACAATACGGGAACATTTCACAGCGCCCCCGTTTGCGGTTCCCCGTTCTCTGTCTCCATCAGCGTCCACAGCTCCCGGGCCGTGCTGCCGGTCCGCGCGATGTGCTGCCGGCCCAGCTTCGCGTACCGCTCCGTCATCTTGATGTTCTTGTGTCCCAGGATCTTCGCCAGGTCGTACAGGTCGCCCCCGTTCATCATGTACCAGGAAGCGAACGTGTGCCGCAGATCGTGAAACCGGAAATCCTCGATGCCGGCCCTCTTCAGTACCGTCTCGAAACTCCCCTCCACGCGCTGCCGCTCTCCCTTGGCGCCGCGCTTCGGCGGAAAGATACAGGGCTCACCCAGTACCGCCGGATAGCGCCGCAACTCCTCCGCCAACTCCGGGGTCAGCGGCACGTACCGCATCTTGCCGCCTTTCAGCTTCGCCCGCACCGCGATCAACTCCTCGCGGTACAGCACGTCGCTCCAGGCCAGCCCGAAGATCTCCGCGCTCCGCATCCCCGTCGTCAGCGCCACCAGCACAATCAGCCGCAGCCGGTAGAACGTCTGGTTGATCGCCCGCGTCCCCTTCCGGTACAGCTTCTCGTCCAGCGCTGCTTTCAGCCGCGGCAACTCCTCGGCCGTCAGGTACCTCTCCCGAGCATCGTCCGGCCGCTTCACTTCCACCTGGTCCGCGGGGTTCCGATCAATCCCCGTCTCCTTCGACCAGATAGTCGCCGCCTTCCCCATCATGTGATGCATGACGTTGAAGTGCCGTACGGCCGTGCCCGGCTTGAGTCCCTTCTCCTCCGTCAGCTTCCGGTACCAGCCATCCACCGCCGGCCCGTCCACCTCCCGAACGAACAACGGCCCCAGTTCCTGCCGGACCCCCTCCAGTACGTGTTTCTCCCGGTCTGCGGATCTCTTCTTCACCCCGTACAACTGCCAGTACCGGTCAATCAGCGCCGTCATCCGAAAGTTGACCTCCCGTTTGACGTCCAGGTGGCGGTTTTCGTCCCGCGCCGACATCTTCTTGCGCAGCACCTTCCGCGCCAACTCGCGCGAGCCATGAACAACCAGACTTCGGTTATGGCCTCCCTCCCTCCAGCGGATCTTGTGCTTCCCTTCTCCTGCATCGTGTATCGACATCCTTCTGCGAACTCCTTTCAGTCAATGGCTTCGATCGTGTGCTCTTCGACATAACGCTCGAGAGCGTATAAGTCGAACCGCAACGCTCGGCCAACCTTGACTGAAGGAAGCTCCCGCATCCGGGCCTTCTTGTAGACGGTGTCCACTTCGATGCCCAGGTAGCGGGCTGCCTCCTTCACGTTCAGGAGCCGCTTACCGACTCCCCCATTAGACCCCATCGTCGGCTTCGATTGCATGGCCTGCTCGGTCACACGATCAGGATAAGGCCGGATTTCGGCGGGAGACGGTCATCCCGGAATGTGGCAACGCTTGGGAAAATGGCGCTGGCGGGTCCCTTGGATTCAACGTGCTACGGGCGGTAATTCGGAATCCGGAAACGATCCGGAAACTCTCAGGCCTTGACAGCTTTCGGTCGGTTGACCGCCTTCCAGATCACCTGCTGGACGTGTCTGCGGAAGTGGGGATCGTTCCCGGCGTCAACCCAGTGGGATACACCGGCCGCCTGCATGGCCGGCAGCGTCGGGATAGTCCGCCGGTCGAGTTCCGCACAGATGTCCTCGAGCGCAGCGCCGCGCGCTCGGAGATTGCGAATGATCTGGTTCCGCTCGCGATTCCGGGGCCATTCGCGCCCCCCGGATCTCAACTGCCTCTGCCGTTGAGCGCCCCACTCGGCCATCCGTTGCGACAGAACACCCAGCCTGTCTGATGGAGCAGCGCACACCGATCCCACGATCGGACTCCAGAACTCCGGATTGTTCTGCTCGGGCGAGAAGACCGCCTGGATGGCTTCCTCGTCGACGGCCGGTCCAAGCGTGCCCAGAACGGTGAGACCCTGCTCCCAGGGCCGTTCCACTTCGGTTGCGGTTTCCGCCAGGTTCAGCTTCTCGTGTACCAGGATGTTGAGGAACTGAAGCAGCTTGGCGTAAAACCATTCGCGGTACTCCATCGCGCGCGCCCCATGAACCCGCTCAAAGCAGCGGAATGCCGGCTCGCGGAGCGTCCAGTACATCGTGTCGACGAACAAGGACCGCGCTTCCCGATCCCCCTGGCGTGCCTCATGAACCCACACGATCAGTTGAAGCTGGGATGGCCCGATCTCGGCCTTCAGGGTAGGGTCGCGAGTCTCGGAGACGTTGAAATCCGCGAACGCACGATCAAACTCGGCCAGCAGCGGGATCATGATCCCATGGTAGGCTGAGCGCGGCTGCCAAGCCAACATCGTGTTGCTGGATCATGGCTGGGCGCCAGCCTCGGCATCGGTACGGACGGATGGACCTTTGCCCGGCCATCACGAGGCAAATTCCTTCGGATTCGACCCGCAAAGAACCGGTTCTGGAAACAATCAAGGAAACTCCTTTTCGCTGAGGTCTCCGAGCCAGTTTCTAGCGGGGGCGTTCCTGAAAACCTTGCGGTGTGAAATCCTCTCGGCTGGCGGCTCGCGTGCCCTTCGCTAAGCAGCAGAAGACAGGCGATTTAGGCTCTACTCCGGCGAGTCGCCGCCGCTGCCGTTCACGTTGCTCGAAGCCCCGGAAAAGTCCCCGCGGGAGTTTCTCGTTCGCTCATATATATATATCTATATTATGTGAATACGTTCCGAGCGGTGCATATCGGCCAAGTGCTCCGGTCTGCTCCTCGGGCATCCTGCGGACTTCACGGCCGGTGAGACTTCCGAGTTCGCCAACCGGGATGTCCCCGCCCTTGCTTTGGAGCCCTCATAGTATGGCCGTCGCTGAGTTTTGGGCTGGCGATCGTGGTAGAAATGGCCGCCGGGGGTCAGCCATGAGCCCCAGTTGCATTTCGGTACGCCGGCCGCGACTCTCTACCCCCACACTGTGACACCGAGAGTGACTTGAGGCTGCAGGCGCGGTTGAGTGCGGCTGCCGCCCCGGCTCACGGATCCGATCCGACGACGCCGGCCGCCAGTAGACGCTCCCTTGTGATCTACCGCTCCGGGGCGATGCGTGGAATGCCCATTGCTGAGGCGTAGATCGGTGCTGATTAGGCCGTCCGACTCTGGAAAGGCCTTGGGTACCCTTCGGCAGCCTCGACGCAGCCTGCGACGTGGGATTGGCGAATCTCGGCGTTGTCAGAGACACCACCAGGCGCCCGCGATTCAGTCACGGTGTCCGGAATCCCCGCCACAGCCCTGCCAGCACTGCGCGCACAGCAGCGTGGTCTTCTCGCGAGAGGAATACGATGCGACGCTGTGCAGTCAGATCGTGGAAGCCGGTCCAGTAGCTGCTTTGCAGAGGATCAAACGAAGGCGGTCAAGACCGGACCGTTTCCGGATCGTTTCCAGATTCCGAATTGCCGCCCGTAGCACGTTGAATCCAAGGGGCCCGCCGGCGCCATTTTCCCGCACGTTGCCAGATCGTCGGCGGCGGCGAGAAACAACGGCAATTCTGACGGTACTGAGATCGCTTACCGGCGAACGTAGCGCGGATGTTCCAGAAGTACTCCCAGTGAGCCCGCAGCAAGTGCCTTGATAGCGCGCGGGTTATCGAGCCGCGATCCGACACATCGAGCCCGTTCCGAAAGCCTGAACTATCGGAACAACCGAAATGTGCTGGGGATTCATGGCAGCGTGCCGGAAATCTGAACCTTCGCACGTCCCAGACCAGCCCAGACTCGTTTGCCGATGCATCGGAAAACCGCATGAGCTCCTCCCCGGCCGCCTCAAAGGCGGCCGAATGACTGGCCGCCGCTTCGCGATTCTTCCTCGGGACGGTCTCTATTCGCGCGCGAGTTCTTCGGTCAAATGTCCGACGGCTGCCTGGTGATCTACCTGGAGTTCCTGGACGAACCGAGTCAGCAGAGCCACCCGTAACGTCCAAAAACTGAAACCGGGGTGAGCCAGCCGACCCGGGAAGGCCGGCTCGGCCACGGCGAGGGAACACGGCGCCAGCCAGTCAACGGCTCCTCGAAAACCTGGCCGCACACTTCTTCCAGACACCAGCGGGCGTGTTCCTCGTTCTCACATTCCGGAAGCAGGTAGACTGTCGGCTCCCGCCGGAGATCTTCCCGACTCAAACCGCCACTCGTCGGATCTGCGCGGTGCAGCCAATCCAGGAACGCATGGCCTGGCATTTTCACGATCGCGGTCCGGTTGATCGGGATCATCCTATCAGCGCTGGACGCCCGCCCCCTCAGGCTGCCTGCCGGTAATAGTAGCTCAGCATCCCGCACAATCGCTCGTGACGCCGGATCGCCCCACTATTGCCAGCGTGAGATTCGTCTGGAGTGATCAAACGGTTGCCAAGGTCTTCGTGGTTCCGCCTAGTAGCACAATGTGCGAGAAATTCGTGAATGGCGCTTCGCAGCGAGCCTTCTCCGAATAGGATCATGCGGTCCAAGCAGGATTCCTGGATCGTTCGGAGAAATCGCTCCGCATGAGGACGCAAGTTCGGCAAGCGCGACGGCAGTTTCACGGACTTCACTCCACTGGCGGCCAGCGTTCCAAGAGACTCAGCGGTGAACAGCGGGTCGCGGTCGTGGATCAGACACCTCTTCCCCGGCAAGAACCCGTCCCCATCATCGCAGAGGTCGCGGGCGGCCTGGCCCATCCAGATCTCATCCGCCTCGATCCTGATGCCGGCGATCTCAACGTGCCGTGTCGAGAGGTTGATCAAAAAGAGCGCCAGAAACCTGGCAGGCCCAGCCGGGTCCACACCTCGACGGTGAAGAAGTCCGCCGCAACCATCGCCTCCCAGTGCTGGCTCGGGAACTCTTTCCATGTCGTCTTCCGGTTGCGCTCCGGCGCCGGTTCCAAACCGTGCTCCTTGAGAATGTTGGCGATGGTGCCGGGCGCGACCTCATGGCCTGGATTGGCCAGCGCTCCCTGGATCCTCCGGTAGTCCCAATCCCGGTTCTGGGTGACCATGCGAACGATCGGGTTTTCAGTCTCATCGCGAATCGGGGCCGGCCCGGGCCACGGTGCGTGCTCTCATCCTGTCGCGACTTCCCGAAGAATGCGACACCCGAGCATCTTGGCCTTGGCCGCCAGGCGCCGGCGCCGATCGTCGTTCAGCCGGAGACGCTTTCCTCGGAGTTGCTCCCGCAGTACCCGGTTTTCT
>JAUYBU010000103.1 GCA_030693045.1 Bryobacterales bacterium | reverse complement strand
CCAAGAGCAAGACCATGAAGCTTGAGGCGGTCGCAGCGCCTCCCGTTGGTCGGCACCGACGCTTTGCCAACGGATCAAGTTCCGTCGGCATCGCCCCCGTCACTCTCATCGCAACCCACACCAAACAGCGAGGAGGCCTTTATTGTAAACGAGCTGCTCCAGCTCGGGAGTGAGGTGAACGTTCATAGGCGGTGTTCTCCGTTTCGGCGCCTGATCCGACCCTACCCAGCGAGAGAGCGCCGGCACTCCGCCGGCCGCGCGTCGCGCGGCGCAATGACACCGCCAAGCCGCTTGGAGGTCAGTCTTGACCGGACCCAATCATCAGGCTGGCTTTCCGGCGAAGATTCTTACCCCCGCCTTTTGCGCTGCTTTCCGTAATTTCCCGTCAAGCGTGGCGAGGGGCGCAGCGTGTCTGATCGAGAGTTCCAGATAAGCGGCATCGTAGGCCGACAGGCCATATTCGCGCGCCAGTGGGAGAACATTGCTCACATGACCACCGGCCGGCTGGACGTCCTGAACCGTGGAAAGGCTTTCCAGTAATGTTATGAAACGCCGAATTTCCGGCTGGCGCAGACGTTTACTCCGCTCACCGGCCAGGATCGCATTGGCGATTTCCAGCCCCCACACGGCCGGGACCAATATCGCCTGTCCTTCAAGCGCCACCAGAACGCCGTCCGCATAGTCGCTGGCTTCATCCGGGAAGCACCAGGCCAGCGCTACCGAGGCATCGATCACAACCTCCGTCAAAACCGCCGCCCTTCGGCGACCATTTCACGCACGCTCATCTTGCCCGGCTTCACACGTTTGCGCAACGCCCGCATGCCCTCCACGATTTCCTTGTGGGTCAGCTTGCGTTCCATTCCCCCGATCGGCACCAGCATGGCGGCAGGAACCCCGTGTCTGGTGATGGTGATTTTCTCTCCCGTCGATACCCGGTCCAGCAAAGCTGCCAGGTGGGTCTTGGCTTCGAATGCACCGATTGTTTCCATGGCTCCTAATCAACTAGCTTAAACTAGTTTAACAGACCGTGGCGAAAGTACCCGGCCGAGTGAGCCGGAGGGCACGGGCGCGACCTGCGGCTCACTCGGCCGGGCGGACGTCGCGCAGCACGGCGCACCAGCCCGCGTAGCCGCGGTTGAGCGCGTAGGAATCCGCTTCGAGACTCACGACGGCGTCGATGCGCGCGCCCGGGGCGACCTCGGCGGCGCGCTCGACGAAGTTCCAGGCCTTCACCGTGAGCAGGCGTCCATTTTGGCGCAGCCGCAGCCGCAGGTTGCGCTCGTTCCAGACCACCGGCTGACCGGCCACTTCCACGTTGCGCGCGGCGAACAGCGGCGTCGGGTTGCCGCTGCCAAACGGCGCCAGCGAGAGGATTTCAGCCACCGAGGCGTCGTCGACTTCGCGGAAATCCAGTTCGCCGTCCAACCGGATCGATTGGCGGAAATCGGCGGGCGTCAGGCGCGCGGCGGCGTACGCGTTCAGCCGCTCGCGAAACTCTTCCAGCCGGTCCAGCGGAACGCTCAACCCGACCGCCTGCCGGTGCCCGCCGTAACGGACGAAAAGATCGGCCATGGATTCCAGCGCGGCCAGCAGATGGAAGGAATCGACGCTCCGGCCCGAGCCCTGCGCCACGCCGTCTTCGGGCTCTTCGCACAACACCACCACCGGGCGATGGTAGCGCTCGACCATGCGGCTGGCAACGATGCCGACCACGCCGCGGTGCCAGCCGGCGCCGGAGAAAACCAGCGCCGCCCGGTCATCTTTCACCGGCGTCCGCTGGCACTGGTCGAGGATGCTGGCGACGGTTTCGTTTTCCGCCTGCCGGCGTTCCTCGTTGAGCGAGTGAAGCTGGCCGGCGAGTTCGCGCGCGCGGTCCCCGTCCTGGGTGAGAAACAGGTCGATCACGCCGCCGGCGTCCGCCATGCGCCCGGCCGCGTTCATGCGCGGCGCGATGCGGAAGGCGACCTGCCCCGACGACGGCGCTTCGCCCTGGGAAAACCCGGCCACATCCAGCAGCGCGCGCAGCCCCGGATTCGTCACCGAGCGCAGCCCCTCCAGACCCTTCTTGACGATGACGCGGTTTTCGCCGGTCAGCGGAACCACGTCGGCCACCGTGCCGATGGCCACCAGCTTCAGGAAAGACCCGGTCATCCGCTGGGCCTTTTCCGCCGGCCAGCCCAAGGTCGCCAGAAGCGCCTGAACCAGTTTGAAGGCCACGCCCGCGCCGCACAGGTTCTTCTCCGGATACGGGCAGCCGGCGCGGTTGGGATTGAGCAGGGCCAGGGCCGGCGGCAGTTCCGGTTCGGGAAGGTGATGATCGGTGATGATGACGTCGATCCCCAGCTCGCCGGCGCGGCGCACGGCTTCCACCGCGCGGATGCCCGTGTCGACGCTCACAATGAGGCGGACCCCGTCGGCGGCGGCCTGCTCGATGACCTCGACCCGCATTCCGTAGCCGTCGCGGATCCGGTGCGGAACGTAGAATTCGGCCGCGCCCCCGGCCAGTTCGATGGCCTTCTTCAGGACCACGATCGACATGATGCCGTCCACGTCGTAGTCGCCGTAAAGGAGGATCTTCTGGCCCGCGGCGATGGCTCCGGCCAGCCGGTCCACGGCCGGGCGCATGTCGGTGAACAGGAACGGGTCGTGAAGGTGGTCGAGCGAGGGGTGGAGGAACCGCTCCGCCGCCGCCGGGTCCCGGTGCCCGCGGTTCACCAGCACGCGCGCGGCTGGAGCATGGATGCCGGCCGCCTTCGCCAACCCTTCAATCTCCCGCGGATCGAATGCGGGAAGAAGCCAGCGCGCCGGCGCGGTTCGGCCCATCAATTCCGGGAGAAGTAGCCACCCATCGGCTCTTCCCCAGCTTCCTCCTCCTGGTCGGGGCAGGAAGCGTCAATCTCGTCGAGGATGTCCAGCAGATCCTCGTACCACTCCGTGCGCAGACTGAAGTAGTAGATCCGGCCCTGGTGATCGAAGGAGAGTTCGAGAAGGCAGGTAAACCCCTCGTAAGCGCGCAGGGCGTTTAGCCGGCGCTCGAGCGGGCGCTGGTCGTCGAGCGGGAGTTCGGCCGCTTCCAGCCGTTCCATCGCGTCGTCGATGTAGTCCAGCGAAAACGGACGGTTGTGGAACACGATCAGCCGCACTCCGGCCTGCTCCGCCGTGTCCAGAAACATGCGGAAGTCCGGGTATTGTTGGTTGTCCCAATAGACAAACGGCGAGGAACCGGCCATGCGCGAATGGCCGCGGAAAACCACAAAGTTCCGCGCTTTGAGGCGCTCTTCCATTTCGGCCTTCAGGTGATCCAGATCCAGCTTCATTCTCTTCAGCGCTGCGCCATGACCAGGATGTCGTTGGCCGCCGCGGCCTCGCGCGCGGCCGGGGTAACTATCGTCTTGGGGCCGATAAAGATCTTGCGGCCCGCCCGGACGGCGTCGCGCACATCATTTTCGCACACGAAGTCCACGATGGCGACCGGGGGCGCCGGGGGCCCTCCGGGCGGGGCGGGTTTGGTCTCCGGCGGCTGGGGCTCCCGCGGAGCCGGCGCCGCGCACGAGGAACAAACGGGCGCCGGCACGCTTGCGCCCGAGGCGCGCCGCGCCGCCAGGAAGCGATCCACCACTTCGGCGACAACCGCCGGCTTGGCGCCCGAACTCCCCAGGCCTTTCTGCGCCAGGTATTTTTCGACCGCGGCCGCCACCGTCTGACGGTCGATGGCCGCGGGCGCGGCGGGCGCCGGCGCGGCCACGCGAACTGCCGTCTTGATTTCCGCCGGTGGCATCGCCTCTTCCGGCAGCCGGACCGCCCAGGCCAGGCGCTTGATGTTGATCAGATGCAGCGGACTGACGTTGTCCGAGGTGCTGTTGCCGCCCACGGCGCCGCAGCCCAGGGTCATCGACGGCTGCAGGTTGGTGGTGATGCCCACCGAGCCCTGCGGCGCCGACGTGTTCACCAGCACGCGGAAGGCGGGCATGCGCTGGGCGAACTCGCGGATGCGCGCTTCATCCTGGGAAAAAATCACTGCCGTGTGGCCCATGCCGCCGAAGCGGAGAATCGCTTCGCAGGTGTCCAGCGAGGTTTCCCATCCCTCGCCAAAGTACAGCGCCAGCACCGGCGACAGTTTCTCGTACGACAGGGGGTGCATTTTGCCCACGCCCTTGATTTCGGCGGCGATGATCGAAGTGTCCGGCGGAACCGTGAAGCCGGCCAGTTGGGCGATGCGCGTCGGCGATTGTCCCACGCAGCGCGGGTTGATGGTGCCGCCGGAGGTAACCAGGAGCTTGCCGAGCGCGGCGGCCTGCTCTTCCGTGCACAGGAAGGCCTGGTTCTTCTTCAGCTCGCCCAGAACGGCGTCCTTCATCGCATGGCAGGTGACCAGCGACTGCTCGCTCGAGCAGACCGTGCCGTAGTCGAACGACTTGCCAGCGACGATCTTGCGGACGGCGTCGGCCACGTCGGCGGTCTTCTCGACCAGCACCGGCACGTTGCCCGGGCCGACGCCGAAGGCCGGCTTGCCGCTGGAGTAGGCCGCCTTGACCATCCCGCTGCCGCCGGTGGCCAGGATGACGGCGATCTTGTCGTGGCGCATCAGCGCCTGGGTGCTTTCCACGGTCGGCGTGTCCAGGCACTGCAGGATGCCGTCCGGCGCGCCCGCCGCCACCGCGGCCTCCAGCATCAGTTTCGCCGTCGCGGCCGTGCATTTCCTCGCGTGCGGATGCGGGCTGATCACCACGCCGTTGCCGGACTTGAGCGCGACGATGGCCTTGTAGATCGCCGTCGAGGTCGGGTTGGTCGTGGGAACGATGGCCGCCACCACGCCCAGCGGCACGCCGTACTCGACGATCTTCTTGTCCGCGATTTCGCGCAGCAGGCCCAGCGTCTTCATGCCCCGGATCGAGCGCACCAGCAGATCCGAGCAAAGCAGGTTCTTCGCCATCTTGTCCCGCACGTTGCCGTAGCTGGTTTCCTCGACCGCCATCTCGGCCAGCGGTTGCGCGTTGGCGCGGCCCGCCGCGCCCATCGCCTCGACGATGGCGTCCACCTGCTCCTGGGTATAGGTCCGGTACTTTTGCCAGGCCGCGTAGGCCTGCTCGACCTTGGCGCGGACCTCCTGAATGGAAATCAGATCTTGATCGTGGAGCATGGCACAAGCGTCCGCCCGAATTCCGGGGAGGGCTTACTTCTTCTTCCCGGCCAGGATCTTTTCGACTTCCTCGTGCGGGTTCGGGATGACATGCACGGAGACCAATTCGCCCACCCGCCGCGCGGCCGCGGCGCCGGCGTCGGTAGCGGCTTTCACCGCTCCGACATCGCCCCGTACGGTGACCATCACCAGGCCCGCGCCGACGAACTCCTTGCCGGTGAGCGTGACGTTGGCCGTCTTCACCATCGCATCGGCCGCCTCGACGGCGCCGATCAATCCTTTGGTTTCAATCATTCCGAGGGCTTCCATCAATCCTCCTCGCGGCGTGACACTACGCCCGAACTCACCACAGTATCACATGCGCCCGGTTCGGAACAATCGCCGCGGCGGCTGCTCTTGCTCACCGCAACCGAAACCTCGCCGCACGCCGGAATCACGCGGCGTCGCGGACTTCAATGTCCAGGTGTTTGCCGAGCGCGGCGAAGGCTGCTTCGATCTGGTCCAGACGCGATCGGTGCCGCAACGAGAACAACCGCTCGACGTGGGTCTTTGGTATGCCGATGCGGCGGGCGTATTCGGCTTTCTTGAAACCTGAATTGACGAATGCGGTATAAAGTTCAACCTTGGCGCATTGCAGGGCCGAAAGCGGAACGGGACGGAAGTTGGCTCGGCGGCGGCGCGATGTGGCCGGCAGTGGCTTACCTTCCCGAATGTAGTCGCCGATGGTGAGCGTCAGAAGATCCTGCGCCATCTCCATCGCTTCCCGCTCGGTCTCCCCTTGCGTGACGCCATAGCCGAAATCCGGAAAAGTAACGACGTAGCCGCCCGACTCGCGGTCGGGTTCAAACAATGCCAGATAGTGTTCCATGGCGGTCCTCACATCTCCGAGGGGACCGATCAGCGTGTCCTGGGGCCTCTCTCGAAAACCGCAGAGACTTGGGGACACTCCGGGCTAATCTTACGCAACCCATCGCCTGTCCCGGAACACAGGCGTGTCCCCCATTTTCATCACCTTCGGTGAGCGCAATGCGATCATGACCACAGGCTGGTGTCTCCCACAGGCCTACTCTTCCGAAGCCGGGCGGTTCGGGTCCCAGAGCGTTTCGGGAAGCCCAAGCTGCCGGTTGGCCCAGCGGCTGAAAACGAAAAACGCGTCGCCCAGGCGGTTAAGATACTTGATCGCGTCGCCCGCCGGGAGCGCCACCACCAGCCGTTCGGCGCGCCGGCAGACGGTGCGGCAGACGTGCAGTTCCGCGTTCAGCCGCGAGCCGCCCGGCAGCACGAATGAATCGAGCGGCGGCAACTCCCGGTTCATCGCGTCGATTTCGCCCTCCAGCCGCGCGACCTCGGTTTCCGTCACGCGCGGCTGCCCCGGCCGCACGTCTTCGGGAAGCGTCGCCAGAATCGAGCCCAGGTTGAACAGCTCGTGCTCGATGCGCAGCAGAATGGCCGCCAGCCGGGCCAGTTCCGGCGTCCGCGCGGCCGCCTCTTCCGCCGTCGCCCGAGCCATCCCGACAAAGGAATTCAGCTCATCGACGGTTCCGCAGCACTCGATGCGCGGCGCGTCCTTGCGCACACGCCGCCCGCCGGCGAGGCTGGTTTCGCCACCGTCGCCGCGGCGCGGCGCATAGAAGGGCTTGTCCTCCAACCCTCAACCCCTTTCAGGAAATGATCTTCTTCCTTACAGCGTACAGCACGATCTCGGCCGTGTTGTGGAGGTTGAGTTTCTGCATCAGGTTGTTGCGATGCGTGTCCACCGTGTAGGTGCTCAGGCGGAGCAGCGCCGCCACTTCCTTGTTCGACTTACCCTGGGCCAGCAGTTGCAGCACTTCTTTCTCCCGGTCCGTCAGCAGATCGTAGGAATCCTTCAGACCGCGCTGCTGCAGATAGCGCATGTAATCCGCGAGCAGCGTCTCGGTGATGGCGGGGCTGAAGAACGGCCTGCCGCGCGCGACGCTTTCCACGGCGCGCAGCAGGTCGGCGTCGGCCGAATCCTTCAACAGGTAACCCTTGGCTCCGGCGCCGAGGGCGCGGAGAATGTAGGATTCGTCGGAGTGAACGCTCAGGATGATGACGCCGGCCCGCGGATCGCGCTTGACGATCTGCGCCGTCGCGTCGATGCCGTTCAACCCCGGCATGCCGATATCCATCACGATCACGTCGGGCGCCAGTTCGGCGGCCAGCCGGACCGCCTCGCGGCCATCCGCCGCCTCGCCGACGATCTCGGCCCCGGGCAACCCATCCAGCAGCGATCGAAGTCCCTTACGGACAATACCGTGATCGTCGGCCACCAGGATTCGGATCGCGCTCAAGCTCCCACCTCCAGCTTCACGGGCAGCGTCACCTTGAGCGCGGTGCCCCGGCCGGGCTGGGAGAAGATCTCCAGGCTGCCGCCCAACTGGCGCACGCGCTCCTGGATGCCGATCAGGCCGATGCCGCGCCCGCGCGCGTCGCCCTCCGGCATGCCATTGCCGTCGTCCTCCACCGTAACCAACAGCGAGCCGGCGTGGCCGTGGACCCCGACGCGAATGTCGCGGGCTTCCGCGTGCCGGGCGCAATTGGTGAGCGCCTCCTGCACCACGCGGAAGACGCAGGTTCGGTGGGCTTCCGGCAACCCCGCCAGGTTGCCTTCCAGGCACACGTTCACCGGCGTGCCGGAGCGTCGCGAAAACTCTCGCGCCTGCCATTCGAGCGCCGGCCCCAGACCCAGGTCGTCCAACATCGAAGGGCGCAGTCCGAGCGAAAGGTCGCGGACCGCGCGCAACGTGTCTTCGGTCAGCCGCTTGGTGGACGCCATGCGCTCTTCGAACCCGGAACCGGACGCCGCGCCCATCCGCTCCAATCCTCCCAGATCCATGCGCAGGGCGGTCAGCATCTGCCCAACCTCGTCGTGCAGTTCGCGCGAGATCGCCTTCCGCTCCTCTTCCTGGGCTTCCACCAGTTGCCGGGAAAGCTGGCGCAGTTCCCGTTCGGCCCGTTCGGTTCTTCGCCGGTGCTCTTCGCTTCGCCGTTCCAGCCGCCAGATGCGGAACAGGCTCACGCCGGCGACCAGCAGGCCCAGGGCGACCGCGACGGCGAGCATCCAGGCCAAGTCCAGGCGGAATGCGCGCTCGCGCTGCCGGAGAGCCTGTTCCCGCGCGCGAAGACCGGCGTCGGCGAGCTCGCGGATTTCGCGCGCCATTGCCAGCACCGCGTTGCGGCGCGGCAGCACCTGCTGGCGCAGGAACGTGTAGCTGAGCGCCAGCTTCTGTTGCGGGGTCCACTCGAACAGCGGGTCGAGCGTTTCCCAATAGCCATCCAATTCCTCGCTCAGGCGGCGCAGCCGGCCGGCGTCCTCACGGCCGATTTGCCCGTCCAGCGCGTCCAGGTTGCGCGACAGCGTGCCACGCATCTCGAGCAACTGCGCCCGGTGATAGGCGCCGGCGATGTGCGAGGGATCCAGCAGGTAGTCCCGCACGAAGATGCCCGAGGCGTGGATGTCGGCGCGGAGATCGCTCAGGATTCGCTCGGTCTGGCGATTGGTTTCGTACAGCGACGCCACCTCGGCGTACGTCTGGCGGGCTCTGCGGATCGAGCCCATGCCCAGAAGCGCGATGAGCACAATCAGGCTCCCGAAGGCGATCGACAATACCGGCCAGCTTCGCCTAATGGCCTTCCTCCCCTCCGCCCTATTTCGGGGACAGGCTACGAAATCCCGAAACTCTGGCCCCGAATGGCCTCACCCTGGCCGGGATGGAATTTCGGGATTTCGTAGCCTGTCCCCGAATTAGACCGCTACACTATGAGATTAGCCGACCCGCGCGCTCACAGGTGATGCCAGACCGGCCGTTCGACCTCCGACAACTCGTCGTCGCGCCGCGGCTCGAAGCACCGCGCGGCCGCCCCGCGCGCGCCAAAGCCGATGGCGATGCTGGCCGCCAGAGTCGCGCCGCCCACCAGTAGAATGAACGCCGCCAGGAACACGCTCCGGGCGAAGTTCAGGTGATCGGCAGCCACCACCACGGCCACAAACACCACCACCACGCGAACCGCGGCCGCCAGTTTGCGGCAGGCCGGAATACCTTCGTTGGAGGCCCACACCAGCGCGCCGCGGCCCAGGTATTGCGCCAGCCAGACGCCGGCCAGCAGGATCGCCCCCGCCGTGACCAGCTTCGGAAACAGGAACACCGTGGTTGCCACCATCTGGGTGGTCAATTCCGTGTCGAAGGCGCTGAGGGCGGTGAGCGCGCCCGCGCCCAGGATGATCCAGTACGCGGAGGTCGAGACAATTCGGGTCGCCCGCAGCCGCCCGGAAGAATCGAACAGCGACGAGATGCCGCTCCGATAAAGGAAGCGATCCAGCACGATCCCTTTGAATATGCGGTTCAACACCCAGCGCGCCAGGCGGGCGATCACGAAGGCGGACAACAGAATTGCCAGTCCCGCCAGCAGCGGCGGCACAAAGGCCGTGACAGTTTGGATCAACCGCCCGAGAGCCATTTCCAGAACTTGCTGAACGGTTGCGATCATGGTGAAACCTCCATTCCTTCCTCGCGCGGCCGCGCCTCCGGCCTGGTTTCCGCGAGCGCCGGCGCGGCGCCGGGTTGCCCGGCATACCGCGCCAAAAGATAGGGCTTCCGCTCTTCGAAACAGAGACAGAGCCTTTCGATGCGTTCCTCGACTTCGGCCGCCCCCAGCTTTTCGGCCTCGACTACCCAGGAAGCGACGCGCCCCAGGTAGAGCGGCGTCAGCGACTTGAGCAGGTGCGTCCTTTCAAGCGGGCGCGAGCGGTGCGCGCCGGCGAAGTCGAAGATGATTCGGGCCCACAACTCATCCGGGAGGTGGAAGGCGGCCGGATCCCGGACTGCGTCGCGGGCCAATCGGCGCAGCGTCTCGATCGTCTCTCCCTCCAGCGCCAGCGACCAGACCTCGGCCAGGTCCTGGGCGCCCCGCGCGAGCGCGGCCAGCATTCGCTCCAGGTTGACCGCGACCGGGTCCAGGCCTACATCGAAACGGAAGCCGAACAGGTCCGCCGGTTGGCTGCCCTGCCGCGCCCGCCACACAGGTTCGTACTCCTGCATGAGCAGGAAGACGCTGCCGACCACCTGGTGCAGCATGGCGCTGAGGTCGGACCCGGGATCCTTGGCGTCGTGCAGTTTAGCGCCCAGGAAGCTCTGGCACACTCGGAAACCCTCGGCCAGCGCGATGGTCGTCATCCAGATGTCGATGCCATAGCGGGCGACGTCGGTTTCCCAGTCCGGCCGTTCCAGGTAGCGCCGCAGCATGGCCCGAGAGACTCCGAAGTCGCCGCCGATGGGTTGTCTCACGCGCAGACCGTAGAGCGAACGGGTCAACGGATAGACGATGCTGTTGGTGATGGTGCCGTCGTACTTGTGGCGGTGGTAATACGGGGCGACGAAATCGTACCCCCCGTAGAGCACCGGACGCAGCAGCAGTTCGATCCACTCCGGGGTGATCGAACGCAGATCGGAGTCGGCCACGGCGCAGGCCCGCGCGCCCAGCGCCTCGGCAATCTGGAACACCAGGCGGAAGGCGCTTCCCTTGCCCGAGATGCCGTGGTAGGCCAGCGAGAGCCGGTGAGCGGGAAGCGCCGGCGTGGAGAGCATGAGCAACCGCTCGTCCCCCACCTCGGCGGCCAGCACCGCCTCGCGCGTGCCGTCGGTGGATCCGCCATCGGAGTTGACGATGACCGACGTGAATTGCGGAAAGTGCTTGGCCAGCCCGGCCTGCACCGCCCGCACCACGTGGCCGATTGTGCGGGCGTTATTGTAGCTCGGGATGCCGACGACGATGTCGGCTTTGCCCAGCTCGCCGAGCCGGCGAAGGCTATCCTCGGGAATGCCGTCTCCCGGCATGGGTTCCGCCTCAGGCCGCCACGGCGCGCGGCCAGCCATTGTCGATTGCCGCCGCCTCCCGCAGGAGATCGAAGAACTCGGGTATGGCCGCCGCCACGCGGTTCCAGTTGGGAATCAGCGTCGCGCTCAGCGGCTCGGCTATGAACTCCTCGGCGGCCTCGCGCAGACTCCGGGCAAAGGTGGCCACCGCGAGTTCCTCCGAGTGACGGTCGAAGTTCAGCCCATTGAGCATGGCATCGGCGTAGTAGCGCGCGATGGTGTCCTCGGCCATCCGCACGTAGCGAACCTCGAGCGTGCGGAAGTGATCCCTGGTGAACACGACGCCCTCGCCGGCGACGGTCCGGAACAGCGTTTTGGCGACGTCCAGCGCCATGCGGCGCAAACCGCGCGTGCGGTCTTCGGAGGAAAGGTCCTGGTGCTTGTGCTCGTAGTTGTCCGCCAGATCGACCTGGCACACCCGGGCCGCCGCGCAGTTGCGGAACACTTCGGCGAGCATGCCGACCTCCAGGCCCCAATCGCCCGGGATGCGGTTGACGCGCGCCAGCGCCGCCTTCATCGCGAACTCACCCGCCAGCGGGTAACGGAAACTGTCGAGGAACTTCAGGAAGGTCGCCTGCGGCGCCATATCTTCCATGGCCCGGACCAGCGGCGTCATGAACAGGCGCGTGACCCGGCCATGCATCCGGTCGGTCACGCGCGCGTAGAACCCTTTGCAGAATTCGAAGCTCAAGTTGGGATTGGCCACCGGATAACAGAGCCGCGCCAGCATCTGGCGGTCGTAGTTGACGATGTCGCAGTCGTGCAGGGCGATGATGTCGCAATCGCCCGCCGCCAGCAGATACCCGTAGGAGAGCCAGCAGGAGCGCCCCTTGCCGTCGGCGCCGGCCGTCAGCCCGCGCTCGTCCAGCAGGCGGAACAGGCTCTGGATGGGTTCGCTGTCGATCCACAGAAATGTCACCTGCTGCGGGAAGCCCCGGAACATCGAACGGGCGTGACGAAACTCGGCCTCCGTGGCCCGGGCCAGCGCCACCACGATGCGGCTCAGGTAGCGCGCGCCGGCCAGGTCGCCGATGATCCGGCGCATCGCCGGGTTCTCGAACTCCGAATACAGAGCCGGCAGAACCAGCGCCATGGGAGACGTTTCCGAGAAGCGCTCCAGCTCGCGTTCCAGCCGCTCGAATCCATTATCATGCAGACGGTGAAGTGTCGTGACCATTCCGGTCTGATAGAAATCGGCCATTTTCGCCTCCCTCATTCCATGTTAGAGAGCCGGCGTGGCCGGGGGTATCCCCGCAACAAGGGAGAAGCGTCCAGGGAAACCCGGTAGGACCGGCGAGGCCCAGAGGGCGCCCCCCGGTCCCACTACGCTCCCCACACCCCCGCAATCATCTCCTGGCAGTGCGCGCACTTGCCCGCGCGAATGCGCAGGCTCCGGATGGTAAACCCGGCTCGCTCCACCACGGCGCGCCGGCACTTGGGACAGTATGTGTTCTCGCCCGGATGGCCGGGCAGGTTGCCCACATAGACGTATCGCAGTCCTTCGGCGTCCGCGATGGCCTTGGCCCGGTCGAGCGTCTTGACCGGAGTCGGAGGCAGGTTCTTTAGCAGATACTCCGGGTGGAAGCGCGTGAAATGCACCGGGACGTCCGTACCGAGATTCGCTTTCACCCACTTAGCCAGGCCGCGGAACTCCTGGTCGGAGTCGTTGAGCGTCGGGATCACCAGGCAGACAATCTCCGTCCACATACTCAGCTTGCGGATTGTGACCAGCGCATTCAGAACCGGCTTCAACTCGCCGTTCACTACTTCGCGGTAGAACTTCTCCGAGTAACCTTTGAGATCCACCTTGATGGCGTCCACGCGTTTGCACAACTGCTTGAGCGGCTCCTCTTGAATGTAACCACCGGTGACCACCGCGCTCTTGAGGCCGGCGGCGCGGCCGGCATCGGCGGCATCCGACATGTACTCATAGAAGATCACAGGCTCACTGTAAGTGTAAGCGATGGACTTACAGCCGGATCGCGCCGCCAGTTGAGCCAGCCTGGCCGGCGGCACATACTCACTGCGCACCTGCTCCGGCCGCACCTGCGAGATCTCCCAGTTCTGGCACATCTTACAGTTCACATTGCAGCCCGCCGTGGCCACCGAAAACGCGAGCGTGCCCGGAAGAAAGTGAAACAGCGGTTTCTTCTCGATGGGATCGACGTGGGCCGAACACACTCGGGAATGGACCAGCGTATAGTAAGTGCCGTTTCGGTTTTCGCGAACGCCGCAGTAACCTCGCTCGCGGTCGTCGATGACACACTCGCGAGGACACAGCTTGCACTTGATCTTACGGTAGGGTAGCTTCTCGTAAAACTTCGCCTCGACCGTGTATCGAGCGTCGGGGTCGGACGCGGCGGCCCCCGCGGCGATGGTCAGGAAGTTTCTGCGCTCCATGTCACACTTCCACGCGCCGGATTTGCTTCGGGTCGTTGGTACCAAGCCGGTGGGCGACGCCGGCGGCCGTCGCGATGTAGGCCGGCTCGCGGCCCGCCTCCTTCAATGACTTCATGCCTTTTTCGGCGCGCTTCTGCTCGATGATCCGCCACCCCACGCTGTCCAACGCCACCGGGTCCGTGGCCACCAGCAACCCGTTGAAGGGCCAGGTCCACTGCGGCATGAAAGACGGCCCGCCTTCATACTGGGCCGTGATGGCATCGCAGATGGTCAGCCGCACCTTCTGCCGGATCGGCGGCAGCATGTAGACGTCGGCGACATACGGGTCGCCCTTGTTCAGGTGATACTTATTCGGATTGTGTATAGCGCCGAAAAGGTTCTTGAGCGCCATGGTGACACCGACAATTCCGTGGTCTTTCAGCACGGGCAGATTGATCACCGCGCTCGCGGTGCGGGTCAGGGTTCGGGACAGCCGGCTGCCCGCGCTGCCGAACACCGTCAGTTCATCCTCGTAGCCCGCCGCGTCGTTTCCGACGTATTGGATCCGGTCGCGCCGCGAGCCGATCCGGAACCCGCCGTGCTCGAGGTCCGAAGTCAGCCGGTCCCAGACGACGATGTCCTTCTGCGCGATGCCGGTCTGCTGGAGGCGCTCGCAGATCGCTTCGACCAGCGCCACGCTGGTTGAGTTGCCGCGCCCGGCCAGGCAGTTCACTTTGAGCCCCACCACCTCGCCGGGCCGGACCACCCGCTTCCAGGCCTCGACCGGCGAATCGCAGTCGAAGAACGACTGCATCGCTTTGTCGAGCAGCGCCAGAGCGTTCGGAGCGCCGCGCGCGATCACCACCTTCGACTGCGCTTCGGGCGCGGCCACCCCGGCGAGCGATGTCAGTAGGAAGCTTCGGCGGACC
>JAUYBU010000077.1 GCA_030693045.1 Bryobacterales bacterium | reverse complement strand
TGTACATGCTTACATACTATCACACACAATTAATGAACACGATACATAAAACAAGCTTTACATGCCTACAGTCAAAGGCAAAAACACGCGTAACTCGTGAAGGCTCTGCTGGTTAGCTCAAATCAGATGGGGGAAGATCCGTCAGAACCTCCTGTCCGGTTCCGACGGCGCATGGCAATGTGCTCAGCCTCTCGCACCAACTCGAACCCGAGAGCGCGGAAGGCGGCGATCACTGTTGTTTTTGGGGCATCGACAGGAAACTTGGCCATCAGGCTGGAATGGTCGCTTCCGCGACGAACGCCTCCAGGAGCGGCGAATCGTCAGGCTGGAGTTCAGGGCCAAACGTCTGGATGTGAAACCGGATAGCGGATTTGACATCGGCGAGGGCTTCCTCGTAGATGGCGCCTTCGCCCACCACGACCCCCTTGAGGCCGAGAGGGTAGGCGACATAGCCATCCGCGTGCTTCTCGACAATGATTTTGACTTGCCTCATCATTCCCTGTCTGAAGTCTACCATGGCCTGCCCGGGGACGGGAAGAAAGATCTCTGCCACGGATGGACACAGCGCGGCGAAGCCGCAACCAAAATGAACATGGCGTTGGTGCGCCCGGGAAAAGATGTTTGTTTCCAAGGCAGACATCTCAGATCGGAGCCCAACGCCAATGCAAAAGTTTACCGCGAAGTTCGCCAGCCTGATTCAGGGTGTGATCTCTGGTGCGGATCGACTGGTCCTTCGTGGAAGTCTTCGCGCCATCCAGTACCAGTTTGGAATGATGGGTTACCTTTGGCACTAACAGGTGCCGCTGACGGGGTTCGGCAAGCACGCCGAACAGATCACCAAACAGATCAAAGAGGCGTCGCTGGCTCAAGCCCGCCGTCTGCTTCGGCCGGTACAGTACCTGACCTCCAGCAAGACGGACAAGAAGACGCTGGCCGAACAGATCGCGGTGCGGGACCAAGTCGAAAACGGTTTGATCTGCGTGCTGAGCTGCGTGGAACCGTGTCTGAGTTTTGAGGTGGGCCCCAATCCGGAGAGAAAGAAGCTGGAACTGAAGCACCGGTTGCGGAAGGGCTTGTTCCTCTACCACTATTGGATGCACCCGGTGTTCGGTTTCATGAGCGCGCGGATCCAGACTTGGTTTCCGTTCCAGGTGCAGATCTATCTGAACGGGCGAGAGTGGTTGGCGCGGCAGATGAAAGCCGCGTCGATACCGTACATTCGGCATGAGAACTGTTTTTCTTGGGTCCAGGATTACGCCCGTGCGCAATCGCTCATGGACGAGCAGTTGAAGACCGACTGGCCCGGGGAACTGGGGGCGATTGCGCGCCAGTTGAATCCGTTGCACGAACAGATCTTCGCCGGGTTTCCGGCCAGCTATTACTGGTCGGTGATTGAGAGCGAGTGGGCCACGGACGTGGGGTTGGTTGACGGCGTGGAGTTGCAGCGGCTCTATCCGCTGCTGGTGGAGCACGGGATAACGAGTTTTTCCGGTCCGGACGTGATGAAGTTTCTGGGGCACAAAGTAACGCCGCAGGGGCAGGTGCACGGGAATTTCCAGGGGGAGATCTCGACGGATTTGAAGCGACGTGCCGAAGGCGTACGCGTCAAGCATCGGGTGGACCGCAACTCGGTCAAGATGTACGACAAGGTGCATAGCAGTGCGGGCAGCGTGCTGCGAGTGGAAATGACGATGAACAACGAGAAGGCTTTCCGGGTGTACCGTTGCAAGGAAGGAGAACCGGAAGCAGAGAAGAGCTGGAAGCGAATGCGCCGCGGCCTGGCCGACCTGCACCGGCGCGGGGAGATCTCGCAAAAAGTCAATGAGCGCTATCTGGACGCGTTGGCGGGCGTGGACGACAGCGTTCGTCTGCAGGAGATTTTGGGACCCATCGAGAAGCGCACGAACTGGAAGGGCCGGCCGGTTCGTGCGCTGCACCCGTTCTCTTCCGAAGACGGGACTTTACTGGAAATCCTGAGCCGGGGGGAGTTCATGATCCGCGGCATCTCCAACAAAGACTTACGAGACAAGCTTTTCCCGAAGCCCGCCAATGCAGTCGAAACCAAACGCCGCTCAGCGCTCATCAGCCGGAAGCTACGGATGCTCCGCGCACACGGCATCCTTCACAAGATCAAGGGCCGGAATCTCTATCAGGTGAGCCAACCCGGGCGCACGATCCTGACCACCTTCCTCATCGCTCGCCAAGCTAGCGCTAACCAGTTGATGAAAAAGGCAGCTTGATGATTTTCTTCGCAAAAAGCAAAGAAATGGAGGATTAGTAGTACGGGGTCCCCAAATGGTTCATCGGCCCGCCGCCTTCACGCGGGGGCTGGCTGGCGTGCATGGATCAGGTGACAATGACTCCGTGCCGGTGAGCGTACTGGCCGGTCAGGATGGAAGCGCGGCTGGGCGAGCACAGCGAAGTGGTAACAAAAGCGTTGCGGAAATGGACGCCGCCTTGGGCCATGCGGTCCAGATTCGGCGTCTTCAGCCAGGGATGCCCGGCGCACCCGAGCATGCCGGCGCTGTGATCGTCGCTGAGGATCAGAACGATGTTCCGCCCGGCCGTCCCAGGAGAGGCATCGCCATCGACGCAGCCATCGACTGCAAAAAACACCTGCGGGTCATCGCGCGGGCACGCAGACTACAACAACACAGCACAGTACAGTTTGTCATGAGCGGCCATACGGCGATCGCCGTATTTGGGAGCCGCAAGTCAGTTTCCGGTCGAGGAGCGGAAGTGCAGATCGACGGTGTAGATCAGCAGGTCGACGCGCCTGACGTAAAGGACCCGGAGGCGATAGCGCTCGCCCGCGCGCTCGACGGCGATCTGATCGGAGCGCACTGGAAGGCCCAGTTCGGCGGCCGCGCTGAGCGCCTGGGTCCGGACGACCTCGGCCGGCTGAGTGGCGGCGTCGGACTGGTGAGCCAGACGCTCGAGACGCCGCTGGAACTCGAAGTTCCGATAATAGGGTGGCAGCATCA
Organism: Bryobacterales bacterium; assembly: GCA_030693045.1. Classification (GTDB taxonomy): domain Bacteria; phylum Acidobacteriota; class Terriglobia; order Bryobacterales; family Bryobacteraceae; genus JACQZT01. The sequence continues at coordinate 8,770 of JAUYBU010000077.1, read as the reverse complement.
GGACCGCCGACACGGCCAACCCGGCCAGAATCACGACGGCGGCGCCGATGCGCAGGCAGGATGTCAGCACCTGGTCTCCTGAGAAACAGTGTCCCACGGGGCGCTGTGTCAGTGCCGGAAGAGATTGCGGGCCAGAAACAGCAGGTTGGCCGGGCGCTCGGCCAGCCGCCGCATGAAATACGGGTACCAGGCGACTCCGTAAGGGACGTAGAGCCTCAGGCGGTAGCCGCCCGATGTGAGCATGTTTTGCACGTCGCGGCGGATTCCGTAGAGCATCTGGAACTCGAACTGCCCGGCTTGAACGCCCAGTTCGAGCGCGGCGTCCAGGGTGGGGTTCACCATGTTCGGATCGTGCGTCGCGAAGGCCGGGTAGACGCCTTTCCGCAACAGCACCCGCGCCAGCCGCAGGTAGTTCCGATCCACGTCGCGCTTGGACGGAAAGGCGAGGGTGGCCGGCTCGTTGTAGGCGCCCTTGCACAGCCGGACCGGGATTCTGTCGCCGCACAGCGCCTCGACGTCGGCTTCGCCGCGGCGCAAGTACGCCTGGATCACCGCGCGCACGCTGGGGTGGCGCGAATGCATCGCGCGTACCAGGCGCAAGGTGCGGTCGAGGTAGCCGCTGGCCTCCATGTCGATCTCGACGCAACTGCCAATCCGGGCGGCGGCCGCGACCAGCGGTTCCAGGTTGGCCTGGCAGAACTCCTCGGAGAGGTCCATGCCGAACTGGGTTGGTTTGATCGAAACGGTGGACGGCAGGTTTTCGGCCGCGACGCGCTCCAGCGCCTCCAGGTAGGCGTCGCGCGAGGCTTCGGCCTCGGCGGCGGAGGTGACGTTCTCTCCCAGGTGGTCGATGGTGGTGAGAATGCACCCGGCATTCAGCTTCCGGCAGACCGCAATGCCCTGTTCCAGCGTCTGCCCGGCGACAAAGCGTTTGGTGAATCGCCCCGCCAGCGGCGAAGTTTCCATCCAGCCGCGGAGTTGCGTCTGGCGCGACAGGTACAGCAGGGTGTTGCGCAGGATCACAACTCAAATCATACAACCCCGGAAACCGGGGGACGGTATGCTCGAGCCAATCCCGGCTGAGATAGGCGCGGGCCAAGGTGCCCGCTAGCCGTTTCCGGTTCCTTTTCCGAATGTTCCTGGTGAGAGAGGAACAAAGCATGCCGAAGACTTTCCTGATTAGTTTCCTGATGAGCGCCTGGCCGCTGGCCGTGGCGCTGTGGTTAGTCCGCCGGCGCCTGTGGAGCGCGCGGGCGATCGCTTACTTGGGACTGGGGCTGGCGGCCAGCGGGCTGCTGTTCTTGGTCGACTACCCGGTCCGAGCGCGGACCGTCCTTTACACCACGGTCAATGCCCAGCCGGAAAGGGGCCCCGTGCGCATCCCGGTCATGATCCAACATCCCGGCGTGGCACACCCCCTCTCGTTCGAGCCGGCCGGCACGGTCTTTGGAAGTGTCAAGCCTTTCCAAGTGCGCCTCTCGATGGAGCGGCCCCGGGGCACGGCCGTGGCGACGACCGATCTTAACTTCGAGGTAGTGCGCGTCAAGAAAGCTCGTGGCGGCCATTCCTCCGCGTTGCAGGGCCAGGCGCTCAATTTCACTCCGCTGGAGCGGGGCGAGTACGACTTGCTGCTGAGCGCGCTCACTCCCGGCAGCCCCCAGGTCCGCGTCCAAGTGACCGACCCGCTGAAGCGCGACGGCTGGCAAGGATGGCCGATGCTCTACGTGCTCCTGTACGACATGACGATCAACGGGGCAGTCTACCTGGCCCTTTTGGCCGCCGGTGTCGCTGTCTTCTACGGCCTCGGATACGCGATGTCGGCCGGCCGCTCGAAGAAGCTGAGTTCGGCCGTCCGAGAGTTCGGGTTCGTGCCCGACCCGGAAGCCGAACAGGCCGTGCGCGAGCGGCTCGGCAAGTTCCGGACGTTCCTGGATGGGTCCCGGAAGGTCGAATTTCCGGCGCGGGGCGTTGTTGGCTCATCGGGCGCGATCGTCTGCGACCTTACCTTCCAGCGCCTCAAGAACGTTTCCATCCAGACCGCTCTCTTGCTGGACCCTGTGCCGAACCCGCTTCCCGACCTCGCCATTTTCGGTCAGGGCATGTTTCGCAACTGGGACATTTTCCTGACCGGAGAAAGAATTGAATTCCCGGAGGCGCCGGGTTTCAGCAAGGAATATGGCGTGGCCGGCGTTGGCGTGGACGCCGGCACGGCCCGCAACGTCCTCGCCCCGGCCGTCCAAGCCGTCCTGGAAGCGCACCCCGGCTGGTGCGTGCAGACCAGCGGCACGGCGCTGCTGGTCTACCGGCCCTGGAAAGTGGTTCCGGCCAAGGGCATCGCGCAATGGATGGAGGAAGCGCGGGTGGTGGCGGCGGGCGTGGCCGGGCACTGACGCGCCACGGTTTCAGCGCACGGCCCGGAAGTCCGCCGCCAGCACGGCCGGGATCTTGGTCCTGGCATTGCGGGTGGTGCGGAGAAGTTGGACCTGGCGGAAGCCGGCCTGCCGGAACTCTTCGAGGAAGGCGACCGCCTTCCGTGCGCCCGCGATTCAGGAAAACCAGTTGGCGTTCCCGGCGCGCTGGTCTTCCGTCAGCGGCGCCCGCAGGATCAGCTCGGCCCCGAAGACGCTACCGCCCGGCTTGGCGATGCGGGCCAACTCCTGGAAAATGGCGTCGCGGCGGGGGTTCAGTCGGCCCGCACGAAGGCATGTGGCGCAACAGCTCTTCGGGATAGCCGGCGCTGGCGGCGAAATCGCGGCCGACCGGGAACGGGTGGCGTTCGCCGGGGCTCAAGGCGGCCAGCGAATACGCATCGCGAACACTGTCCCCGGAATAGGGGCCGGCGCCGCCGGCCGGTGCACGGCATGACGGGGTCGTGCAAGTATTAGTGATACCCCTCGCGGTAGTGCCATGACAGAAATCTTCCGCTGGTGGTGGCGCACGGTCCGGCGCCAGAGCCTGCTCTCCGGACTGGCTATCGGAACCCTCGCCGCCGGGATTGCCTTCGCCCTGGCGGTCTTTAGCATCGTCGATCAGGTCCTCCTCCGTCCTCTTCCGTTCCCCGAACCGGACCGTCTCGCCATCGCCTGGAGCGAGACCGGCAGCAGCCAGGAGGCCATGATTTCGATTCCGGACTATCTCGACCTGCGCGCCCGCCTCCGCGGCTTCGACCATTTCGCCACCCACATGGCCAACGGCATGGAGGCCCAAGGCAAGTGTGTCATCGGCGAACACGCCGATGTCCTGGCGGTTCCGTGTGCCGGCGTTTCCTCTAATTTTTTCTCCGCTCTGGGCGTCAAACCGTTCCTCGGCCGCGATTTCACCGAAGCTCACGAGAAGCCCGCCAATGCCAAAGTCGTCATCCTCAGTTACCGATTCTGGCAACGCCAGTATCGGGGCGACCCCGCCATCATCGGCCGTCCCATCCGGGTCGACGGCGCCGCGGTTACCGTCATCGGAGTCATGCCGCCGGCGGTGGACCTGCCGGAGCACAGCGCGATCTGGACCCCCGCCCCGTTCGACGATTTCTTTCGCAGCGAGAAGGCCCGCGGCTTGCGGTACGTCCACCCCTTCGGACGCCTCAGGCCCGGCGTCAGCTTCCAAGCCGCCGGGAATGAAATTCGCGCTCTGATGAGCACTCTCCCGCGTCCGCCCGCCGGCGAGCGGCTCCCCTGGCCATCCACTCTGCTCCCGCTGCACGAGGCACTGGTCCGGGACACCCGCACCGGCTTGCGCGTCCTGCTGGCCGCCTCGCTGGTCTTGCTGCTCATCCTGACGTCCAATCTCGTCAACCTGATTCTCACCACCACGCTTCACCGCCGCCGCGAGTTCGCCGTCCGCGCCGCCTGTGGCGCCACCCCGGCCGGCATCCGCCGCCAGTTATTGGCCGAGTGCCTCCTGGTCGCCTTGGTCAGCGGAGCCCTGGGCGCCGCCCTCGCCTACGCCGTTCTGCCTCTCCTCATCCGGTCCGCGCCGGTGGATCTGTTCCGCCTCGGCCAGGTCTCCATCCGACTCCCCTCTCTGCTGTTCGCGCTTCTCATCTCGCTCTCAATTGGCCTGCTGTCGGGAATCGCACCCGTTCTCACCACCCATCGCGCCCGCCTCGCCGACATCCTGAAGGAAGGCGGCCGCTCCGGCCGTCACGGGAGCCGGCGTACGGCTGCCTCTCTGGTCGTCTTCCAGGTGGCGCTGGCCTCCCTTCTTCTCCCCGCGGCTTTATCGATGCTGCTCGATTTCCGCCGGCTCCGGATGGTCGATCCAGGCTTCGATCCCGGCAACGCGGTCGCCATGACACTCGGGGGCGACCTCGAAACCCGGCCGGATCTCCCTCAGTTGATCGAGCGCATCCTGGACCGCATCCGTCAGATCCCCTCCGTCGAGGCTGTCTCGGTCTCGATCGGCGCTCTCCCGCTTCGCGGTTGGCGCTCCGATCTTCGCTTTCGGCCAGAGCGGGATTCCACGGCCGATCCTTCCGCCGTCTACACCGCTCATCACCACCTGGTGAGCCGCGAATATTTCGCCGCCCTGGGAATCCCCCTGCTGGCCGGCCGCACCTTCCTCCCCGAGGAGATGCAACGCGGGGGGCCGGTCGTGATTGTTAACCAGGAACTGGCCGACCGTTTCTTTCATGGCCGCGATGCCATCGGGCAGCGGATCCGGCCGGAGAATCGCGGCCCCCGCGAGATTGTAGGCATCGTCCGGAACGTCCTGTCCAGGGGCCTCGATCAACCTCCATACCCCGCCATCTACTCGCCCTCTCTCCCTGCCTGGGACCTGATCGTGCGCTCTCGAACCAAACCCTCCGCGCTGGTTCCATCCATCCGCGCGGCGATCGAAATCGTGGCTGCCGGCTTAGTCGTATTCGACGTCGCCATCATGGACGAAGTGGTCCGTTCCTCGCTCACCCGCCAGCGCGTTTGGACCATCGCTCTCACCACGTTCTCGCTCCTCTCGCTGGTGTTCGCCCTGGCCGGCGTGTACGGCCTGGTGTCCTATTCGGTTCGCCATCGCCTGCCGGAGTTCGGTCTCCGCGCCGCCCTCGGCGCCCGTCCCCGCGACCAGTTCCTCGCCGTTGTGGGCCCAGCCCTGGCGCTCACTATTACAGGCGTCACCATCGGCTTCGCCGCATACCTCGTATTGGCCCCCAAACCCGATCCCTGGCTCCTGCCCGGCGCGGCGGTCCTCATCCTCGCAAGCGGCCTCCTGGCTACCGTCACCCCCGCCCGCTGGGCCATGGAAGCCGACCCAGCCACCCTCCTCCGAATTGACTGAACCCAGCACGTTCCTGCCGCATCGGCGCAGCCGGCGGGAATGGACTAGAGTTTCGGGGACAGGCTACGAAATCCCGAAATAGGGCTGCGACGAGATTGAACCCGGTTACGAACTGAGTTTCGGGATTTCGTAGCCTGTCCCCGAAATAGGGGGCGCTTACTATTCCCACGGATCCGGCGGCGGGGTGGGACAGCGCGAAATACTCAATTTCTTGCCCACCCAATGGGTTTGTGTCTGGGAAGCGGCAAAGGCCGATCCGGCAAAGGTAAGCGCCAGCACGAGGCCGGCGGTTCTGAGAAGCATTCGGTTGATCATCTGCTATCTCCTTTCACTCAGTACATTTGAAACCGGCCGGCAAAACGGCTAGCGCGTGAGACATTTTTCTTGCAGCCCTGCCGGACGGCTGCCGCGCCGCAGCGGGCGAGCGGCGCGCACCCGGCTCGAAAACCGCGCAACATAAGGCGCTCGGCGCTGCGGGGACGCTTGCGCCGGTCCGACCTGGGTGGTCCACTCCTGGCCGGAAGTCACAGGCCGCGAGATCAGTTCGGGCCGTGGCTCCAGCAGCGTCGCGACGGCTCTCCCGAGCCGGGCGGTGATGGAGAGCGTCCTCGCGCCGGACGGCGCGACACGGGCCTGGAAGTCCTCGTTCTATCGGAGGTCGAGCGGAGGCCCGGGGACCGGCGGCGGGGTGACGCGCAGCGTCGTGCGGTCCCCCCACAGAGGAGTCTTCAGAGAATACCTCGGGCTGCGCATCGACCGGTCCATGCTTTCCTCTGAGTCCATCTGACGGACCCACCCCGGGGTGTTTTGGCCGAAGATCTCCTCCAGGCCGCTCTGCGCGCCTCTCTGCAGCGTCTCGATCGCGCCGCGGTCTCCTCTCAACCGTGCGGACTGCCAATCCGAGTCGAGACTCAAACTCCCGAGCAGGAGGGATTCATAGACAACCTGTAACTCCTGGGGGTTGTCCACGACCTTCGCCGCCTCCGGCGACCGGTTGACCTCCCGAAAATGCCAATAGATGTTCCGCGCCAGTTCCGGGGAAACGTCGTCCTGACCGCGAAGCACCATGTAACACCTGAGCACCCGCAACATCAAGGCCGTGGCCAGGTGGGTGTGCGGGAGATCCAGGAGCGCGTGCGGCTGCGCGCGCAGCCCGGCTTCGAACTGTCCCAGCAGGGACTCCGCCGATGCTTCCATCTGTTTCGCGTCCTCGCCCGGAGCCAATTGCGCCCTCCGGCGGGGCGCCAGGCGCTGGCCCGGCCGCGAGACGACAATCACCGGCGGGTACTTCCCATCCGCTGCCGCCCTCTCGGTTCGCCGGTTCTGGGCGATCTTTATCAGCATTCCCAATTCCTGCCGAATATCGTCGCCCATCCTCTGCATCAGGCAGACGTCCCGACTGTAGGAAGTGCTGTTGGGGTCGCAGACGGCAACGCCGAATTGCGCCGGCAAAGGCGCGGCTCCCGCCAGCAGCAGTGCGTGGATCAGTATCCTGGTGCGGTTCCTGCCGATTCTCATTGAACAAACTCCCTTCCAATAATGACTTCGGAAACGGCCGGTGAAACGGCTAGCCGACCCGAGCGAGCCCTTCGTCGCCGCGGCCGTGGCCGCTTGCTGACGCGCGCGGCTCGGAAACGCGCTACTGATCCGCAACGGGCTACCGAGCCGCGACGGGGCGCCGGTGGCGAACGCGCGGGTCTGATATAGTCTGCGATGTATGCGGACTTCCGTTGCCGTCCTCTTCCTATTGCCGCTGGCTGCGCTCGCGCAGGACGCCGGCGCGATTCTCACGCCCAAGCCCGGACCCGAGCCCCGGATCAACGGGCCGAAGGTTTACGGCGCCCGTCCGGGGATGCCGTTCCTGTACCGCATCCCCGCCACCGGCATGCGTCCCATGCGTTTTGCGGCTCGGGGCCTGCCGGCCGGGTTGAAACTGGATGCCGCCACCGGCATCATCAACGGCACGACGCCCGCTAAAGCCGGCCCTTACAATCTGACGTTGCGGGCTTCCAACGCGCGCGGCAAGGCCGAGCGCAGGTTCCGCATCGTGGTGGGGGATACCCTGGCCCTGACGCCGCCGATGGGCTGGAACCATTGGTACACCTACTACGACCGCGTGGACGACAAACTCTTCCGCGCCGCCGCCGACGCGATGATCGCGTCGGGGATGGCCGACTACGGCTATCAATACGTCAACATCGACGACTGCTGGATGATGAAGCCGGGTTCCACCGACCCCACGCTGAGCGGCACGGCGCGCGACGCCGCGGGGGCCATCCGGGCCAACGGCCGTTTCCCCGACATGAACGCCCTCACCGCCTACATTCACGCCCGGGGATTGAAGGCGGGCCTTTACACCTCGCCCGGCCCCCTCACCTGCGCGCGCTACGAAGGCTCCTACCAGCACGAAGAGGCCGACGCCCGCCAGTTCGCCGCCTGGGGTTTCGACTTCCTGAAATACGACTGGTGCAGTTACAGGAAGATCGCCACCGGCGAGGACCTGGCCGACCGCCGCAAGCCCTACGAGCTGATGGGCGCGATCCTGCGAAAACAGAACCGCGAAATCGTCTTCAACCTGTGCCAGTATGGCATGAGCGACGTTTGGAAATGGGGCGGCGAGGTGGGCGGGCACGCATGGCGCACCACCGGCGATCTGGGCCTCGAGAAAGACACCCGGCTGCCGGGGTTCTACTCGATCGCTTTCAAGAATGCGGAGCACTACGATTACGCGGGTCCGGGCCGCTGGAACGATCCGGATTATATCCTGATCGGCGTCATCGGCAACGCCCGTAAGATCGGCGAAGCGCCGCGCCGCACCACGCTCACCGCCGATGAACAGTACGCCTACATGTCGATGTGGGCCCTGATGGCCGCGCCGCTCTTCTATTCCGGCGACATCACGCGCCTGGACGATTTCACGCTGAACGTCCTGTGCAATGCCGAGGTCATCGACGTCGATCAGGACCCGCTCGGCAAACAGGCGCGCGTGGCGCGCAAGACGGCCGACGAGTTTGTGCTGATCAAACCGCTCGAAGACGGGTCGGTGGCGGCGGGCTTGTTCAACCTTGCCGACGAGCCGCGCACCATCGCGGTGACGCTCGCCGAGGCGGGGCTGAAAGGGCGCGTGGCGGCGCGCGATCTGTGGCGGCAAAAGGACCTTGGCGTGAGCCAGGACCGGTTCACCGCGGCCGTCGCCCGGCACGGTGTTTCCATGGTGCGTCTGTTGCCGCGCTAGGCCTGCCCATTACCCAGAAGTGACGCGGGAGAGTGACGCATCGCTCAGCGCGAACCCCATCGCCATCAAACGCAATGCGGCGTAGCCCTGCCAGATCAGTTGATGACCGGGAGGCGGATCGTTGTTTCGTCCGAGATATCCGCCGATCTTGGCGACCAGGCGTACCGCTTCACCCAGCAGCACGGGTGGCTTCAAGTCTTTTTTTTTGCGTAGGCGCGCAGCGTTTGTAATTCGACATCCGAGAACAACACCTCGGCAGGCAGGCCC
>JAUYBU010000075.1 GCA_030693045.1 Bryobacterales bacterium | reverse complement strand
CCAGTCCTCTATTCGCCAGCGCAAACAGTACCAGCGCAGGCATTGCTCGGCATCTTCCGGCGAGCCGAGATCGATCGTCGTCAGCAGGAACCACTCCACCGCTTCGGTGTTCGGCGGCGGATTTTCCTCGCGCGCGTGAATTACCCAGATATCGATCGGAGCCTTGTCGGCGTGGTAGTGTGCCGGACGGAGTTGGACGCGCATAAAGCGCACCGCCAGATCCGCGTTGCGCGCGGGCCGCTTGGCCCGGGCTTGCCGTTTGCTTTTTTTAGGCCGGGCGCTCTGCCGTGGGATCTGCACACGACCCCGGCTCTGAACCGGCGTCTGGCGAACCGCTACCCACAGCTTGAAGGGATCCTCGGCGATGTTACGGTTATACTTGGCTCGAACAAACAGCTCCTCAGATCGGTCTCGGCGCTGCTCGTCGAACATCTCGAAGAAGTCCGCCTCGCGGTCGCACACATCGATCAGGCGGGTATGGGGCATCTCCGCGGCCACCGCCACCATGTCGCGGTGATGCTCAATCCAAACGAAGGTTTTCTTCTCTTCGATTGGGATGGCAAACGCGGGCCTGTTATCCTCCGACGCTTTCGGCTCCGGGGCCAAACACTGCGCCTTCAGCACGCCCAGCGGCAGGCCGCTTGGTGAGATCGCGAACGTGGTATGCAGGTGCAATCCTCGGCTCTTGGCCCCAGTCTGGTTTGTTCCGATCTCTCCCAATCCGGTGCACGCAGCCAAGCCGTTGTAGTTCAGATCGCTACCGTCCTGCACGCACAGCACGGTGTGCTGCCCCTGCATGCGCCGCACGGTGCGGTCGCGGTGCGGTTCCAGGATGTTGTCCATCGTCACCGCGGAATCTTCCGCCATATCGATAAACCGGTAGTAGCCCTTGACGGCGGCAGCGTCTCCCTGGGCCACGCCGGTGAAGGCGCGCCCCGGGAGTTCGGCTTTAGCGCTGGAGACATTCACCAGTCTCTTGCTCAACCGCTCATCCCCCAACGGCGCGCCACCGAACTCTTTTTCCGCCCACGTCTCCGCTTCCAAGCCGTCTGCCGGACCGAGCGCGCTACGGCCGGCGTCGGCCGCCAACCCCAATTGGGCGCGGAAGTCTTTCTCCAGCGGGTATACATAAATATCCTTGACCGTCTCGCTGGCCTGCCTCGCGCGATCCTGTCTGCCGCGGCCTTGCGTCCGGCCCACACGTATCCAGTTGGCGGCCTGATAACTGGTACCCGCAAAACGGGCGGTGTCTACAAAACTCTCCAGCAGATACGGCCGGTAGTGGTAGCGCTGCTCGAAGTCCACGGGCATCTGCCGCGCCGCCATCGCCAGAAGCCGTGAGGCCAGGTTGGCGCAATGGACGCTCGGCCGGATCAGAAACCGGCTCATGTTCACCACCGTGTGCAGTGAGGCTCGCCGCTGCTCCACCGTCCAGCCGATCCAGTTGTCGCGATCTGCCAACTGCAGCGCGGGCGCGGCAAAGCCCATCGCGCCCAGCCACCCGTGTTCGGAATCGATCAGATAGCCCACCTGGCGTCCCACCAAAGGCCCATGGCTACGCGGGTGTTCGCGAATCATCATCTCGTTCCAGATCCGCATCTGCTCCTCGCTGCTCACCAAAATCAATGCCAGCCCGCGAACCTCGCCCGCCTGGGCCGGCACGCCCGTCGGATCGGCTACCGCCTCCGGCAACCGCCTGGGCGTGTTCGGTCCGGTCTTGGCCTGCGCCGCGGGGAGTGTAAAGTGGCCGGACGCTTCCAGTTCCCGCAGCGCCTTCACGCAACCATCGCGTTGTGGCTGGCCGCGCGCGTCGTGGAACCCGCATTCCTCGCACAGGAACTCGGCCAACTCGGTGCGGTGGAGGAACTCGCCGCTATCCAGCAAGTCGACAACATAGGCAAGAGCATCAGGCTTCGACAGCGTCCGCTTGATCTGGCTTTGCGAATACATGCGGCCAGTATGCACCAGCGGGGTACCCTATGTCCAGCTTTATTTACGGGTAATGGGCAG
>JAUYBU010000070.1 GCA_030693045.1 Bryobacterales bacterium | reverse complement strand
CGAATACGGCGGCGACGTGGTCAACGCCGCGGTTAACCTGAACGGTCAGCCGCCCATCCATTGCTACTGCCGCGTGATCGAAGAACCGGTCGTCCGGCTGAGTTCGATCGACACCGGCCGTCACATCGAAATCGCCAATCTCGAAGAGCTGCTGGATTATCGCCGGCCGGGCGACGGCTTCGCGCTGGCCAAAGCGTCGCTGGCGATTTCCGGATTCTCGCCCGAGTTGGCGGACTGGCCGGCGAGCGTGACCCTGCGCGACATGCTGCGCGAATTCGGCGGCGGCATCGAGCTGACCACGCTGGTCGGCATCCCCAAGGGCAGCGGGCTGGGAACCTCGAGCATTCTCGGCGCGGTCCTCATCGCCGTCGTCGAGCGCATGATGGGACGCACGCTCACGCAGCGCGAGCTGTTCCACGACGTGCTGCGCCTGGAGCAGGCGCTCACCACCGGCGGCGGCTGGCAGGACCAGATCGGCGGCGGTGTCGGCGGCTCGAAAATCACATCGACGGCGCGCGGCCTGTTCCCCGACCCGCGCATCCACTATGTGCCCAACGACGTCATCGATCCGAAAATGAACGGCGGCTCGACGCTGCTCTACTACACCGGGATGACGCGCATCGCCAAGAACATTTTGCAGCAAATTGTCGGCGGCTATTTCAACCGCAATCGCGGCATCATGAAAACGCTCGAGCACGAGCACCTGGTGGCGCGTTGTGTCGCCGACGCCATGGCCCGCAAGGACGCTCCGATGTTCGGCCATTACGTCGACGTGGCCTGGCGCCTGCAAAAGGAGCTGTGCGGCGAAGTCACCAACCCGGCCATCGAATTGCTGCTCGAGCGCGTGCGCCCGCACGTTCACGGCATGCGCATCTCGGGCGCCGGCAGCGGCGGTTTTCTGTTCATGATCTGTAAGTCGCCGCAAGCCGCCGCGCGCGTGCGCCAGATGCTCGAACTGGAACCGCTGAACGACCGCTCGCGCTTCTTCGACTTCGAAATCAACCACGCCGGCCTGGAAGTGACCACCTGCTGAGGTTCGCCCGCGGCGATAATCGGCATCTCGGACCATAGCGTGGAGCGCGAGCTTCCGCGCGGCGCGCCGTCTCCGGCCGGTCCGCCGGAACACGGGTTATACCAATCTGGGTATAATCGAGGAGAGGCTGGTTCAGGTGAAGCCAGTAAGAAGCATGACTGCGCCAAACCTCTCACGGGGTTCGGGTCGGCTGGTGTCCTGGAAGTTGTGGACCATTGGGAAGGCAACACGTATCGAGCTGTCCACACCCCAAACGGGGCAGCGCTACGCCCCGCGCGGATATGGATTTGATCCGGGAGCGGCTGAAGGCCGCCGAACACCTCGCCAAGGAGTTGGAGCCATGACCAAGCGCCGAGTCATCAACGGCATTTCAGTCGAAGAGGGCGGCCGAAACGTCTACGCCGATTTGGGGTACCCCGACAGCGACGAAATGGTGATCAAGGCCCAGTTGGTCACCAAGATCGCGGAGATCCTCAAGAAGCGGGGACTAACTCAAGGGCAAGCGGCGGAAATCCTTGGGCTCACACAGCCGAAGGTGTCGGCGCTGCTGAAGGGCCGGTTTCGTGGTACCTCCGAGCGGCGCCTTCTGGATTGCCTCACCCGCCTGGGGCGGGATGTTCAAATCATCGTCAAGCCCACGCCGCGAAGCCGTGAGAGCGGCCGCCTGACGTTGCTGGTCACGTGAGACTTTCCCACCGGAGGCGCTGACCCGGGGCCGGCCTGGAAGTGACCACCTGCTGAACTTCCCGTCAGCTTGTTTCCCGAGTCTTTCGCGCCAGGTGCTGTTGGTCGAGCGCCTGACGCACCAGGGTCTTGATCACTGCCTGCCCAGCTCACGTTCAAAACGGGAGACACTATCCTGCCCTGGTTGGTGAAGTGCTTCGAGACATCCTTGCCTCGATCGGCCTGCCGTGCGATCGCCTCGGCCGAAATCGGGCGTTTTGACTTAGGCGCGTTCTTCATACAATCGTCGTTCCTCTCCGGTCGCTCTCCAGAGAGTGACCGGATGGTGGCTAATGGGTCAGTTTGATTTCCACGCAAGCAAGATTCTGTCGAAGGCTGGTTTGGTCAAATACACGATGCCGCCGCCCGAGAAACTCACGCTCCAAAGAGTGCGTCCTTCGGAAGGGATTTCTTGAAACATCACTACAAAATCAAGGTCCACGATCAGTCTTCCACCGACTTCTCCCTCATGAAACTCAAAAGCTCTCATCTGTCCCTCCGTCCTGGTCTCAGCTACTCAAACTGACCTACTACCCTGTACTTCGTCGCCCGGCAACGGAGGCTTGCCTTTCCCCGCGCGTCTTAGAGTTCGCTTAGCCCTTCCGATGCTGGCACGGCCGGACCGTTCGCGGAAGTACTCCTCCGTGCGCAACGCGGACAGTTTCTCCGCCACCGCAATGTTAATCAACTGGTTCACAAGGCGACACCTTCGGATTGAGCTACGCGCCGGGCTTCATCCAACAGCGAAGTCTGAAGCCGGAGTGCAACATTACTCCTTGTCATATCTCGCTCCCCAGATGGCGCCCGGCGGGGTCGCGCGAATTCCAAATTCCTTCGCGGCTTCGCCGAGGTGCCGCAAGCAGTCCGTCGGGCCGCCGCCCCCATCCGCATGGCGGCCATTGCCGCCCATTGACTTCACTTGATCTTGTAGCTGATCGACATGCCGTCCTTCTTCTCCATCGACGCGCGGATGATGACGGTGTCGTAGTCGGGGCTGGTCTGGAGGTAGCTCAGGAAGTCGGCCATGGCTTTGGCGGAGACGATGACGTTGTCGCCCACGACCACGGCGCCGCGTTTCAGCTTGGGCTCGATCGCCTTGAGGTATTTCATATAGTCGGGCTTGTTGGCGTCGATGAAGATGAAGTCGAATTCGCCCTTGAGGTCGGGCAGCAGCTTGAGCGCGTCGCCTTCCATGACCGTGACGGTCTTCTCCAGGCCGACCTTGGCCACGTTCTGTCTCGAATCCTCGGCCCGCTTGGGATCGATCTCCAGCGAGTAGAGATGGCCGCCGGTCCGCTCGAAGCCGATGCCCATGTTGATGGCGCCGAACCCGGCGGCGACGCCGACTTCGATCCCCCGTTTGGCATTCGCGCTTTCGATCAGGATGCGAAGCATCATGGCGTCCTCCGGCGCCGTGCTCAAACCGGTCCGCTGGAACTTCTCCAGAAATGCTTTACGGAACTCGGCGCTGTTCTTGGCCGGCTCCTGGGCGCGCGCGATGAGTGCGCATGAAAACAATGCTGTCACGGCCACTACGGCTGTTCGATTCACAATCTCTCCTTTTTCGGAAACCAGGACCGCTCCCTCACGGTCGCGGCTCGGAAGCGTTACTGAGCCACGCGCGTGAGCGAGTGGCCGGCTGGGTGCAAGTTCCAAGTATAGCGTGCCGTACTCAGACGCTTTGCCGCAGGCTCGACTGCCGGACCACCAGGGTCGGTTTCACAAGCACGCTTCTGGGGCGCGGCCGGGTCTTCGACTCCACCAGGCTCAGCGCCAGCCTGGCGGCCTGTTTCCCGATCGACGCGCTGTCCTGATCCACGCTCGACAGCGGCACCCGCAGCAGTTCCGCGTACAGCACGTTGCCGCAGCCGACGACGGCCACGTCTTCGGGCACTCTCAGCCCGGCTTCCAGGATGGCTTTCAGCGCTCCCATGGCGATGGGGTCGTTGTAGCAGAAGACTCCGTCCGGCCGCGGCTCCAGGGCCAGCAGCCGGCGCATCGCCTGGTAGCCGCTGACATCGCCGCGGTCGTCGCCGGAGGCGCCCGCGGCCACGTAACCGGCCAGCGGCGCCAGCCCGCGCGCCGCCAGCGCCTGGCGGTAACCTTCGGCGCGTCCGAGCGCCGTGCTCACCTCCGGCCCGCGAATGTGCGCAACCCGCTTCGCTCCGGCCGCCAGCAGATGCCCGGTGGCCATGGCGCCCACCGCGACGTCGTCGACGCCCACGAAATTCGCCGCCAGGCCGGCGAACTGGCGGTCGATCAGCACGTAGGGCGTCTTGCACTCCTCGATGCGCCGGAAGCTCTCGACGGTCCACTGCGCCGAGGCGATAATCAGCACGTCCACGCGCCGGGCCAGGAGTTGCTCGATCTCCCGCCGCTCCAGTTCGGGATCTTCTTCCGAGGACGAGATAATGAGGCCGTAGCCCTTCTTGCGCAGACCCTGGGACAACCCCTTGGCGACTTGCGCGAAGAACGGGTGCGTCAGGTCGGGCACAATCAGGCCGGCCATCGAAGTCCGCCCGGTGACCAGCGCGCGCGCCGCGAGGTTGGGCTGGTAGTTCAGCTCCTTCATGCGCTTCAGCACGCGCTCGCGGGTCTCCTCGCCGATGTCGCTGTGGTTGCGCAACACCTTCGAGACGGTGACCACCGAGACGCCCAGGTCGCGGGCGATGTCTTTCATGCGGACGGCCATTCGTTCCTTGCCAGCCAATAACATTCCTGGCGATCGGCGCCACCGCGCGAGGCCATTGATCGATAACTCTAGCGGACATTCCGGCGATCTGTCAAGCTCGGCCGAGCACTCTCTCTGCGGGCATTTCGCCGATCTGATAGAATCGCCCTTCCGTTACTATATCGATTACTTGCGAGGAGAACCATGCGCTTCACCCGGAGATCGATCCTGCAGGCGGCCGCCCCCGCTCTGGCGCTGGGCGCCGCCGCGCCCAAATCCTTTCAGCCCGCCTGGGAATCGCTGAAGCAGTTCCAATGCCCGGAGTGGTTCCGCGACGCCAAGTTCGGAATCTGGGCGCACTGGGGTCCTCAATGCGTTCCCGAACAGGGCGACTGGTACGCGCGCAACATGTACATCGAGGGCAGCCCGCAGTACCAGTGGCACGTCGCGCACTACGGCCATCCCTCGAAGTTCGGCTACAAGGACATCCTGCCACTCTGGAAGGCCGAGAGGTTCGATCCGGAGAACCTGCTGCGGCGCTACCAGGCCGCCGGGGCGAAGTACTTCGTCTCGATGGGCGTGCACCACGACAACTTCGATATCTGGAATTCGAAACATCACACTTGGAATGCGGCCCGGGTGGGCCCGAAGAAGGACATCGTCGGGCTGTTCGCCCGCGCGGCGCGCAACCACGGCCTGCGGTTTGGCGTTACCGAGCACCTGGAGCGCAGCTACAGTTGGTTCAACGTCAACAAGGGCGCCGACAAGCAAGGCCCGCAACAGGGCGTGCCTTACGACGGCAACGATCCCAAGTACGAATCGCTCTACTTCCCCAAGCACGACGACACCAACTCGCGCTATCCCAAGAATCCGCCGGACTGGTGGAAGCAACAATGGGCCAGGCGCATTACCGACCTGGTGGACCAGCACCGTCCCGACCTGCTCTACACCGACGGGGCGGTCCCCTTCGGCGAAGTGGGCCGCGGCCTCCTGGCGCACTACTACAACGCGAACATGCGGCAACACGGCGGCGCGCTGGAGGCGGTCTACACGCTGAAAAAGCCCAACGACGACGAACACGGCGAGTACGTGGAAGGCATCGGCGTGCGCGACATCGAGCGCGGCGTGGTCGACGACATCTACCCCGCGCCGTGGCAAACCGACACCTGTATCGGAACCTGGTACTACAATCGCGGGATCCGCTACAAGACGGCGCGGATCGTGGTTCACATGCTGGCCGATATCGTCAGCAAGAACGGCAACCTGCTGCTGAATTTTCCGCTGCGGCCCGACGGGACGCTGGACCCGGAAGAGGACCAGGTGCTGGAAGCCATCACCAGGTGGATGGGGGTCAACGGCGAAGCCATCCACGCCACTCGTCCGTGGAAGATTTTCGGCGAGGGGCCGACGCGGCAGGAAAAAAGCGGCCACTTCAACGAGCGGAACTTCAAGGGCTACACGGCTTCCGATTTCCGCTTCACCGTCAAGGGCAAGACGCTCTATGCTATCTGCATGGGCTGGCCCGAGAAGCAGATGGTGATCGCCTCGCTCGCCGGGCAGGCCAGCATCGCGCGTGTCGAGATGCTGGGCGTGAAGGAGCCCCTCCAGTGGTCGCGAACGGACAAGGGCCTGGTGGTTCAGATGCCGCGTGAAAAGCCCTGCGACTACGCGGCGGCGTTGAGGATATCGCTATGAAACGCTACGGATGGACGATCGGGTTGAAGCCCGAAGCGGTGGAGCGGTACAAGGCCTACCACGCCGCGGTCTGGCCGGAGGTGCTCGGGATGATCCGGAAATGCAACATCCGGAATTACTCGATCTACCTCAAAGACGGCGTGATGTTCGGCTACTACGAGTACCACGGCACCGACCACGCGGCCGACATGGCCCGGATGGCCGCCGACGCAAAGACGCAGGAGTGGTGGGCCATTATGGGCCCGATGCAGCAGCCGATTGAAACCCGCCAGCCGGGCGAGTGGTGGGCCGAAATGGAAGAAGTCTTCCACACGGATTAGGAGCTGAAATGAAGAAGACCGTGATTCTGATTCTGGCGCTGTGCGCCGTCTCGTGGGCACAGCCTTACGAGAAGAAGGTGGAGGACGCGCTCAAGACGGTGGACGCGGTGGCCGCCAAGGGCCCGTTCCAGCCGAAATGGCAGTCGCTTGAGAACACCAAGGTCCCGGCCTGGTATGAAGACGGCAAGTTCGGCATCTTTATTCACTGGGGCGTGTACGCCGTGCCGGCTTTCGGCAACGAGTGGTATCCGCGCCGGATGTACCTTCAGGAAAACGAGCGCGAGGTCTTCCAGCACCATGTGAAGACCTTCGGGCCGCAATCCAAGTTCGGCTACAAGGACTTCATCCCGCGCTTCAAAGCCGAGAAGTACGACCCCAACGCGTGGGCCACGCTGTTCAAGAACGCCGGCGCGAAGTTCGTCGTGCCGGTGGCCGAGCACCACGACGGCTTCCCGCTGTACGACTGCTCCTTCACCGACTGGAGCGCCGCCAAGATGGGGCCCAAGCGCGACGTGGTGGGCGACCTGGCCATCGCGGTTCGCAAGCAAGGCCTGCGTTTCGGCGCCTCCTCGCACCGCGCCGAGCACTGGTGGTTCTTCGACGGCGGGATGAAGTTCGATTCCGACGTGAAGGACCCGCGCTACGCCGGGCTGTACGGCCCCGCGCAGCCCAGGCGTCTGCCGGGCGCCAAGCGCGACAACCAACCCGACCGGGCCTACCTGAACGACTGGCTGGCTCGCACCAGCGAGCTGGTCGATAAATACAAACCCGAGCTGGTGTGGTTCGACTGGTGGATCGAAGAGCCGGTCTTCGAGCCTTACCTGCAGCGCTTTGCGTCCTTCTATTACAACCGCGGCGTCGAATGGAAGCGCGGCGGCGTGGCGATCAACTACAAGAACAAGGCTTTCCCGGAGAAGACGGCGGTGCTGGATATCGAGCGAGGCAAGCTCGACGCCATCCGGCCCATGGTCTGGCAGACCGACACGTCGATCGGCCTCAGGTCCTGGGGCTACATCGAGAATGAGGAGTTCCGCTCGGCCAATTCGCTGGTGGACGACCTCATCGACATCGTTAGCAAAAACGGGCTGCTGCTGCTGAACATCGGCCCGCGCGCCGACGGCACGATTCCCGACCAGGCGCAGAAGCTGTTGCTCGAAATGGGCAAGTGGCTTCAGTTGAACGGCGAGGCGATCTACGGAACGCGTCCCTGGAAGGTCTTCGGCGAAGGGCCGACGCAGGTGCTCAAAGGCGGCTTCACGGACCGCAAGCAAAAGCCGTTCATCGCCGGCGACATCCGCTTCACGCGCAAGGGCAACACGCTTTACGCGATGCTGTTGGAATGGCCCGGCAAGACGGCGACGATCAAGTCGCTGCCAAGCCTGAAGGTCGGCTCGGTCAGTCTGCTGGGGCACAAAGGCAAGCTCCAGTGGAAGCCGGGCGCCGACGGTCTCACGGTGAATCTGCCGGATGCCAAGCCCTGCGACTACGCCCAAACTCTCAAGATCGCGCTGAAATGAGGGAACGTGGGGACAGACGGGACGTTCCCCGGTTTAGGTAACCGGGGAACGTCCCGTCTGTCCCCACGTTCCCCACGTTCCCCGAATGGTAGAATCGCTGTACGGGCGAATTTCATGAGCATAATCCGATTCACGCAAAACCACGACGACCTTTCCACGGATCGCGGTTTCCAGTTTAAGTTCTACTGCGACCGCTGCCGGAACGGCTACCTGTCGAGCTTCCAGACCTCGATGACCGGCATGGCCAGCGGGCTTCTGAACGCGGCCGGGAACCTGTTCGGCGGCGCTTTCCGCAGCGCCGGCAGCAGCGCTTACGAGATCCAGCGCACGGTTGGGGGCAAGGCCCACGACGAGGCGCTGCGCACGGCCGTGGAAGAGGTGAAGAAGCAGTTCCGCCAGTGCAATCGCTGTGGCAAGTGGGTATGCCCGGAGGTGTGCTGGAATCCCAAGCGCGGGCTGTGCCTGGAGTGCGCGCCCAACCTGGAGCAGGAAATGGCCGCCGCCCAGGCGCAGGCCACCAAGGACCAGGTCTGGCAGAAGGCCACCGAAGTCGACTTCACCAAGAATCTGGACCTGACCCAGGACGTCACCGCCTCCTGTCCGCAGTGCGGCGCTCAGACCCAGGGCGGCAAGTTCTGCCCGGAATGCGGCGCTAAGGTACAGGCGAAATCGGCGTGCGCCAGTTGCGGTGCGGCGTTCACGCCCGGCGTCAAGTTCTGCCCCGAGTGCGGCGCCAA
>JAUYBU010000061.1 GCA_030693045.1 Bryobacterales bacterium | reverse complement strand
TTCCGAGCCGCGACCGTGAGGGAGCGGTCACTAGGAGGGAACTCGATGAAACATTTCGCATTGCTTTCCAGCCTTCTGTGCGCCGGACTTGCCGCGGGCCAGACGTTGAGCTGCGACCTGGCCGCATACAAGCCCCAGCCGGGCCTGCGGGCCGACATCGATAACGACCTGTTGCGCATCGCCTGGCAAGGCGAGGGCGGACAGGAGTTGCGCGCGGTTCTCGGCATCGAGAAAGGGCAACCGCTCATCCGCGAACTGGCCGCCCGCAAGGCCGGCGGCGCCTGGATTGTGCTGGGCCGCGACCTGCAGCCCGAGTTCCGCGTCACCTCCGGCCGGCGGCGCGTCTCCGAACAGCAATTGGCGCCGCTTCGAAAACTGAAAATCGAGATCACCCCCGAGGTGCTCGAACAGGAGAAGTGGAACGTCTTCTGGGACGCGCCGCTGAGCGTTCCCGGACGCGCCGGAACCAATCCCGGCCTTCCGCGCAGCCCCGACGAGATCCGCCGCGCCAGCGCCACCTACAACGCCTCGGGCTGCCACGTGAAGTCCGACGGCGCGCGCCTGGAGGTCTCCTTCCCCGGCCTGGCGATGGGTATTTTCTCGGGCAAGCTGATGTTCACGGTCTACAAGGGAACCAACCTGCTCCGGCAGGAAGCCATCGCCAAAACCGGCGAGCCATCGGTGGCCTACAAGTACGAGGGCGGCCTGAAGGGATTCGCCACCGCCGGCGCGAAGGTGATCTGGCGCGACACGGCGCGCGCGTGGCAGGAGTATCGTTTCGGCGGCAAGCCGAACAACGACCCGTTCGCCCTCAGGGCCCGAAATCGCCTGGCCGTCGTCGAACGCGGCGGCGGATCGCTGGCATTCTTCCCGCCGCCCCACAAGTTTTTCTTCGCCCGCGAAATCGAGATCAACCTGGGCTACGTCTACTACCGCAAGGACGACGAGCAGTCCTTCGCCGTGGGCGTGCGCCAGCCCGACCGCGAAGAGATGTACCGCCGCTACGGCTTCTCCAAGGAACTCTGGGAACGCCGCGTGGCCCAGTCCCGCCAGTTTGCCGAGGGCAACTTCGCGCTCTACAACGCGCCTCCGGGCACTTGGCAGCGCATGCCGGTCTATTTCTACCTGAGCGCCGAAGACGGCCGCGCCACCCAGGCGGCGGTGCTCCGCTTCACCCACGAAGACACCTACAAGCCGCTGGCCGGCTATCAGGTCGCGGTCAGTCACTTCCACACCCATTTCAGCGAGCAGTTGTCGGACGCCGGCACGCTCGACCTTCAGCCCCCCTGGGTGCCGGTGTTTCGCGCGCTGGGAATCAACATCGCCATGATGTCCGATTTCCATTCCGACAGTCATCCGAAAGACCCCGGCCCGCTGCGCCTGCCCGAGCAGAAGACTTACTTCGAAGGCTGCATCAGAAACTCGGACGACGGCTTCCTGATCATGCCCGGCGAAGAGCCCAACGCTTACTTCGGGGCGCATTACTCGGCCATCTTCCCGCGCCCGGTCTATTGGATCATGTCGCGCGCGGCGGGACAGCCGCTGGTCGAAGACCGCCCCGGCTACGGGAAGGTATACCACGTTGGGTCGGCCGTGGACGAACTCGAAATGCTCCGCCGCGAGGGTGGCCTGGTGTGGCAGGCGCACGCGCGCACCAAAGGCTCGGACGGATATCCGGACGCCATCCGCGACACGGTCCACTTCCGCAGCGAGCAATACCTGGGCGGCGCGTTCCAGTCATTGCCGGTCGATCAATCCGAGCAGCGTCTGTGTGAGAAGCGCTGCTTCGGCGCCTTCGACGACATGAATAACTGGGCCGGTGCGAAGTATGTCGTCGCCGAGGGCGACACTTACACCAAGTATCCGGAAGACGAAAGTTACCCGCACTTACTGGTCAACTACATCAAGCTCGATCGCGTGCCCCGCTTTAACGAAGACTGGGGTCCAATACTGACCGCCATGCGAGCCGGTAACTTTTTCGTGACCAGTGGCGAAGTGCTGATCCGCAACTTCGCCGTCGCTGGCGCGGGCCCGCAAAGAACCATCACCGCGGAGATCGAGTGGACCTTTCCGCTCGAGTTCGTCGAACTGGTCTGGGGCGACGGCACAACCACCCAGCGCCAGATCATCCCCGCCACCGACCGCTCCCCATTCGGCACCGAGCGCTTCAAAATCCCCCTCGCCGCCGCGAACAAGAAATGGGTCCGCTTCGCCGCCTGGGACTCCGCCGGCAACGGCGCCTTCACCCAGCCCGTCCACCTGAAATAAAATGCGTCAGCCTGGTATGGTCCATTTATTGCCGACGGATCATCTCAGGCGAACGGAGCCCACTTTGTCTACGTGGAACGAAAGTAACTCACCTCTGCGCACCAGCCGCCGGCGCTTGATGGGCATGGCGGCGGGCCTCCCCGGCGCGCTGTTAGCGCAAAACGCGAGCCGCGACGCCGCACTGCGGAAACTGCTCGAGCTCCCCGCGGGCAAATGCCAGGTCGTCATCGACACCGATACCTACAACGAGATCGACGACCAGTACGCCGTGGCCTACGGCATCCGTTCTCCGGACCGTATGGAAGTCGAGGCGCTGTACGCGGCTCCCTACCTGAACGCCCGGTCCACCAGCGCCGGCGACGGCATGCAGAAGAGCTACCAGGAAATCCTCCGCATTCTGAAGTTCCTGGGGCGAAAGCAGGACGGCTTCGCCTTCCAGGGCTCGGACCGCTTCATGCAAGCCGCGGGTAAGCCCGTCGACAGCCCCGCCGCGCGCGATCTCATCCGGAAAGCGCTACAGCCGCGCACGGCCCCGCTCTACGTCCTGACCGTCGGTTGCCCGGTGAACGTCTCCTCGGCCATCCTGTTGGAGCCCAGGATCAAGGAGAAGATCGTGGTCGTGTGGCTCGGCGGCGCCAC
>JAUYBU010000619.1 GCA_030693045.1 Bryobacterales bacterium | reverse complement strand
TGCGCGGTGCCGCCGCGATTTGCCCGCGGGCAAGATCCTCTCAGCCTGGTCCGGGAACCTCGCATCAGCGCCCTGTGTCTGGGGCAAGTGGTGGGTCACTTTTGGCGAGCAAACCTGGGTAATTTCTCGCGAGTGCCGAAGACCCGGATCTTGCCCCGTTGCTCAGTGTAGATGACGGTGAGCAACCTGCCCGCGTTCGTCCGCCCGAAACACAGATCGGCTCGTTCGCGAACACCTGCTCGACTTCGGCGGGCGTCGCCCGGTGCCTGGCGGCATGCTCGACGTTGGCCGCATCCATCCGTACTACTAACGTTCATTTTCTTTGCGCGCTGCAAAGATTTTCGGCTATCGGCCGCGGAATCGTTAAGTTGGCCGCATAAGAAACTTGATGAACGCCGACGAACGCCGATCCGTGCAGTCATCGGCGTTGATCCGCGTTCATCGGCGGCTTGAAATTTTGGCCTCTGACTTGGCATTTTGGTTGCGGC
The DNA here is from genome assembly GCA_030693045.1 of Bryobacterales bacterium. GTDB lineage: Bacteria > Acidobacteriota > Terriglobia > Bryobacterales > Bryobacteraceae > JACQZT01. Next base: position 3,514 of record JAUYBU010000619.1, on the reverse strand, counting down.
TCCGCCGCGCTGTGTCCATCCGTGGCTATATGTTTGCAGCCCGGAATCGCTCCCCTATTCCCATCCCCAGTCCACCGGGGCGTCCAACTGCCCGGCGTAGCCCCGCTGGTTGCTGCAACCCGGGTTGCGAATCTCCCGCCGGGCACCCTGCCAGTCCTTCCCGTGTCCCTCCGGCCCGCCAATGGGGTTCTCAGGCCGCTATGCGAAGTTCCTGGAGACTTGGCGGTTCCGGTTGACAGGCGCGCGGTGGCGCGCTGCAATAGGTCCATGGAGTTTCTAGGGCGGTACCGGATCTTGGGCGAGATTGGGAAAGGGGGGATGGGAATCGTCTATCGGGCACACGACCCGGAACTCCAGCGGGAAGTGGCGATCAAGGAACTACTTGTTCTTCCTGGCGAAGCGGGCGCGCAATCCGAGGAGGCGCGCGAACGGTTCTTTCGCGAGGCACGCGCCGCCGCCCGTCTGTCGCACCCCGGCATTGCGGGCGTGTACGACATCCTTCGGGAAGGCGAGAAGGCGTACATCATTATGGAGTACGTCAAAGGGGGGAGCCTCTCTGACGCCTTCCAGCGTGGCGATCTTCCGGACCAGGCTTCCATCTTCCGTGTGATCCGCGAGGCGGCAGCCGCGCTGGATTCCGCTCACGCCGCGGGCATCGTCCACCGCGACATCAAGCCCGGCAATATCCTGCTCGACGAACAAGGCCGGGTTAAGATCGTGGACTTCGGAATCGCCAAGCTGAGCAGTTCCCAGACGCTGACGCAGCCCGGCGCGTCAGTCGGCACCATCGGGTACATGGCGCCGGAACAGGTGCGAGGACAGGAGGTGCGCGGCCAGGCCGATCAGTTCTCGCTCGCGGTGGTCGCGTATCAACTGTTGACGGGCCGCCTCCCGTTCGAAGCCGACTCCTGGATCTCGCTCTCGTACAAGATCCTCCACGAGCAGCCGGGGGGCTTGGACCAGTTGCCGAAAGAGGTAGGTGAGGGCCCGTCCCGGGCGCTCCTGCGCGGTCTCAGCAAGGACGCTCCGGATCGTTATCCGACCTGTTTGGAGTTCGCCGCTGCGCTCGGCGGCGAGGCTGATGCGGCGCCGCCGCGCCGTCCGCGCCCCCGCTCGCGCGCGGCGCTGGCGGCCGGGGTTGCGGCGATTCTGGCAGCGGCCGGTGGCGTGGCGTGGTACCTTGTCTCCCGGGACCGGCCGGCGCCGGTGGCGCCGCCTCTGGCCGTGACCGGCGCGCCGAAACCAGCCCAAGCGGCGCCGCCCAAGCCGCTCGCCGTCGATCCCAACGGCCTCACCGCGCAACGGGCAGGTGTAACCTTCGAATTCGCCGCGATCCCATCCGGCCAGTTCATGATGGGGTCCGACTCCGGTGAAGAAGAAGAGAGGCCCCGTCACATGGTGCGGGTGAGCCGCGGATTCCAGATGGGCAAGCACGAAGTGACGCGGCGTCAGTGGGCAGCCATAACGGGCGGCCCGGCGGGCGACGGCCTTCCGGCCAATACCAGTTTCAACTCCGCCCTGGCTTTCATCGCGAAACTGAACGCCGCCGGCGATGGTTTTCGCTACCGGTTGCCGACCGAAGCCGAGTGGGAGTATGCGGCTCGGGCCGGATCCCAGGAGAACATCTTACACCAGTTGGATGACATCGCCTGGTACAGCGGCAACAGCGGGTACAAGGCCCAGGCGGTGAGCCAACGCCTGTCAAACGCCTGGGGCCTTTGTGACATGGTCGGCAACGTTTGGGAGTGGGTCGCCGACTGGTACGAGTCCGGCTACTATGCCAATTCGCCCAAAGCCGACCCGGCCGGGCCGCCTGCCGGCAAGCTCCGCGTTCTGCGCGGCGGCTCCTTCAACACTCAACCCATGATGCTGCGCCTCACCTACCGGATCGCGAGAGAGCCTGGGGACCAGTGGGAAGAGGCCGGCTTCCGCCTGGTGCGGCAGCCGGCAACTCCCGCGCCCTAGCCCGGTGAGGTGATTGACGGCGCGAGCGACAATTTACGCGGGCAGGTGTCTCAAAGTCCTGGACAAGTTCCGGTTACCTGCGCAACCGGAAAGGCTTCCTTCCAAGCGCTAACATTTTGCGGCCACTATGTCCGTCATGTGGTATACAGGTTCCGAACGCTCGTGTTGTTCGCCATCGGAGGTGATCCATGACTCGCCCTTTCCACGCTGCCGGAATTCTATGTGCGGCCCTGCTGCCGGTGGCTGCGGTGGCTCAGCCGAAGGTGCAGCCGTGCTTCACCATTGCCGTCGAGGTCAAGTTATGGAGCACGGACGGGTCGCACAACGAGGACCACCGCTTCCAGCAGACCTACCGCCCGGGGCGCATGGGCGACATAGGCATCTACAGTTCCATAGGCGCGCAGCAGAGCTGCAATATCGCCGCCATGACCGTCGGCGACTCCCATCGGTTCTTCCTCACGGACCTGCGCGGCGTCGCCATCGGCCGCGAGGGCACCTCGTCGGGCACTGCGCGCCAGGACGGCATTACCGCGCAAGACAAGGACGCCTATGTCACCATCACGCGCAAGGAGAAGGGCGCCACCCTGGAATTCTCGGCCAGTTCGCCGCTGCCTGGCTCCGACCAGTGTCCGGAGTGTTTCGGCGCCACCTCGATCGTGACTTTCGAACCCTACCCGAACGTCTTCCAGTTGAGCGAGGACGACCTGAAGAACCTGGGCGCGGTGACGAAGAGTGTCACGCTGACGGGCAAGGCCGAGCATGGCTACAGCGGCAGCGGCAAGGCCACTTTGAACGCGACGCTCACGCCTCCCGAAGAGGAGATGATCTTCGTCCCCTCCGATTCCTACGACGCATGGATACCCGCGCCGCTCCCCGACCTCCTGCCCGGCATCCTGGTGACGCCGCCCGCCTCCAGGCTCCAGGTGACCGTGAAGATCCAGCCCAAGAAAGCGGGCGGCGAGGCCCGCGGCGACAAGATCCAGTTCCAGTTGCAGGATGTGACCCGCCACAAGGGGCGCACCGGCAACTATCCCCGCAACGGCGCCGAGAAGGACGATTTGCGCTTCGCCGCCGAGCAACCGTCCGGCGTCGTCGTCGATGGACCCAAAAGCGCGCACACCACCGAAGAGGTCTCGGAAGCCACCGTGGTCGTCGAAGCCCTGGACACCGCCGCCTGGGGCAAGCTGACGGCCAGGGCGCCGGCCCTGGACCTGAAGGCGATTTACAAACCCACCAACACCTACTCGCTGACCATCCCGCGCGACGACGACGGCAACAAGATCGCCGATGCCTGGGAGAAACTGATGCAGTTGCCGCCCCAGCCGAACGGCCAGGCGGACGAGGAAAAAGTGGCGGGCCAGGAGCGCGCCGGCGACGGGATGACCGTGCTCGATGAGTACCGCGGCCTGGTGGTGCTGGTCGAGGGCAACCAGGTGCTGCGCCGCTTCAACCCGCTGCTGAAAGAGATGTTCGTGATCGACCCCGCGGGACTGTTCGACTTCGCATTGTGGAAGAAAATGACCCAGATCGAGGCTTACAAGGTGGACGA
>JAUYBU010000573.1 GCA_030693045.1 Bryobacterales bacterium | reverse complement strand
GCCGCCGGCGGCGCGGCCAGCCCCGCCGCCCCGCGCGCCCCAACCGGCGGGCGATCTGCCCGCGTTCTTCAACTCGCTGCCGCCCCGCTTCCGCTCCCAGCAGTGGCTCATGGTCTTCACCGCCACCGCCGTGCTGGGAGGCCTGGCGCTGCTCTACACCCTGGTGTCGGTACTAGCGCGCCTGCTGTAACCACACTCGGGGACACTCCGGGCTAATCTTACGCTCAGAATCCGGGGACACTCCGGGCTAATCTTACGTAACCCATCGCTTGACCTCGGACACAGGCGTGTCCCCCATTTCAGAGACCCCGGTCCCCTCCGCCCTTTTCAGATCCCCAGCCCTCTCTTCTGCCCCCTCAGCCACCCCACCGCCTCGCGGTGAACCAGCCAGCAGCTTCTGAGAGCCTTGGCGTAGCAGGCCGCCTCGCTTGGCTTGCGCGGCGAGTATTGGTCCGGAACTTCGCGGGGCGGCAGCTTGCCGCCGGTGAGATACGCCTCCACGTAGGGGTTGAACTCCCGCGCTTCGGCCAGCGCCTTGGCCGCGCCGGCGAGATCCCCCGCAAGCTGCCGCTCCAGCGGCCGGCACCAGTGGAACACGGCGCTGTAGTCGTCCGGATAGGCGGCGAGCAATTTCCGCGCCGCCTCCAGGTTGCCGGCCTCCAGGTACAGCGGCAATAGAGTGTAGCGCACCCCTTGGTTGTCGCCCTGGTTCAGCTCCAGCAGCGCCTCCAGGTGACCGGCGGCCTCCGCTGTCTCGCCGGCCTTCAACAGGGCCTCGGCGAGATCGAAGCGCGCGCGCATGTAGGGGCGGGACTTGAGGGCGCTCCAAAAATGGCCGCGGTTCTCTTCGAAGAACTCGGGGCCCAGCGCGCGCGCTCCGGCCTGGATCGCGTTGCGCAACATCGCGATCAACTCCGGCGTGGACCTGGCGCCGGCGAGGGCCAGCATGCGCAGGGCGTCCACGCACTCCGGGTCGTGACTTAGAGCCAGCCGCGCCAGGCGCTCGGCCTCGTCCCGATCACGGGTTTCCATGGCCTGATACGCCAGGTCGCGGGCGATTTCCCGGTCGTCCTTGGGCAAGTCCTCCAGCCCCTTCAGCCGGCCGCCCTCCATGGCGCTCCCGATGAATTGGTTTGCCTCTTCGACCGACTCGAACACCCTGTCGCCGATCACCTTGTGAAGGTCGTGCAGTCCCCGCTCGGCGGCGAAGCGGGGCGCTATAGCCGCCGCGCGCGGGGGCGGGACATCGTCGTCTTCCGGCGCGGAGAAACCCTGCGGCTGGCTGCGCCGCTCGTGCTTTTCCAGCCGGATTCGATCCCTTCGCTCCTTCAACTTCCGCGCTCTCCGCTTTTCACCGCTCATGGCGGAGATTTTCGCACATTGCCGCCCTGCCGCGTTCCTGAGAGAATGGAAGCACCGGAGGCCCCCATCGTCAAGATCTGTGTTCTCGCCTCGTCCAGCGCCGGCAACTCGACCTTCATCGGGACCGCGTCCACGCGCATCCTCATCGACGCCGGGTTGTGCCGCCGCGATACCGAAAACCGCCTGGCCGCCATCGGCGAATCGCCGGAACGGTTGGACGCCATTCTCATCACCCACGAACACAGCGATCACGTCTCCGGCCTTCCCGTTCTGCTCAAGCGCTACAACATTCCGATCTTCCTGACCCACCTCACCGCGCCCACCATCGGATGGGGCGGCGCTCAGCCGCGCGTCGAGACCTTCCAGGCGGGCACCGGTTTCACCATCGGCGACATCGCCGTCGGCAGCTTTACCATCCCTCACGATGCGATTGATCCGGTCGGATTCACGTTTCGCATCCAAGGCCGCAAGGTCGGGCATGTCACCGACCTGGGCTACATTCCCGATTCCATCCGGGTCCATCTTCAGGGCGCCGACTTCCTGATCCTCGAATCCAACCACGACCTGGAAATGCTGAAAGTCGGGCCCTACCCCTGGGCCGTCAAGCAGCGCGTGATGGGCCGCCGCGGCCATCTGTCCAACGACGTGGTGGGCGACTTCATCCTGGGCGACCTCAAGGATCAGACGCGAACCCTGGTGCTGGCCCATCTGAGCGAGCACAACAATCATCCCGAACTGGTGCGCCTGGTCGCCGACCAGGCGTTGAAGCGGCGCGCGCTGGGCACCCGCCTGGTGGTCGCCCCGCCCCGTGGGCAGACCGAACTGTTTGAACTGTAGGCTTCTACCGGCAGTGGCTGGAGGTCGAGCTGGCCGCCGGTGAAGTGAGCGCCGGGTCGCAGGATGTTGGACTTCAACCGGTCGATGGCATGCAGCGCGTCCTGTGCGGAGAAGCCGATCTCCTTCACCGCCTCGACCCACCGCATGGCCGCCCTCACGTAAAGCCGGTAAGCCGAGCGGCCGAGTCCATTTACTTCGCGTGTTGTCCTGGCCGCTCCTCCCGCTTTAGCCGGTCCCGCTCTTCTTCGGTGAGCATCATGGTGTTCTGGCGCGCTGCGGAGCGTACAAATGCCGTAAAATGGAGATAATGGTGCAGAAGCTCCAGGCAATATATGAGAGCGGCGTCCTGAGACCTGTGGAGCCGCTTCGGCTCGAAGAGCACCAACTCGTCAACGTGATTCTGTTCGACGACGCCATGCCGGACGAGGAACTTAGATTCGAGGCTCCCGAGCGCTTCGAATCCCTAGCCGATCACAGTGTGACCCCGGAAGCGGTGCGCCGTGCTTTGTCGAGTATTCCCGGCTCACTTGACGCCGACTTCATTGCGGAACGGAACGAACGATAGGTGCCCGGCTATTTTGTTGATACCAGCGCTCTGGCGAAGTTGTACCATCCCGAGATCGGGAGTGTTTGGATGGAATCGCTGGTTCAGAGGCACGGCGCTCGGCTCATCATTTCCCAGCTCTCTCTGATCGAGATTCAGTCTGTGTTCGCCACCAAGGTCAGGAGTGGCATTATTGACAAAGCGACGTTGGAACAACTGCGCGGACTGTTCTTTGCCGACCTTGCGAAAGGCCGGTTCGAGGTGGTCTCGTTGGCAGGCCGGCATTTTCAAGGCGCCGAAGCGCTGGTTCGATCCTACGCGGTTGACCAGTCGCTCCGAACGCTTGATGCGATCCAACTGTCTGTGGCATTGGATCTCCGGCGTCGTGGCGCGGCGCCCGAATTCGTATCTTCCGATAAGAGCCTCGGCAAAGTGGCCGCTCTCGCGGGACTCAGAGTGCTCAACCCCACGGAGGGCGTGTAACCGGAACGGCCGCAAGAGTTCAATTGCGGGGAAACTGCATCTGTTCGCGCTCCAGCCGGTCCCGCTCTTCTTCGATCGGCAGCATCGCGCACAACTCGTCGGTGGCGATCTTGTCGGGGCTGACTCCAACACCGGGTTTCATCGCTGCACGCAGATCGAGTGCCCGGCGAATCAATTGATCTGGTTCTGAGGCTTGTGCCGCGTCGAGCCGGTCGAGTGGGCAGTGATCACACCGGCCACCTTCGTCCGGCGCCCCGCAAGTGACATGAGCACGCGCTGCCGAAAAGCGCGGCGAGGACCAATTCCTGGTGTGGTCCTTCACGCCGGCTCCGAATTGCTCAGGCGCGCCCCAGGACCACCGTGTGGGGGCTCATGGGGATCGGGTGCGCGGTGACACTCCTCCGAAGCCCGCATCGTTGTACATGGCCGTGATGTCGCTCAGAGTATAGGCGTCGCCCGCTGGGGTGGAGGCCAGCATGGTCATGCTGAAGGCCGCGGGCATGGGCGGCGAGACGCGGTCTTCGTTGGGCACGAACTCCAGCGTGGCGGCGCGCCCGCCGGGCCGCAGGACGCCGTGAACCTTTTTCAACAGGCCCACGCAGGTCGGCCGATCGAAGTGGTGGAGGAAGTTGGTGAGCAGCACGGCGTCATAAGGCCCGCCGAAATCGACCTCGAAGGCGCTGCCGGGCAGCATGTCGTAACGGTCCTGGACGCCGGCCTTCCGGGCGTTGTCCAGAGCCACTCGCAGCACCGGCGCCCAGTCCAGACCGGTGACGCGGGCCTGCGGATTCTGTTTGGCGATTTCGATGCCGAACAGCCCATGGCCGGCGGCGATGTCGAGCACGCGCATCGGACCTCTGTGTCCCTCCAGCACAACCGCGCCCAGCGGACCGGCCAGGGGAGCCATCATCGGCGCCATGGTCTCCGCGAACTGGACCCAAATCGGGTTCTCCGGCTCCACGCTGCCGTCGCCCGGCAGGACGGTGCGGCCGGTGCGCACGATCTCCGCCAAGTGGTCGTAAGGCTCTCGCATGGCCGGGTTGCCGAGGAATTGCGCGATCGAGGCTAAGCACGAAGGCGAGCGCGGGTCCAGGAAGGCGGCGCTCGTCGGCGTGTGCCGGTAGCGCCCGCCCTCTTTGACCAGGACGCCGTGGATCGTCAGGAAATCGCACAGAATGCGGATGCCGCGCTCGGATGCCGAGCAGTGGCGGGCGATCGAGGTCACGTCTCCCGGCCCGTCACCCACGGCCCGGAAGACATCCAGATCGATCGCAGCCTTTAGAGCCGCCGTGCGCTGGTGCGCCTGCAGCATTTCGAAAACCAAACCGGGAGTCAGCGGACCTTCCGCACTATTCCCAGGGTGCATAACCAGCCTCCTCTTCAATTAAGCCCAGACTTCCGCTTTGCCATCCAATACCGGGTCCCCACTCGGACACACTCAACCTCAACTCCGGAGTGGGTAGCTCATTCTTTTTGCACGAATCTAAGCGAGGCGGAGTTGATGCAGTAGCGCAGCCCGGTTGGCGCCGGACCATCCTCGAAAATATGGCCCAGGTGAGCGTCGCACTTGCTGCATAACACCTCCACCCGCTTCATCAAAAGGCTTGTATCGGTCTGTCTGCCGACGTTCTCCTCGGCCGCTGGCGCCCAAAAACTCGGCCAGCCCGTGCCTGAATCGAACTTCTCGCCGGAGCCGAACAAAGCGTTGCCGCAGCAGACGCAGCGGTAGAGACCGGCCTCATGATTGTTCCAGTACCGCCCCGTAAAGGCCTGCTCCGTGCCCTTCTTGCGCGTGACGGCGAACTCCTCCGCGGATAACTCGCGCTGCCATTCGGCGTCGGTCTTGACGATTTTGCTCACTTCGACAGTCCTCTCCCGTTCTTTGTTGTCCGAGAAGATAACGAGTTTGACCTTGGACCCGGAGCCCCCTTCGACTGCATTCGGCAACCGATGCTGCTTGCGGGAAGAGACCGCCACCAGGCCAGCCAATGCGAACGGCATAAACAGGAAGGCGCGGCGCGAAACATGAGTTGACAGAGGGTGGTCGAAAACAAGTTCACTATTCCCTCTGAGGCAAATTGCCGCCCAGTCCTCCGCGCAGCCACAATCGGCCTGTTCCCGGCATTGCACGTTGCGGCAAAGGCCTGTATTACTCAATTGGATGCGTCCGCGCCGTCCGAAGATCCGGCGTCTTTCGCGTCCTTTGCCGCACCCACAAACCCTCATGGCCTGCTCCGCAAAACCGCTTGAAGTTTGCGGAGACCCAGATGGAACATGCTCAACTCCGGGATCGTCGGACACTTGGAGACTGGACCCAACCGGCCTTCCAGAGCGCTGCGCGCAAATCCGGACAGTTTCCGGGTACCCCGCCGCTCGGAAGCGCTGAAAGTGCGGAATGCGGTTCCGGCGGACGCGCCGGCGCGAACCGGACGCTCCCGGAACGGTCATCCCACCACCGCTCCATCGGTCAACAGGCGTAAAATAGTGTGAGGAAACAGCCATGGATGTCACGTTACCGGCGGACCTGAGAAGACAGGTCGAGCAAGAACTCGCTAGCGGCCGCTATCGGAGTCCCGATGAGCTGATAGAGCAGGCTGTCAGGCACTTCCTCCACGAGCGTCAGCGCGCTCAACGGCGCCTCGATGCGCTCCGCGGAATCGGCCGGGCGGTTGATGAAGCGGGCCTGTATGAGCGCGTGTTGATTCCCGGCCAGGAATGACGAGCGCACCGCTCGTCGTCCTCGACGCCTGCGTCCTCGCCAATTTCTCTTTGTGCGATTCGCTCCTGCGCCTCGCGGAACCTCCCCGGCTCTTTGAGCCGAAATGGTCGGAGGAGATCATTCGGGAGACAATTCACACGCTGGAATCGAAGCTTCGATGGCCGAGTTCACTTCAGTGAGGCATGGATCACCGGTTACGACGGGCTGATTCCCCGGATGACGAACGACGAACAGGACCGCCACGTCGCAGCGGCCGCGGTCCACGGCGAGGCGCCGATCATTGTGACCTTCAATCTGCGCCACTTCCGGCCAGAGCGTCTGGAGTCGTGGGGCATCGCCGCGCTTCACCCCCAATCGTTCCTGATCGAGGTTTTCCGACAGGAGCAAGCGCTGGTCAAGGCGAAACTGGAGCAACAGGCCGCCGACCGCGACCGTGCCCGACTTCGTCTCGATGGTTTCCGACGCAATCTCAAAAACTTGGAGCTGATCCTGCACACGGCGCGGTACAGTCGGGAGTCGAGGCGAAAGTGCGGAATGCGGTTCCGGCGGACGCGCCGGCATCAGCCTCCGAACACGGCTCGGAACGCGTGCAAGATTCCGGGGACACCCCGCGGCCGCGCCACCCGGGTTCCTGTGCTAGCATCTTTTCGATAGTCGGGAAAACACCATGCGACTACTTCTCCTGCCGGCTCTGGCGCTCGCCGCCGCGGCCCAGACCGTGGATCCCGATCCGCCCATGTCCGCTTCGCGCCTCGCGCGCATCGAAGAGTTTCGTAAGAAAGCCGTCGCCGTTACCCCGCGGTTTGAAGCCCACGCCTTCACCGGCAGCGGCGGCCAGACGATGCCCTACCGCCTGTTCCGCCCCGCAAAGCTCGACCCCGCTCGCAAGTATCCGCTGGTTCTCTTTCTCCACGGCGCGGGCGGGCTCGGCGCCGACAACCGGAAGCAATACACCGGCGGCAACCTCTTCGGCTCCCACGTCTGGGCGCTGGAAGAGAACCAGGCCAGGCGCCCGGCCTTCATCCTGGCGCCCCAAACCGATCGGGGCTGGGGCTACCGTGGCGCGCTGCGTTCCGGCGAGCCTGAACCCGAGGCCATGGCGCAGGGAGCCAAACTGGCGTTCGAGCTTCTTGACAAGATCCTCGCCGACCTGCCCATCGACAGGACCCGCATCTACGTCACCGGCCAATCCATGGGCGGCGCCGGCTCCTGGTACATGGCCATGCGGAGGCCCGACCTGTTCGCCGCCGCCGTGCCCGTGTGCGGGGGCGGCAACCCGGCCAAGGCCGCCGTGCTGCGCTCGCTGCCCATCTGGAACTTCCACGGCACGGCCGCCCCCACCGTCCCCGTGAAGTTCTCGCGCGACATGATCGAAGCAGTCCGTGCCGCCGGCGGCAAACCGCTGCACACCGAATACGAGGGCGTCCGCCACAACTCCTGGGAGTGGGCCTACACCGAACCCGCGCTGCCAGGCTGGTTGTTCGCGCAACATAAGTAAGGCGCGCGCGAGGACCGCCTCCGCCACCGCCACGCCGCCACCAGCGCCAACAGCGACAGCGCCGAAACCCAGCGGCACAACCAAAGTTCCATCCCTCCGCCGTATACCAGCCGGATCTCGCACGGCCCCCGGCACGGCGCCTTCAGCCACATCAGCCCCAGTCCGTCCCGCTCCACCGGCGCCTCCCTCCCGTTCGCCGTCGCTCGCCACCCCGGATGGTGCGTGATCTGAATCGACACCGCACTCCCCTCCGGAACCTCCGTCCGCAGCGTCACCTCATCCGTGCCATTCCACCTCACGCTGGCGTGACGCGCCCCGTCCAGCGCCGCCGCGTACCGCCGCGCCTCACCCACATCCCGCCAATCCCGCGGCTCGCGCCCCACCAGCGAACCCGCCGCCACCACGTGCCCCAGCGAATTCGCCGCCCCCGGCACCCGGCAGATCGTCGTGTCGTCCTCCCGCCACAACACCTCGCACCCCGCAAAGATCTCCGGGTGGCCCAGCACTTTCCAGAATTCCGGACTGTTCTTCCCCGGCACCGCCAGCGCCTGCACTCCGTACGCCTTCAGCCACGTCAGGACATTCGCGGCGTCCTCGGGGCTCGCGCCGCTGGTGAACTCCGACGACACCTCCTGGTGTACTTTGCCGTACGCTGTCGAAAACGAACTCCCGGTCATCTGCGCGCTCGCGCTCCACCGGTTGAACCATTGCCCCATCGATCCCGCCAGCCAGATGCGCCCCTCCGCCAGGTGCTCGCCGGCCCACCGCGCCACCCGGTATTCGATGGTGGACTCGGGCGTCGCCCGCATCGTCAAATGCTTCTCGAACTTGCGATGACTCACCACCTGCTCCGCCCCGATGCCCAGCAGCGCCAGCGCGCACCCGGCGCGCACCGCAACCGGCCACCGGCCCGCCACCGCCCGCGCCAGAAACACCCCCAGCAGCGCCAGCGCCAAGTCCGCCTCCACCGTGTAGCGCATCGGCTGCGGCACAAACGACCGGCCCAGGTGCCGCGCCATCACCGGAATCGACGTCGTCATCCACGCCAGGTAGCCCAGAAACCGCAACCACCAGTCCGCGCGCCGCCACTCGAAAATCTGCCACAGCACAATGCAGCCCAGCGCCACAATCGCCGCCGCCGTGAAGGAGCGCGGCTCCCACTGCACCACTTTGTGGAATTGTTGATTCCGGCCGATCGCCGCAAACAGAGACGGCGGAAGAAACGGACACGCCACCAGGTACGCCCCAGCGCCCGCGGCGCCCACCCGCAGCACATTCTCCTTCCATCGCTCGCGTCCGAAGGCCACGAGCAACGAGATCATGGCGATCGCGATCATCGTCATCGCGAATGCGTTGGCCAGCAGGGCCAACGCCATCGCCGCTCCGGCGGCCACCGAGTAACCCGCGCGCCTGCGCTGTAACGCCAGAGCCATGAACAGCGCCACCAGCGGTAGCAGCGTCAGCGCCGTCAGGTGCGGCAGCTCATCCCAAACCACGCTCAGGTACAGCCGGTGCGTTCCGCCGATCCGGCTCCACGCAAAAGTCTCGTTCGGCACCAGCAGTTGCATCGGCGACATCAGCGAATACGCCGCGGCGGCCAGGAAACTCCACCCCAGGCTTCGCGTCAGCCTGGCGCTCATCGCGAACAGCGTCACCGGAGTCAGCACGTACACCATCCCCATCACGCCGTAAAACGCCCGAGCCGTCGAGACGCCATCCAATTGCGCCCATGCCGCGGTCAACGCCGGAACCAGCGGCGCGTAGGTCCACTCGAACGGCATCCCCGCGTCCCAATACGGCCACCACCCCGGCCGCCACCAGTGGTGCGACGCCAGCCTCGCCATCGCCATCCAGAACCCGTGCATCGAGTTCATGTGGCCCAGGTGTTCGGCAAAGAACAGGTCCCGGCAAATGTAGAGGTTGATCCACACCAGCGCGGCCAGATACGCCATCCTCTTGGTCGCGTCCATCCGTGGCCATCTTCCTCGGAGGTGAGGGCGCGTTGGTGTCGCGCTAAGAATCAGCTCACAATTTCACAACTTGGTGCTTCTTGACCCAATCCGGGTCGAAATCGGCCCCGAATCCCGGACCGGTAGGAACTTTGATCTTCCCGTCAACTACCTTTAAGGGGGATGTCTTGCATTCGAACTGTACGTTCGTTCGCAACCCTTTGAATTCGTGATGCTCGCCGGCGTTCGGCACAGCCGACACAAAGTGAATGTTGTAAATGTATCCCAGGCCGCCGCCGGACATGTGCGGGACGATGCTCTTTCCAAACGCGGCCGCCATGCGCGCAACTTTCATCGACCGGATCATGCCCCCGAAGTAGTAGTTATCGGGCTGCACAATGTCGAGGCCATCGTTGGCGATAAGCCAGCGGAACCCATGGAAACTGTTATCCTGCTCGCCGTTGGCGATCGGCAGTGTGAGCGCGTCGGCGACCTGTTTGATCCCCACCACGTCGTCGAACATCACGGGCTCTTCGAAATATCTGTACTTATACTCTTCCAGCAGCTTGCCGACGCGGATGGCCTCCGGCACCGAATAGAAGCTGTTCGAGTCGGCATACAGCGCCATGCTGTCCCCGAACGTCTTGCGCACCAGCGGAATCATCTTCTCGGTCCTTTGGGGAGGGCCGACGGCATACATGTCTCTGGTCATGAACATGAGCCCGCCGATCTTAATCTTGAGCGCGCGCGCGGCCGGATACTCGGCGACGGCCTTCTTAATGAGTTCGATCGACTCCTCCACCGGCTTCTCGCGCCATTCGGTGGCTACGTACACGCCAACTTCGGGGTTGTGGATTTCTCCGATCAGTTGACCGACGGGCTTCTTGGCGATCCGGCCGAGCATCTCGAGAATGGCAAACTCGATCGTGGCCAGCGGCAGGCCCAGAGAGATGCCGTTATATCGGAAGTTGAAGCCAAAGATGTAGACCTTCTCCAGGATCAGGTCCAGCTCGCGTGCGTCCTTTCCAATAAAGAACGGTTGCAGGTTATGGAGGAAAATGGGAAACAACGTGCTCATGCCGCTGTGAGCGACCGAGATGCCTTCGGCTCCGTCACGCGAACGTACCCTGCACAGGTAACTGTTGTTCAGACGAAGCAATTCGACCGATTCGATGATGACCGGTGCGGTAAAGAACTGCTTCTTCAGCACCGGTTGCTTCAGTATGTCGTCGAGTTTGGCATAGCGGGGATTCAGCGCCGCGGAAGTCGCGCCGCGCGGCGCTGCTTTTGACGCTGCCGGGAGGCCGCTGGAAGCGGATAACGGTAGGGAGGCCAAGCCTCCGCCAAGGGCGGTCGAGATCATTCTACGACGAGTGGCTTTCATGGTTTGGATCTCCTGGTTTCAATGCTTCGGTAATCTTCAGTCTTGGGGGATTCGAGCCTTCAGCGGCGGAAACGGCCTCCCCAGCAGCCAGTCCGGATGCCGCCGCGCCTGAAGTCTTCGCTGTCCTTCATTCAGGCAATGTTACTACTGATTGCCAGCCAATATCAACAAACGCCCGAGAGTGCTCCGCAGGGCCTGGTCGACCGGCGTCATATCTCCAACCGCCCCGATTACGCGATCAATCTCGGAGTCGAGCACCGTGGCGAGATTGTCGGTCATTACGATTGAGTCCATCAGCAGCCCCGCGCGCTGGCGGACTTCGCCATCCGCTGTAAGCGGAATCTTGCTGGGATGCCCGCCCCGCGCCAGACCCGTGCCGAGATTCTCCGCCTGGACATCCAGAACAACTTCACCGCGACGGAAGGTCATCGTAGACACTCATCTCCGGCCGATCCCAGTCTTCGGCGAAGGCTGCCAGGCGGTGGCGTAGGTCGGCGGCCTGGGACGGGCGGATGCCGCGCTCGGCGAGGTCGACCGGCCCTGGGGACCATGTCTTCATCCGTGTCCATCCGTGGCCATTCCTCACTTCGTCACAGCCGCTTATGTTCTCGGGCCAACTGCTGCTCGGCCTGGCCGCCGCCGGCATGCTGCGCGAGCAGGCCTACCGCGTGGTTCAGACCCAGGCGATAGAAGCCTGGGAACAGGAAGACGACTTTCGCGCCGCCATCGAGACCGACCCGGACGTCCGCGCCTTGCTCACCCTCGAGCGGATCGCGCAGGACTTCTCGGTCGAGCGCTACTTGAGGCACGTGGACGCAATCTTCGAACGCGTCTTCGGCAACATTTTCATGGTGTTCGGCGAGCCGGACGTCGACCTGAACCATTTGAAGGATGGCACCATCCAGGTGACCGTCCGCGGCGTCGACGTCTACGATCCGACGACGCAGCAGATCCGCGGCCATTCCACCGACGACATCGCCTGCTGGTTCATCGACACGGAGTACAACGGCGAGAGCTTCTTCGTCCGCCACGCCTACTTCACCGGTGCCGACCAACCCCATGAAAAGCTCAAGCGCGCCTTGAAGGCCGATGTGGACGAGGCCGCCTGGTCCGCCATCTATTCGACCACCAGCCGCCCGTTCCCGAAACCGAAGACGGGCAAGATCGCGGTCTAGGTCATCAACCACTACGGCGACGAGGTGTTGAAAGTGTTCGCCGCGTAAAGGCAGCACAAAAATGATGATTCCACTGCAAGCCGTCTTATCCGAAACTCCTTCGGCGTCACCGCCGCGATACCGACCTGCTCCAGGCTACCCTGCCTGTCCCCTCTCCCCTCACGTTACCCATCTGCCATGAGTTTAGCAGGATTGCCTTTTGGTAATTTCCCTCGGACAGGTAGCGCCAACAGCACTGCCAAAATAATGATGATCGGCTCTGTGGGCATCCCCCACGGATTATCGCCAAACATCGGCCACATCAGCAAACTCACCAAACGCGAGCCGAAGGCGGACCCGCGACGCCCTGGCGTCCAGTTGGGGAAATTGGCCGTAGATTGAGAATACAGAATTGGGCGTCCACGGCGCGAAATCCTGGCGACAGCAACGCGCCCGGTTTCAGCATCTTTGGCCCCGGGGCTCCCGTAATGGGGCCAAAATGGAGCCACCAGGAAGGCTAGCAGTCAGTAGGCACGGGTAGTCTCAGAGCTCGAGCTGGGATCTTCGATCCCTGAAAGACCGCTGCAACCCGAGGCGGAGGCACATTCCTTGGCGGACGGGGAAATTCGGTGTGTCCAGTCAGCC
>JAUYBU010000568.1 GCA_030693045.1 Bryobacterales bacterium | reverse complement strand
GAACTTCTGCTTCTTCTGTTTTTGGGTATTTCGTAGCCTGTCCCCGAATTGAGTTTCGGGATTTCGTAGCCTGTCCCCGAAATAGGGTCCCACCACGGCCTGTGCTACCTTACAATCGTGAGGCTCTGGGCTCTGGCAGTTTGTATTGCGCTCGCCGTGCCGGCGGCCGGCCAGCGCCGCGATTTCCTGACCGCCGACGAAGTGGACCAGGTGCGCCTGGCGCAGGAACCGAACCAGCGGCTGGCGCTGTATGCTCAGTTCGCCCGCCAGCGGGTGGAACTGGTGCGGCAAATTCTGGGTAAGGAGAAGGCCGGGCGCTCGGTGCTGGTCCACGACACGCTGGACGACTACACCAAAATCATCGAGGCCATCGACACGGTGGCCGACGACGCGCTGCGGCGCAAGCTCGCCGTCGACGAGGGGCTCGCCGCGGTCGCCAAGGCGGGAAAGGAAATGCTCGAACTTCTCAAGAAGATCGAGGACTCCCAGCCCAAGGATCTGGCGCGTTACGAGTTCTCGCTGACGCAGGCGATCGAGACCACCGAGGACAGTCTGGACCTTGCCCTGCTGGACGTCAAGGAGCGTTCCGCCGGCGTTGCCGAGCGGGAAGCCCGGGACAGGAAAGAGCGCGAGACGATGATGCAGCCGAAGGATTTGGAAGAGAAACGCGCGGCGGAGAAGAAAACGGCCGAGACGGAACGGAAGCAAAAGGCGCCCACGCTGCGGCGCAAGGGCGAGGTCGCGCCGAAGAAGAAATTTTGAAACGGCGGGGCCTGGCCCGGAGGGCGCCCCCCCGCGCGGGCTGAAGCCCACCCTCCATTCTTAGGAGCGTCGAGTGAGTGAACTGGTTCGCAAGGTTCCCAACTGGGATGAGTACTATCTCGAGATTTGCCGCGTGGTCGCGCTGCGCAGCAAGGACCCGAACACGCAGATTGGTTGCGTGATCGTCGGCCCGGCGCACGAGATTCGCTCGACGGGCTACAATTCCTTGCCCCGCGGCATCCGCGACGACGTCGCGGAGCGGCTGGAGCGGCCCGCCAAGTACCTCTGGATGGAGCACGCCGAGCGCAACGGCATCTACAATGCCGCGCGCGCCGGCACCGCCACCCAAAGCTGCACCATCTACGTCGAGATCATGCCCTGCATGGACTGCGCGCGCGCCATCGTGCAGGCCGGCATCGTCGAAGTGGTCGTCTCCGATCAGCGCATGAGCCGGTACGCCAGCGAATATTACGACGAGCATTTCCGCAAAGTCGAGGAGCTTTTCGGCGAAGCCGGCGTGCGCGTCCGCCGCGTGCCGGGAACCGGCGCCGCCTGAATGGTGTCCATTAGGACATGAAAACAGCTTCTTGGTTGTCCGTATCGCTGCTTGCGGTTTGCGGTCTGGCGCAAGCGGCGGATGGAACGCTCAGCGGCGTTGTGCGCGACGCCAGCGGCGCGACAGTGCCGCGCGCGCGCGTCACCGTAACCCAAGCCGGCACCAGTCTGAAGGAGTTCGCGGTCACGAAAGAGACCGGCGATTTCTTCCTTTCGCCGTTGCCCGAGGGCCGTTACTCGGTCAGCGTGGCGAAAGAGGGATTTGCGCTCAACCGGCAGGAAGGCATTCAGGTGAGCGCCGCCAGCCCCGCGCGCCTGGAGATCGTGCTGAACCTCGGCCAGGTTGCCGAGACCATCGACGTGGTCGCATCCGGGACGCCCAGCGCCGCTTCTCCCGCCCCCGACGGCACGCCCACGCGCATCCGCGTCGGCGGCCAGGTCCAGGCTACAAAACTGACCGCCCAGGCCCGGCCGTCGTACCCGCCCGGCTGCAAAGCGGAAGGTGTCGAAGGCACGGTGCTGTTGCGCGCCGTGATCTCGAAAGAGGGAACGCCTTTGAACCTCCAAGCGGTCAACCGCCTGGTGGACGCGCGCCTGGTGGACGCCGCCACCGAAGCTGTGCGCCAGTGGCGCTACCAACCCACGCTGCTCAACGGAGCGCCGGTGGAGGTGATCACCGAAGTCCAGGTCAACTTCCGGCTGGAGAAGTGAAACTCACCGCACCCAACGGCGGTGCTCTTTGAGGATGCAGCGATCCATGACCACCGTGAGACCGGCGGCGCGCGCACGCGCCGCCGCGGCCTCGTCCACCACTTCTTCCTGCATCCACACGCCGCGGGCGCCGATGCGGATGGCCGCGTCGACGATCGGGGACACGAATTCCGAGCGGCGGAAAATGTTGACGATGTCGATCTTCTCCGGTATCGACTCCAGGTCCGGGTAGCACTTCTCGCCGAGAGCCTGGGACTCGTTCGGATTCACCGGAATGATGCGATAGCCGGCCCGCTGCATGTACTCCGAGACGCCGAAGCTGGGCCTGGACTTCTTCGACGACAGACCCACCACGGCAATGGTCTTGGACGAGCAAAGCAGTTCGGCAATGGTCAGCATGTCATTCGGAAGGGCTCTCTTGGTCCAGCTTCAGCAACTTGCGGAAGCGGGCGATCTCCGCCGGCCGCAACTCCCGCCACTCTCCCGGTTTGATCGGCCCGATCTCGAGGAAACCGATGCGCACGCGCCGGAGTTTTTCCACCATCCGCCCGAAGCGGCGAAACATCAGGCGCACCTGGTTCTGGCGGCCCTCGAAGATCCGCACTTCGTACCACGGGTTGTCGGCGCGGCGGATCAGCTTCAGCTCCGCCGGAGCGGTTCGCCGCCCCTTGAGCGGCACGCCCGAGCGGAACTCGATTTCCTGCTCGTTCGTCAGATAGCCGTTCACCTTGACCACGTAGGTCTTGGCCACGTGGCTGGCCGCCGAGGTGATGCGGTTGGCGAACTCTCCGTCGTTGGTCAGCAGCAGCAGTCCTTCGCTGTGATAGTCCAGCCGCCCCACCGGAAAAACGCGATCGTGCACGCCGTGGACCAGGTCCATCACCGTGCGGCGGCCCTGCGGGTCGGACATGGTGGTGACGCACTCGTCGGGCTTGTAGAAGGCGATGTAACGCAGGCGGCGCGGCGCGCGAAGCAGCTTTCCATCCACCTTGATGTGGTCGCGGTCGAGGTCGGCCTTCGTGCCAAGCTCGACGGCGACCTTGCCGTTCACCGTGACGCGGCCTTCCAGCATCAGCGTCTCCGCTTTGCGGCGGCTGGTAACGCCGGCGCGAGAGAGGATCTTCTGGAGCCGCTCTTCAGGCATTTGGGTCCGCCGCTTCCGCCGCCGGGGGCACATCGGCAACCGGTTCCGTATCCGCCGAACCACCGCTCCCTGACGGTCGCGGCTCGGTAACCGGTTGCGGATCGGTGGCGCTCTTCCGAGCCGCGACCGTCAGGGAGCCGGGCGTGATTTCTGCCATTGGCTCCAACACCGCTTCGGGTTCCGGCACCGCCTCGGCTACTGACGCCGTTTCAGATTCCGGCGCCGCTTCGGTTTCGGTGGGCGCTTCGGCAGCCGGCATCGCCGCGGATTTCGGCCCCGCTTCGGATTCCGGCTCCGGTTCGGCTAGCGCGAAGCGTCCCAACTCCTCGAACTCCTTGAGCGTCGGCAACTCGCTCAACTCCTTCAGACCGAATTGGATCAGGAAGTCCTTGGTGGTCTTGTAGAGGATCGGACGGCCGATGACGTTCTTGCGGCCGGAGGTGGTGATCAGCTTGCGGTCCAGCAGGGTCTTCAGCACCCCGGCGCCCTGCACGCCGCGGACCTCCATGACCTCGGGGGCCGTAATCGGCTGCTTGTAGGCAATCACGGCGAGCGTCTCCAGCGCGGCCAGCGAGAGTTTGAGCGGCGGCTTCAGGCTCTTGACGAAAGCGCGCACGGCTTCGTGGTGCTCGGGCTTGGTGGCCAGCTTGTAGCCGCCGGCGACCTCCCGGATCGCCACACCGTGGTGGGGCTGGTTGTATTCGGCGGCCAGTTCTTCGAGCAGCTTCTCGACCGTCTCCCTGGGCTGTCCCAGAGCGGTTGCGATCTGCGCCGCCGCCAGCGGCTCGTCCGAGACGTAAACCACGGCCTCGATCAGCGCGCGAAGGACCACCTGGGTCGAATCGGCCCGTTCCGGTTCGGGCTCAAAAAGCAACTGTTCCGGTGTGATGTTTTCGGTTTCCGACATTCCTACTTGCTGTATTCCTGTTCAATCGCCGCCAGCGTCTCGTCGGCCGCAAAGATTTCTTCAAACCGCTTGTGGCGGCGCAAGGCGATCTCGCCGAAGGCCTCTTTCTGCACCAGCACGACGGCCTGCCGCTTGACCAGCTCCAGGATGGCCAGAAACAGGCAGATCATCGCGCGGCGGCTTCGCTGCCGCTCGAAAAGCTGCCTGGCGCCGACCGGCTCCCCGCGCGTCGACTCGGTGAGCGCCCGGTGCAGATACTGGATCATGTCGGGAACGCTGATGTCCTCTTTGTCCACCGAGTAGATGGGGCGGTTCCTGGCGCGGTCCAGCACTTCCTGGAACGTCTTCACCAGGTCGAACAACGTCACCGCCAGGCCCGGCTCGTCGGTGTCGGAGAGGAACTGCTCCATCTGCGGATTCGACCAGACCGCCTCTTCGATCATCCGCTTCTGCTGGAGCATCTCGGCGGCGTTCTTGAAGCGCTCGTGTTCCAGCAGGCGCTCCACCAGGTCCTTGCGCGGGTCCTCCTCCGGGTCCATCTTTTCGAGTTCCGGATCTCTGGGCAGCAGCATCCGCGACTTGATGTGGATCAGCGTCGCCGCCATGTAAACGAACTCGGCGCCCAGTTCCATGTCCAGTTCCAGCGCCTTCTGCATGTACTCCAGGTACTGGGCCGTGATCCTGGCGATCGGAATGTCGTAGAGGTTGACCTGCTGCTTGCGAATCAGGTCCAGCAACAGATCGAGCGGCCCGTCGTACTGCTCCAGATGGACATTCAGAGGGGATGACGACACTTCCCCCACGATAACATGCGCCGCCCGGCCAATTCCGGGGACAGGCTACGTAACCTCGAAACCGGGCTGAGACCCGGGGACACTCCGGGCTAATCTTACGCAACCCATCGCCCGTCCACGGACCCAGGCGTGTCCCCCATTTCACGAACCCGGGGACACTCCGGGCTAATCTTACGCAACCTATCGCATGGCCTGGGACACAGGCGTGTCCCCTGTGCACACCCCGGCCAATCCAACCCGAAGCCTCCCCGAGTATTCTCACATCCTCCAGAAACTGCCACGAAGTGAAACACGAAGTGGCGCTCCGGCGGCGTTTGTCGTATCATGGAGTTTTGCGGCTGGTTGCCGCGCGCTTGGAGGGTACGTCTGCCTCTTCGAGTAGCCCCCTGGTAGACCACACCGAGAGAGGAATTCCTATGTACGCAGTGATCGAGAGCGGTGGGAAACAGTATCGCGTCGCGCCCGGCGACACGGTCGCCGTCGAGAAACTACCGGGCGAAATCGGCGCCGAAATCGAGTTTACGAAGGTGCTGGCCCTTAGCCGGGACGCGGGCGAGTTTGTGGCGGGCGCCGGCCTGGATGGCGCGAAAGTCAAGGGAACCATCACGGCGCATGGCCGCGGCGACAAGGTCATCGTATTCAAATTCAAGCGCAAGAAACAGTACAAGCGCACGCAGGGACACCGCCAGGATTACACCCAGGTGAAGGTCGGCGAGATTCTGGCCTAGGAGAGACGCATGGCGCACAAAAAAGGACTTGGCAGTTCCAAGAACGGGCGCGATTCCAACGCGCAACGGCTCGGCGTGAAGGCCTTCGGCGGCCAGACCGTCCCGGGCGGATCGATTCTGGTGCGGCAGCGCGGCACGGTGTACAAGCCGGGCGAGAATGTGGGCATCGGCAAGGACGATACCCTGTTCGCGCGGGTTTCGGGCATCGTCGAATTCCGCGACCGCGGCCGGATGGGCAAGTTCATCGGCATCCGCACCCAAGAGCAGTAAGCGGGTTGCACCTCCGGAAGGAACCGGGGCCGCCGGCCGAACGCCGCGCGGCCCCTTTCGTTTGCATGTTCATTGACCAGGTCCGCATCCAGATTAAGGCCGGCGACGGCGGGAACGGCTGCATGGCCTTTCGCCGCGAGAAGTACGTGCCGCACGGCGGCCCCAGCGGCGGCGACGGCGGCCGCGGCGGCGACATCGTTCTGGTCTCCAGCGAGCACTACAACACCCTGCTGCACTTCCGCTTCAATCCCGAACACAAGGCCGAGCGCGGCCGTCACGGCGAGGGCTCCAACTGCACCGGCCGCAACGGCGCCGACGTCGAACTCCCGGTCCCGGTCGGCACCATCGTCTACGACGATCCCACCGCTGAACAGCTTCACGATTTCACTCACGCCGGTGAGCGCTTCGTGGTCGCGCTGGGCGGGCGCGGCGGGCGCGGCAACGCGCGCTTCGCCACATCCACTCACCAGGCGCCGACCGAGCACGAACCCGGCCGCCCGGGCCAGGAAATGCACTTGCGCCTGGAGCTCAAACTTCTGGCCGACGCCGGCCTCGTGGGCTTCCCCAACGCCGGCAAATCGACCCTCATCTCGCGCATTTCGGCCGCCCACCCCAAGATTGCCGACTATCCCTTCACCACCCTCGAGCCAAACCTGGGCGTCGTGAAAATGGACGATCTCCGCACCTTCGTCGTCGCCGATATCCCCGGCTTGATTGAAGGCGCTCACTTGGGCCACGGCCTCGGCATTCAGTTTCTTCGCCACGTCGAGCGCACCCGCCTGCTGGTTCACCTGGTCGATCTTTCCGACGCCACCGGACGGGACCCGGTCGCCGACTTCGCCGTGGTCATGACCGAACTGGCCAGCTTCAGCCAGGAGCTGGTGAACAAGCCCATGTTCGTGGTCGGAACCAAACTCGACGCCGCCCAGGACGCCGACCGCCGCGCCTCGCTCGAGCGCCTGGCCGCCGAACGCGGCCTCCCCTTCTACGCCATCTCCAGCGTCACCGGCGAAGGCGTCGAGGCTTTGCGGTACGCCATGGGCGAACTGCTGCTTAGTCGCCCGCCGGAGTAAGCCGCGCCTTGAGCCGCGAAGGCCGTTTCAACGGGGAATATTGAGTTTCAGCCCGGCAGTCCGTGCTGGTCACCGTGTATCGGGTGTCGCGGAAGTAGAGACGGAGCCAATCGATCCCGCCGTCCATATTCTCGTCGCCGCTGATATCCATGAGGACGGTGGCGGCAGTCTCGCTTCCGGAGACTTCGGTCGCGTGCTCAAGGAGGCGCACCTCGTGGATGTCGCCTGCGCCGGCCACGAACGTCATCGCGTCCCACGACACGGATGGGAACTTCGCCGCGTCGAAGCGCATCGCGCCGTCGAGCGTGTGGTCGTACTCGATGTCGAACTCCAGCTTGAGGCCGGAGAGACCCGTCCGCGGCAGGTGCTTCAGGCGCAGATGGGCGAAGTAGTCGTAGGCGTTCCAGAAGCCAAGCACCGCGAAGTCTTCGGCGGCCTGGAAGATGCCGGGGATGGAGACACCCGTCGCGGTGGCGTCGTGGAGCGTGATGGTCGCGGCGAGGGTCGAAGATGTGAAGCGGTTCGACTGGCATAGATGTCGAGATCTCTCGATCTGATCGGGACGGGGGAATCTGGAGGGCACCCTCCACCCGATCCTTGAAATCGCCGGCTTTCAGCGCTTGACGTGTTGAGAGGGGAGGGACTATCCTTGTTTGAGTTCCCAAAGATCGCGGCTGCGATTCGTTAGACCCCACGGAACACCGGAAAGGAATCGGAAATGAGAATCAGAGTTGCACTGCTCATGAGGCTTTGGCGTGTCGCGTCTTTATCAGCGCTAGTATTGGCGGCTCCCGCACTCAGGGCACAAGAGCTTTGGCAAACTGACTGGGACAAATTTGTCGATGAATTCGGCGGTTATCTGAAGAGAGGCGCATCCGCTAGCGAAATCCGAAATACGTTTGGAAACAAGCCGGTGACCTGGGAAGGTTCGTTCTACAGGCTCGACACGGGACAGAGCAACACCGCGTTCATCACCATGACAAATCGCACCGTTACCTTATCAAATGGAACCTCGTTGCCGATGAACAATCCGGTTGGATGGACAGTGAAGCCGGAAGATCTCGACCGGTGGCGACAATTCAAGGTTGGCGACAAGGTTCGCTATAGCATCACCATTGTGGCTGGTGATGATCCATTCGACATCTCTGTGGTGATATCGGGTAAAGTTTACCTTTTCAACACAACTGCAGCCTTGGTTACAACTCCTGTGGCTCCTGCGATCAGTGCGGGCGGCGTAGTCAACGGCGCCAGCTTTCAGTCTGGCATCTCGCCCGGATCGTGGTTCAGCATCCAGGGCACGCAGTTGTCCAGTACCACCAGAGTCTGGAACCAATCCGACTTTTCAGGCAATAATCTTCCGAAGTCGCTTGACGGCGTCGGCGTTCAGGTTAACGGCAAGGACGCGCTGGTATACTTCGTCAGTCCCTCTCAGATCAACGCCCTGGCGCCCTCCGACACCGCAGTTGGCCCCGTGAACATTACAGTGAAGAACGCGGCTGGAAGCACGTCCACGACCGCGAGTTTACAGACCTTTGCGCCAGCCTTCTTCGCGTTCGATCCGGAGAACCGGCGGTACCTTGCCGCGGTTCATACCGACGGAACTCTGGTAGGAAAGGCCGGCCTCCTGGGAACGGCCATCGCCACCCGGCCAGCAGCCCAGGGCGAACGACTGCTGCTCTTTGGAACGGGTTTCGGCCCGACGGATCCTGCCGTCGCGCCAGAGCAGATCGTTCCGGCCCCAGCACGGATTCCTGACGCGAGCAGGTTCTCCCTTCGCATTGGCGGCGCCCCAGTCACCGTCGAGTTCGCAGGCTTGGTTAGTTCCGGGTTGTATCAGTTCAACATCGTGGTGCCATCGGGGATCGGCGGCGATCTGCCAGTTGTGGCCGACGTAGGGGGCGTGCCCAGCCCAGCGAATGCGTTTCTGACTGTCGCACCGGACCCTGGTGCGCGCATGTCCGTGTCGCCTTCGACTCTGACCTTCTCCTACCAGACAGGCGGAACACTTCCGGCCCCGCAGAGCGCCTCTTTGACAGTGTCGCCCGGCTCGTTAGGCTTTTCCGTATCGACGTCAACATCTTCTGGCGGCAATTGGCTTTCTGCGACTGCGTCGAGCGGATCGACGCCGGCCGTCCTCACCATAACCGCAAATCCCGCGGGACTCAGTCAGGGAACCTACACAGGTAACGTAGCCATCAGCGTCCCGGGAGCGGCGAACAGCCCGCTAACCTTGCCCGTTACCCTCGCGGTCACGACAGCGGTACCGTCCATCACTTCTCTCTCGCCTCCCGTCGGTGCAGCGGGCCAAACCATCGCGGCCTTCACGGTCACTGGAGCGAACCTCAGCGCTGTCACAGCGCTGGAGTTTGCGGGCCAGACGGGCATCTCAGTGTCAAATCTTCAAACCACGGCGAACACCGTCAAGGCCCAGGTGGCCATCCCCGCCACGGCTCTTCTTGGGAACCTCGCTGTTACGGCGGTCTCGCCAGCAGGCCGGTCCAACGCCCTCACGTTCTCGATTCAGTCCGCCTGGCCGGTAATCTCCAAACTGGTAATGGATCCCAACACGTTGAGCGGCTCTGTCGATTTTGTGGATGCGGATGGCGACGTGCAGTCAGCCAACTCGGACCCCAACCAGCCCGCTGGCGTTTTGCGACTTTCGATTTCTCCGACCCCGACGCTCGCTGGCTGCCCGCAAAACCTCGTCGTGGCGGGTTTCGATTTGTCTGTGGATCGCCCGGGCCAATCGTCCGGAACAATATCGATAAGTGTTTTTGGTCCCCGGTTGATCCCCATCAACGGCGCGGCTGCTCCGCTGTCCGTCACTCTATACGACGCAAAGGGACACCGGACGGATCTTCCCCCATCTGATTTGAGCTAACCAGCAGAGCCTTCACGAGTTACGCGTGTTTTTGCCTTTGACTGTAGGCATGTAAAGCTTGTCTTATGTATCGTGTTCATTAATTGTGTGTGATTGTATGTAAGCATGTACATCGCCACCGTCCCCAACCGCTCCTCCCCATCCGCCATCCTCCTCCGCGAATCCTTCCGCCAGGATGGCAAGGTCCATTCCCGCACCCTTGCCAATCTCTCCCACTGGGCCCCCGCCCACATCC
>JAUYBU010000343.1 GCA_030693045.1 Bryobacterales bacterium | reverse complement strand
GCCGGATCGAGTCACGTCTCATTCCTCCAATAGTCAGCCATTATATCCGGAAAACGCCTCTCCCGGAATTTCTCGCAACCGCCGCCAAAACCTCAATCCTCGTGAAATTCATCCGAATCTTGCTTGACCTGCCCGGAACCGAAGAAACCAGCTTGGCGGCATGAGCCGCCCGCCATCATACTCCGCTACTCTCAAGTCAATCCGCGCCAGCTATCCATGGCGCGGACGTGGTTCAGCCAACGGAGATGGAATTGCGCGTTCTCAATGCAGGAGCGGCTGTGGTGCAATCACCCCGGCCGACCGATCACTCCTCCCGGCTCAAGTGTGGTTAGACGAAAACCGCGGGCGGGGATGATTTCAGGCGAGGTACTCCTTCATCAATGCCAGGTAGCGCTTACAGTTCGCCACCAGGTCACCAGGATGCTTGTCCTGTTCGAGAGAAATATAGCCGCGATAGCCGATATTCTTCAGCGTGTCGGCGATGGCCTTCAGATCCATCACGCCCTCGCCTATATACACGAACTTGCGCATCAGGCCGTCGATATCGCGGGCGTGCAAGTTCATCAGGTGGTCTTTCACCTTGTAGATGGCGAGGGGTGGGTACTCCCGCTGGCCCAGCGTCCAACCTATGTCCATGTTGTACCCGAGCGCCGGATCCCGGATCGCATCCCACAGTCTCAAGAACCCATCGGAAACCTGAATCATGGTGTGGGTGTGATGCTCAATCGTCATCCGCAGCTTGTAGTGCTTTGCTCGTTCCAGACATCTCTTTGTCGTCTCTATGTACAACTTCCAGATCCGGTCCCAGTCAAATCCGGCTGCGATGTCGATGTGAAACTTCTCCCCCGGCTTCGGTTCCGTGATTTCGTAATAGCGGGGCAGATACTCGGAAGGCCCGCGCAGCTCCCGGGCCCACGGGGCGACAATCCTGATGAGTGGAGCGCCCATCTTGCTGGCGACGCGGCAGCCCGCCTCGAAAGCGTCGATGTTCCGCTTCCGCTCGTCGGCGTCCTGGCTGGTGAGTCCTTCCACGACCAGTTGATATAGCCCAAACTGAGAGACTTCCAGCCGGTTTCGCTCCAACTGCTTCTTTAGTCTGTCAATGGTGGCGTCCGTCCAGTAGTTGGTCAGATCCTCCTTCGTGGGCACGACGAGTTCAATGCCATCGAAACCCACCCCACCGATGATGTCGATGGCCTTTTCCGGGTTTGCGCCGGCTCGAAACTCGTGGAAGACCGTGCTCATGCACCCAATTTTAGGGCGCGCCGTGGCGGCTCGGACACTCGCGCCCATAAGTCCGGCCACTCCCGTCGCCCCCATGAATTCCCTGCGGCTTGCTTGTATTCGGGATGGACTTTCCATGGATGATGACATACCGTTGCGCCTCTCAGCTTCGACTGCGTCTATTGAACTCTTTCCGGCCGGCGGCGCCGCCAGACCAATCACGCGCCGTACTTGCGGGCATACTCCGCGTCTTCGGCCACTTCATCGGAATACACGGGATACATCCCCACAATGACCGAGTCAGTGGGCTTGATATTCGAATAGGCGAAGGCGAACGCCTTTTCGACTGACTTGGGGCTGCCACAAACACGCCCGGCAGCCAGGATCTTGAAGGCCAGGCAGGGCTTGCGGATCTCGCGGACGCGCTTCAGCATGCGAGCGGGATCGCCTTGCAGGAAGAGTTCGTCCACGGGTTGGTCCCCCATCATCTTCTCGATCTCCTCCGGCGTACGCGTGACATTGTACACGCAGGTCATATACAGGTCCGTCTCCCACCCGGAATCCTCCGCCCGGGCAAGATGGTTCGGATTGTGCGTCGACATTCCGGCCATGACTCCGAGATCGTGTACCCGCTTGACGAAGTCGTGCACCCGTTGCGCGTTGCCGGTTTGGAAGAGCCGGTCCGTGACGCTGCCATGGTGCACGACGGCGAGCGGCTTCAAGGCCAGCACGTCCTGCAAGACATCTTCGCCGCGCGCCGTCGGACAGAGGCAGATGAACTGAATCTTCGACCCCCGATCCCGCACCCGCAGCAGCGCGTCCCGCACTTTGGGGTTATAAGAGGATTGCCACGTGTTGATCCCCTGCCGCTCGCAATGCAGCAGGAATTCGACGGTGCGCTCCAATGTGAAGTAGCGCAGCATCGTTTCGCTCAAGCGGGGCGTCGAGTGCGAGCCCCCGTTGACCGGGTTCGCCCCCGCGATCAGCCGCGTGATTCGCTTCGCGCCCAGCGCCACTGTGGGCAGCGCTGGCGCGCTGGAGGCGCGCAGCACGGATGCCCCCGACGCTCCCAGAAAGTTGCGCCGCGGCATTCTACGATTAGACACAAAGAGCCTCCCTTCCGACCGGTGAATTCTCCTCAGAACGTCAACTTGAGGCCCAACTGGACCGAGCGCGGTCCGGTGCCGCCGATGCCTTGATTAGAGACCAAGCCGGCCAGCGTGCCAGTGACTTTGCCGAAGTCGACACTGCCCACGGTAGTGTTGGGATTGGCGAACGCCGGGGTGTTGGTGAAGTTGAGACTCTCGACGCGGAACTCGCCCTTCACCCGCTCGCCGAACCGGAATTTGCGGAACAGCGAAAGGTCCAGATCGCCCAACCCGGGGCCGGAGAAGTTATTCCGGCCCAGATTCCCGAAATGGGGAGTCCTGCCGTCCGCGTCCAGGGGCTGCTTGAAGTTTGAAGTGTCGAACCAGAGGACAGAGCCGCCCGGCCCGGCGACGTTGTGGAGGACGTTGATCGGCCCGGTCTGGTCGGCCGTCTGGCTGCTGCCAGGAGTGTTCGCGCTGACCGTCGTGCCGAAGGTCACTGGCAGTCCGGTCATCAAGGTCAGCACGCCACTGACTTGCCAGTCGCCCAGGATCCAGCGTCCCACGCCGCCCTGGAGCCACGGTTTGCCCTTCCCGAATGGCAGTTCGTACACGTAGCTCTGAACGAAGCTGTGGCGGCGGTCGAAACCCAGGCGGGCATAGCTGCGCCGCGGCTGGATGTAGTTCCAGAGGCTGTCTGTCTCGCCTGAGTAGCCCAGCGCTTTTCCATAGGTGTAAGCCGTGGTCAACAGGAAGCCGCCGCTGAAGCGCCGGTCAAACTTGACCTGAAGGCTGTTGTAGTTGTTACTGTATCCGGCGTAGCGCTGGAGGACATCCGTGTTCTTGCCGAACTTCTGATACAGAGGACGGCCGGCAGCGCCGGAATTGAAGGTCTTTGAGGCGTTGAGGTCGTAAGTAACCGGCGCGCGAACCGTGTGGTTGCCGACATAGGCGGCCTCGAGCGTGAAGTTCTTCGGCAATTGGCGTTGGACAGCCAGGTTCCAGGACTGGATGTAACCTTCGCGGTAATCCAGCGGAATGGCGGAGTTGATGAGCTGCGCCAGCAAATAGGGCGTGTTGGCCGGGATGACGCCGTTTGGCGGAATCACGGCCGGCTGCGCCGCGGGGAAGCCGGTGGCTAGCGAGCCGTACACGCCCGGAGCAGTCTGTGCCTGGCCGAAGGTAGTCAATGGATTGTAGACATTGACCTGCTTCACGGGGAAGTTGTCCCAGGCGTACTTGTCGTTGGGGAAGGGGGTCCAACTGATCCCGAATCCGGCGCGAACTACGGTCTTCGAATCGAACCGGTAGGCGAAGCCCAGGCGTGGCGCAAAACCCGTGTAGTATGTCTTGCGCCCCAGGTTCATTGGATTGCCGCCGACGCCGGCGACGATCAGGCTGTTGGTGTTGGCGTCATAGTTGGAGAAACCGCCGGGCTTGCCCGGAGTTCCCGGCGGGTAGAACTCGTGACGCAAACCCAGATCCAGGGTCAGCTTCTTGTTCACGTGCCACTTGTCCTGGAAATAGGTGAACAACTGAGTGGTAAGAAAGCTGGGCATGGCGCCTGCCAGGCCGCGCTGGACAAGAGAAGGGGCATCCAACAGGAAGCTGGCCAAACCGTTGGACTGACTGAGAGTCGTGGAGCCGGGGATGGCGGTCTGGTTATTCGCGAATTGGTACTCGCCGCGCACCCCACCACCGATGTCGACCTGGAGCCGGTCGTCGCGGCCCCGGCGGATGTCCACACCAAACTTGAGGCTGTGGTTGCGCAACAGTTTGGTCCAATTGCTGACAAAGTTGTAACTGGTTTCGCCGATCACCCAGGGCAGGCTGGCCGAAAATCCGACCAGCGGATTGGCATAGCCGCTGACGTTCATTGAGGTCAGCCCGCTGGTAAAGCGGTCCAGGTTCGCGCCCTTGATGCCGACGGCGTCAGCCGCGTTGGTCCCCACATCGATGGTTTCGGCTACGTTGCTATAACGGCTCAAACCGAACCGCGCTTCGGAAATGAAGGTGGGCGAGAAGATGCGTGAGTAATTGATCCCCCCGCTCTGGGTGCGATTGACGCCGGTTCCGGCAAAAGCCTTGCCGCCGCCCCCGGCTGCCCCAAACCGGCCCGGGTCCGTGACCACCGGCCGCTGGAGGCTGTAACGCCCCGAGAACCGGTCCTTGCTGGTCTGCTGGTGATCGACCTTGGCGTCGAACCAGTTGCTGTCCTTTATTCGAGTCGTGGAGCGGGCGTAGTTGTTGAGGATATCGGAACCCAGGTTAGGGAGCGGCACCAGGGCCAGGATCTTCTTAGTGATCGGGCTGATGCGCGAGTCGGGGATCCGGTTGTTGGCGAACGGCTGGCGTCCGACGCCCGTATCCGGATTCCCCGTGGCCGGATCATAGACCACTCCCCTGGAGGCGACGCTGCTGAAATCGCCGCCGCGGAATGCCGCCGTCGGCACCGAAATGATGAAACCGTCGCCGCGGCGGTCCTTGGTCTGCAAAAAGTCGCTGAAGAAGAACGTCCGGTTCTTGCGGATCGGTCCACCGATGTTGAAGCCGTAAGAGTTATACGTGGTAACCGGTTTGGCCGGCTGAAATGTCTCCCTGGCGCCCAGGGCGCTGTCGCTGTGGAACCAATAACCGGCGCCGTGCAGAGTGTTGGTGCCCGACTTCAGCATGATGTTGGTGACGGCGCCACCGGCGCGTCCCAGCTCGGCGTCGTAGTTGCTGGTGCTGACATCCACGGTTTCCAGCGCTTCGATCGGCGGAATCAGCACACTCAACAACCCGCTGCGCCGGGTGTTGTCCACGCCCTCGAATTGCAGGTTGTTCGCATGCCGGCTTACTCCATGGGTCTGGTTGGTAAGCGCGCCCTGAGAATTGAAGAATTCCGAGTGCGGCTGGAAAGATCGAGTTGTGCCAGGCACCAGGTTCAGCAGCGCCTGAAAGTTCCGGCCGTAGCCGAGCGGCACATTCGCCATCTGCACCGCCTCCACCTTGCGGCCGGTGTCGGCACGGTCGGTTTGCATTATCGGCACTTCCGCCGTTACGGTGATTGCTTCGGTGATCAGGCCCGGCTGCAACACCAGGTCGCCGCGTACCGTGGTGTTGACCAGCAGGTTGACGCCCTCCTTCACCGCCATGCGGAAACCGGGTTGCTCGACCGAGACGCGGTACACGCCCGGCTCCGAAGCCGGGAAGACATAGTTGCCGCTCTCGTTGGTTTGCATGGTCCGGCTGATGCCGGTGTTGACTTGGGTCATGGTGACCTTCGCGTTCGCGACAGCGGCGCCCGAAGAGTCGGTCACGGTTCCAACCATGCTGCCTGTCACCGCCTGCCCGTACAAGGCGGCGGACAAGAGCGACATCGCCAAGAGCACAAATGCAGCTTTCAAAGTACCCCTCATCTTGATAGCCCCCACGCTCCCACGGATTCAACCGGGATTCCAAGTTTGCAGTTTGGACTCCCAGTCAAGGCTAATATACACCGCTCCCCCTACCGTGTCAACGCCCCCATTTTCAGCCCTTTTTCTCCGCAATCCGGACACTGGGACGCGTCGGAACACCAAGGTCGTGTCCGATACGATGTAGGGGCGCCAATAGCCATCGAGGTGGCCGGCGACCGGTCTGGACCGCTCCCAGGTTCCTCAACCGGCCGGGCGGTCAGGAGGCCATCGCGGCTTGCAGCATGGCTCGGGTGTAAGCCACGTTGAACACTTCGCCGGAGTACCCGCCGCCGCCCGGATAGCCGCGGATGGGGCCGCGCTCGCGATCGTAGTCCAGCGCCCGCGGGTGCTCCGGGTAGATCGGCCCGGTGTACTTCTGCCGCACCACTTCCTTCATGACGCCGAACATGTCGACCTGGCCCTCGTCGATGAACACTTCGGTGTACTTCTCATACGGCTTGCGCACGATCACGTTGCGATAGTGCATGTGGTTGATGCGTTTTCGGCTGGCAAAATAGCGGCACACTTCCACCGGGTCCTCGCCCATCTCCCGCGTCACTCCGCAGTCGAACGTGATCCCGTTGGCCGGGCTGTCGACGATCCCGATGAGGCGCTTCCACCCCGCCACGCTCCCCATAATCTGCTGCGATCCGCGGCTCAGGGGCGCCGGGGGATCGTTGGGATGCAGAGCCAGCCGCACGCCGGATTCCTGCGCCACCGGCACCACCGCTTTCAGGAAGTAAGTGATGTTGGCCCACATCTCTTCCGAAGTGTGAGCGCCCTCTTGCGGCAGCGCGGGCAGGTCCTTCATGCGGTCGTAGTCGAACGCCGTCAGTCCCACCCCGGCCCTGCCGGTTTCCTCGTAGTATCCCTCCATGGCGCGGTGCGCATACCAGTTGTACTCGACGACCGCGAGCCCCGCCTTACCGGCCGCGCGAATCGACTGCCGGACATTTTCGATCTCCTCGTCGCGGCCGGGCCGCGCGTAGATGGCGTTGGCGAATCCGCCGATCATCATGTTGCAGACGGTGAGACCGGCGGCCTTGGCGCGTGCCAACTGCGACCGTAGGTCGGCCTCCTGCCAGGGAATCTTGCCCCCTCCCCCCAGCACGTGGTCGACGCCGAGTTGCTTGATCCGGCGCATGGCGGCCTCGTCCCGAGCGCCTCCCAGGCAGATCTTGGGCGTGCCCGGCCCTTCCACCAGCGGCCACCGGGCCGCCGCCGCGGCCATCGCCGAAGGCATCCAGCCCGCGACGCCCGCCGCCTGCATCACTCTTCTTCTGGATAGATCGGAATTCATGGATTGGACCTCCCGGCTCCAGCACCCATCATAATGCGTGAACCATTGCCAGCCAATACGAGTACGGAGCCGAGCCGCCAGAGCGGCATAGGCGTTAAAATAGCGCAACATGGCCGGATGACTTGAATGGCTGGTGCGATGGGACGGTTTTCGCCAGGAGCTCGTGTTTCACAGGGATGGCCATCTCCCAGAAGCCGACTTCCTGGGACTTTGGCCAGCACTCCTAAGGGGATTCACCAACAGTTACCCCAAGATCAGCACTTGGCCGCCTTGAGAGCTGAGCAGCGGACGCCCATTTTCCTCGAACGTTTCCCGGGACTTATGCGTTCCGAAACATTCCAGCCCCACCTCCTCGCACGAGCCAACGGGGATTCTAGTGGCACCTGTGCAACCCGCCTCCAGGACCGGGGAAACTTGGCGACTGCAGGCCGCGCCATTGAAAGTGGATCTGCTGAAGCGAAACAGGAGCGTGCTCGCTTGCTCCCAAAAGTTCGCCGATCGTGGCCCTTGCCTGTCGATGTTACGGAATGGCCTGAATCTTTCTAACAATCTCATTCAGTTCTGTCACGGGAATGGAGTCGAATTGTTCAATCGCCCCTTTGGCCTTTTGATACAGGAATTCACTTGTCTTCATGCTCACAGCAGTTCTCATGTCGTAGTCCGCAAGATTCCGATCTAGCCGTAGGCCCTTCAGCGCCTCCGCGATAGATCCAGCTTGGCGGTGTTTCACCTTCGTGAGATAGGAAACCAGAGTGTGGTGATCGTCAGGAGTCTGCCGAAAGATGACACCTTTCGCCGACAATGCTCCCAATACGACATTAAATAGTGCGTAATACGACCTACCGACACTCGTGCGGCGTTCAGCTTCGCTCGCAGATGCTCTAAAATGATCGGCGATCACCAAGAAGTCTCTAGCATCCATCGCTCGTGTCTAGTCAAATTCAAACCGAATCGCGAAGTAGGGCCGATCGGCTGCCGAGACCTCGTCATAGACAAGGTCCCGCAAGCGCTCGTCGTAGTTGAGCAAATCCAAAATCGATCCGCTGCTGCGGAGACTGAAGCAGATTACAGATCGACCCCTCGCCTCTGGATCTGAAAGCAAATCGACGTTGACGGTCACGACGCGGTGCCCGCCTCGTACTACGAGGGCTTTCATCACTACCAGTGAGCCCCAAAGTCCATGGTCTCGTGCAAAGCACGCGGCTTCTCCTGAGATGCTGACGGTAGGCTCCAACTGAACGTGTGCAAACTGCGATCTCCCGGACTGACTGCCAACACCAGCCGTGAGAGCTAAGTCCACCGAGAGAGGAATCCGCTGGAACTCCGTCACGCGGTTCGCTCCCGAACCTAAGCTTATGAGTGCGCCCAGACTAGTTCTGGCAACCGCTCCGGGTAGGGGCCAGGTCCCAACATTAGCACGCTCTTGCGAACGCGCAAGCCATGAGAGATCAGAGGCGCCCGAGCGAGAGGCGCCAAGCCGCTGTGGAGTCAACGCGGGATAAGGCTGCCAGTCTGCGGGCATCGAGCGTTGTCCTAACTGGGTCATTTGGGACCATCCGTCCCCAATTGCAGCCCGACCCTATCAAGGGTCGTGTTGGTGATGGTGCCCACGTGAAGAGCAAGTGCGTCTATCGCTACCTCTGCCGCACTAAAGCCCATTGTCACCTTTACGAACAGTTGGCTGTCCTGTCCGAAAACTCTGTCCAGAACAACGTCTACCCATTGTTGGTCTTTCTCAACTGGCCGAGAGTAGAACGCAACTCCGGTGTCGACGACTCCAAGCTGTTCAGGCGGCATTACGTATCGATTCATCAGAGCGGAGCAGTTCCCGCCGAGTATCTCAGCAATCATGATTAAGTCCACAAAATGTGACGCGATGCCCACCGAATCACTCGCCTCGCGCACGGCGGTCCAGGTCGCCAGCACAATCCGATCGGCACTATCTGCACCGATCTCATGTAGCCTCCAGAAATCGATCTCCACTCGATCAACGCGCACCCGAATACCGACATTCAATTCAGGTAGACCACAACTGACGTGGCTATCGGCCAACCCGGAAGATTCAAATTTCAAATTCTGGAGCGTCACACCAAATGGCCCAAGGTGCGTAACCAGACTCCTATAGAGCGGAACTGGGGCACCCAGCAACTCGAATGCATTATCGCCGTAGACCCCACGATAATGAAGTTCGGACCGGATCGGCTTCAACAATGCATGCTCCACGCTCATCCGTTAATATCGCCAGCCCCAACTCTAGCACAATGGGACAGGAGTATGGGTCGTAATGCGTGTCGGATCTCGCGCCATCCAGAAACGGGGTTCTAGGATGTCAGCAGGGCACGTGGCGGTACACGCCCAAACCGCAAAGTTGACGGCAGTGCCCGATACCTGTTGCGAAATCCCCATCCCCCAGCTATTAATCGCCCCGCCAACGGGCCTATTCTAGCGCCTATGCGCCAGAGCGGTGCCGCTCCCGCCGGAGGTCCGGCGTCCGCGGCCCGGCCGGCTCCGCCCCCGCCTGAGCGCCGGGCATATAATGCAGGAAGCGGCTGTTCGGCCGGTAGCCTGGGAGGTTTTGAAAAATGGCAATTATTCGCTTCACGGTCAACGGTAAGGCGCGCAGGGTGGACACGGAGCCCGAGCGGCCCCTGTTGGAAGTGCTGCGCGAAGACCTGGGGTTGACAGGAACAAAATGCGGGTGCGGTGAAGGCCAGTGTGGCGCCTGCACCGTGCTTCTCGACAATCGGCCGATCTTCTCCTGCGTGACACCGGTGCTCACGGCCACGGGCAGGAAGATCCTCACCATCGAGGGCCTTGCCGAGGATGCTCGTCTGCACCCCGTGCAGCAGGCGTTCCTGGACGAAGGCGCCATGCAGTGCGGTTACTGCGCGCCGGGCGTGATTCTTCGGACCGTGGCGCTGCTGGAGAGCAAGCCCAGGCCCACCGACGCGCAAATCGTCGACGGACTGAACGGCAACCTGTGCCGCTGTTCCGGCTACCCCCGCATCCTGGCCGCGGTGCGGCGCGCCGTGGGGTCGGCGGGCAAGAAACGATAGGAGAGGACCATGTCAGATCATCCGCGTCGTCCGGAACCGCCCGCCGATCCGTTCGCGGTGGACCGCAGGGAATTCATCGAAATCGCCGCCGCGGGTCTGCTGATCGTGGCGACCGCGCCGCCCTCGCAAGCCCAGAGGGAAGGCGGTGCCGGCGCTCTCGAAGCCAGGCTGCACATTGCCGAAGACGGCCTCATCACCATCCTGACCGGGAAGATCGAGGAAGGCCAGGGCGCGCTGACGGAACTGGCCATGGCCGCGGCGGAAGAGCTGCGAGTGCCTCTGAACCGCGTGCGGATGGTCATGGGGGATACCGACGGAGTGCCGAACGACGGAGGCACCTCCGGCAGCTCGACGACGCCCCGGACCGTGCCGCTGGTGCGCCGGGCGGCGGCGGCGGCGCGCGATTTGCTGCTGGCCGCGGCCGGCCGGCAGTGGGGCGTCGATGCCGCGAAGCTGGAAATGCGCGATGGCGCGGCGGTGTACGCGGGCAAGACTTACGCCTACGCCCAGCTTGCGCGCTCGCCCGAACTGGCGGCGGCTTACAAAGCCGTGTTGCCCGCGGGGACCGCGCTCACATCCGCAAGAGAGTGGAAGGTATTGGGCACGCCTCAAATCCGGCTGGACGGCCGCGACATCGTCACCGGCGCGCATCGCTATCCTTCCGACATTGTGCGGCCGGGCATGCTCTACGGCCGCGTGCTGCGGGCGCCGTCATACGGGGCGGCGCTGGTAAGCGCGGACCTCTCGGCGGCTCAAAAGATGCCGGGCGTAAAGGTGGTGCGCGACGGCGCCTTCGTTGGATGCGCCGCGCCCACCACGTTCGCCGCCCGGAAGGCTTTGGAAGCGATCTCAGCCGCGTCCCGATGGAAGACCGCCGAGCATCCCTCGAGCGACAATCTCTTCGAGTATCTGAAGCAGCACGCCAAGGAGCAGGGCCGCCCGCAGGGCCAGGCCAGGGGCTCGGTGGAGAAGGGTTTGGATGGCGCGCGGCGCAGGCTGAAAGCGTCGTACCAGGTCGCCTATGTGCAGCACGCCCCCATGGAACCGCGCGCCGCCGTGGCGGAGTGGCAGGACGGCCGTCTGACGGTGTGGACCGGTACCAGCAATCCCTTCAGCGTCCGCCAGGCGCTGGCCGAGACCTTCGGGGTGCCGCCCGAGCGGGTGCGCGTGATGGTTCCGCACATGGGCGGAGGCTTCGGCGGCAAACACACGGGCGAGGCGGCGATCGAGGCGGCTCGACTGGCAAAGGAGGCCGGTCGCCCGGTGGCTCTGCATTGGACTCGCGCCGAAGAGTTCATGTGGGCGTACTTCCGCCCGGCCGCGCTGATCGAAGTCGAAGCCGGACTCGACGCGGGCAACTCGATCGCGGCTTGGGATTTCACCAATTACAACTCCGGAGGGTCGGCTCTGGACACTCCCTACCGCATCGCCAACACGCGCGTGAGGTTCATCGCATCCGATCCGCCGCTGCGCCAGAGTTCCTATCGGTGCCTTGCGGCAACAGCCAATAACTTCGCGCGCGAGGCGTTCACCGACGAACTGGCCGAAGCGGCGGGCAAGGACCCTTTGGAATTCAGGCTCGCGCACCTGGATAACGAGAGGATCAAGAACGTCCTGGTCGCGGCCACCGAGCGGTTCGGTTGGGCCGAGCGGCGGAAGAAGCGCCGGCCGGGCGTGGGCATCGGTCTGGCCTGCGGCACCGAGAAGAACTCGGTGGTGGCGGCCTGCTGCGAGGTCGAGGTGGATCGGGAAAGCGGCGTGCCGAAGCCGATCGAGATTGTCGAAGCTTTCGAATGCGGGGCGATTCTCAACCCCGCCAACCTGCGGTCTCAGGTGGAAGGCTGCATCACCATGGGCCTGGGCCCGGCGCTGCGCGAGGAGATTCAGTTCAAAGACGGGCGGCTGATCAACGGGAGCTTTTCGGCTTACCGCGTGCCGCGGTTCCAGGACGTTCCCAAGACCGAGGTGATTTTGCTCGATCGCAAAGACCTCGAACCGGCGGGCGGCGGTGAGACCCCCATCATCGCCATCGCGCCGGCCATCGCCAACGCGCTGTTCGACGCCACCGGCAAGCGCGCCCGCGCCATGCCCATCCGCGCCAGCGGCTAATCCCGTCCCACCGCGAGGTAGACCGCGGCGGGAAGCAGGAAGATCACGGCCGCCATGGCGAGGACCAGCGCGCCGTGTTCGGCCAGGAGCACAGACGCGGAAGGAAGCCATGCCTCGATGTCGACGCCGGCCACGCTCGACCCAATCCATCCGAGCGCCGACTGAAACCACGTCGACGCGGCGGCCAGGCACGCGCCGAGCAAGCCGACCGCGCAAGCGAATGCAATCGCCTGAACGGCCGCAATCGGACGGCCGGCGGCTTCGGCGGCTTCGCGGCGCGCGCGAAGCTGAGCCATCCACCAAACCCGGCCCGAATCGGCAACCGCTACGCGCTTGCTCATTTCCTGGCGGGCCGCATCGATCGCGCCGGCGACAACGATGACATCGGAACAGGTCGCGCATGCCGCAACATGGGCGCGCAGGAGAGGGTCCACGTGCTCGGGCCAGCGGGACTGCAAGGCCGCGGCCAGCGCCTCCGATTCAAATTCGCACTCGACAGGCTTCATCGCTTGCCCCCGTCCGGCGCGCGTCCCAACAACCCGGCCAGCTTCGCTCGCGCGCGAAATAGCGTCGCCTTCAGACTGGCCGGGCGCAGGCCGAGCACGTCCGCGATCTCCTGGTGCGAAGCGCCTTCGGCATAGGCCAGCCATAGCATCGCCCGTTCGCGAGGCTTGAGACGCGACATGGCGCGCGAGATCTCGGCGGTCCGCTCCGTACTGCCTGCCTGGTCGCCGGAGGGAACGCGCTCGATGTCGTTGCCCGCCAGGTTCGAACCGCCACGAGTCAGGCTTCGCCGCCGTGAATCTCGCGCCAGATTCGTGGCGATGCGATAGAGAGAGTTGCGGCGATGCGCTTCGCTGTCGTGGGTCGCGGCGGCGCGCAGAAAGCGATAGAACGTTTCCTGAAGCAGGTCGTCCGCCTGTTGACGGTCGCCGACGATCCGGGCGAGATACGCCCACACGCCGCGCGCGGTTCGCTCGTAGAATGCGCGGAATGTATCCTCGTCCATCACGAAACTCGCGCCGGCGTCGTCAATGGCGTCGGCGCGGCTGGCATCGGTGAACGTCGTGTTACGAAACATAAGAGAAGCGCGTCGTCATACCCGGGCTCCGGATCCCTAGTCGCCCGGCGGTTCGACTCGGGGCGCCGGAGGCGCGAGCTCGATCAGCCCAAGCCGGCGCGAGATCACAAATGAGATTATCGCCGAAACCACGAACCCCAGTCCTAACGCAACGCCGAGAACACCCAAAACATGAAGCGGCTGCGCGGCTTCATCGGCAACTCGCCCGCTCAGGAACAGGAAGCCGATGCCGCCCGACAGCAACACCAGTCCTCCCTGCACCGACCACAGAATCCGTCCGAGGGGGGCGCCCACGCTCCGCGGACCGGCGTCCAGCTTGATCGGCGCCGACTCGAGGAACTTCGACCCGGCCGGTGACTGGATATAGGCGAGCAAATCGTCGTGCGCCGCAAACCGGTCCAGGAGTTTCGTGTGGACATCGGTCTGCACCTTGGCCAGCCGGCTCCACCTACGGTAGTCGACGAACGTGCGAATCAGCCAGACGAGCAGGCCGATCGCCATGCCGAAACCGGCGAAGACGGCCAGGACTTGCATCACGTTCCGCCACAACTCCGCGACCTGCGAGGGCCGGTTCTGAGGGTAGTGAGGACCCGGACCCCCGCCGACATAGAACGACGGATTGTGCGCAATCTCGGGATGCGCATTCAGAAAGCCCACCAGGGCCGGGTACGGCGCAAGATATGACGGATTGC
Source organism: Bryobacterales bacterium (assembly GCA_030693045.1). Lineage (GTDB taxonomy): Bacteria > Acidobacteriota > Terriglobia > Bryobacterales > Bryobacteraceae > JACQZT01. The sequence goes on along the minus strand of JAUYBU010000343.1, from coordinate 9,008 downwards.
CCAGGAGACTCGAATCGAGCGCCAAGACACCTCGCAACGAGGGCGGATAGCGTTCCAGAAGGCGCGACAATTGGTCCCTGGTGCGTGGGGCGTCCGGTTGGTCCACGGTGACAATGGACGGGGATGGCACGGCCACCGCGGCGCTCTTGGGCGCCTGCGCCCAGCCCGGTGACGGCTGGAACACCCAAGCACACGCCGCCAGCACACCCAATCCCAACGTAGTTCTCATCTGCGCCATCGTCGTACTCCTCTCTGCCGGCTAGTTACGCACAGAGGAGCCGCAGGTTAACACAGGACCTCCAGATTGAGGAGAACTGGCGCCTACTTGTCGAGTCCGAACAAGCGGACGGCTCCGTAGGCGGCCGCGGCGACGATCGCCGCCGCGGGAGCCGTAAAGAGCCAGGCCCAGACTATCTGAGTGGCGATTCCCCAGCGAACCGCTTTCAGCCGTTGAATGGAGCCCACGCCGGTGATCGCGCCGGTGATGACATGGGTAGTCGAAACGCCGACGCCGGCCTCGGTCGCGATCAGAATCGAGACCGCCGCGGCGGTCTCGGCGCAGAACCCGCCGCGCGGTTTCAGGCGCGTGATCCTCGAACCCATGGTGTGGATAATGCGCCATCCTCCGAACATCGTTCCAAGAGCGATGGCGGCGTGGGCGGAAAGGATGACCCATATCGGCACTTCGAACGATTTCAGGAAGCCCGCGGTTACCAGCACACCGGTGATGATGCCCATGGTTTTCCGGGCGTCATTGGTCCCGCGCGAGTAGCTGAAGGCCGCGGCGTGGAATTCCGAAAGATCCAGTACACCGCAATCATGAACGCGAGAGTCTTCAGCCAGCCGCTCAAGATCGGTACGCCGGGGTCGAGGGTCCGCGCCAGGGCGGCTCCGGCATAGCCGCCGAACAGGGCGTGCGAGGAACTGGTCGGAAGGCCCCACCGCCAGATCAGCGGATCCCAGACAATCGCTCCGAACAGGCCGCACAGCATCACGTATGGCGTGACCGCGTCAAGGTCCACCATGCCCTTGCCGACGGTCGTGGCGACGCCGGTCGCATTCGAGTTGGCGGCTTCGTGAAAGCCGTTGATGAAATCGAAGGCCGGCGCGACCACGGTGATGACCACGACCAGAAAGAGTTCGGGCGGCACGCAGGTTTAGGACGTCTCCGTCTTAGGTCTGCGGCCCGAATGTTACCGCCAAATGACCGCACCGCTACAGATCGGTTACAGGGCCTTGGTCCGGGCGCGCCGGGCGCTTGGCCAACAGCCCGCGCCATGCAAGCTCGGCCAAGTTTCCGGAGTCGTCAAGCGCCGTTCGGGAGCCCTACGGTCCGCGACGTGACGGACTCCAGAAAGCGCCGGTCGTGCGAAGCCAACAGGACCGTTCCCGGATACTGCGCGAGCATCCGTTCCACGGCTTCCTGCGCCTCGATTTCCAGGTGATTGGACGGCTCGTCGAGCAGCAGCAGGTTGGCGCCGCTCAGCAACAGCCGCGTCAGGGCGACCTTCGACCGCTCGCCCGCGCTCAGCGACGCAATCGGCTGCGTGAAGCGATCCCGATGCAGCTTGAGGCAGGCGAGCAACGTCCGTGACAGGGTATGGGCGCCGCAGATCTCGAGCGGCGTCCGACCGGGGTCGAGGTTCTCACTCTCCTGCGCGTAGTAGCCGGTTTGCACGTTCGCTCCGAACCGAATCTCCCCTGCGTCGGCGGTTTCCAATCCCAGCAGGATTCGGAGCAGCGTCGTCTTTCCGGCCCCATTCGGTCCGGTCAGCGCCACGCGTTCGCCGCGCGCCAGGTGGAAAGTCAGCTCGGAGAACAGACGTTTCGTTCCGTAGGACTTCGCCAGGAGTTCGACGCTGAGCGCGATGTCGCCCGAGCGCCGAACGGCTGAAAAGTCGAGCCGGGGAATGGGCGCCTCCTCCCAAGGCTTGGCCGCTTCCGGCTCGCGCGCCACGCGTTCCTTGAGCAAGCGCGCGGTCCGCGCGACCTTGGCCGCTTTGCGCCCATAGTAGTCGCGACTGCTTCGAACGCCGGCGGGCGCCGTGGCGACCTTGCGCGCAAGCTTCGACCGCTGGACGGCGGCGCGCTCGGCGGCCGCCAGGCGCCGCTGTTGCGCCTGGTAGTTGTCCCACGCCTGACGATCCAGCAGCGAGCGTTGGTTCCGGTATTCGTCGTAGTTGCCCTCGAACTGCCGGATGCGCCCGCCCTCGATCTCCAGAATGCGCCTGGCGAGTCCGTTCAGGAAGGCGCGATCGTGTGAGACGACCAGGCAGGCGGCCGCGGTACGCGAGAGGTAGTCTTCCAGCCAGACCCGCGCTTCAACGTCCAGATGGTTGGTCGGTTCGTCGAGCAGGATCAGATCGGCGCTGGAGAGCAGCCCTCGCGCCAGTGCCGCGCGCGCGCTGACCGCTCGACAGGCGGCTCAGTGAGAGGCCGCTCTCGTGCGCCGCGAAACCCAGACCGGCGAGCACGCGCCTGGCCTCGGCCTCCGCGCGAGGCCCGCCGCGCGATCGGTATTCGTTCACCAGTTCGGCGTACTCGACAGGGGAATCGGGTTGCGACTCCAACTGCGCCAGACGTTGCCGCACCGCGGCAAGCTCCGCTTGCGCGGCGAAGGCATAGTCGAGCAGCGAGGTCTCCCGCGCGGCGGCCGCCGAGGGGTGGATCATCTCGACGCGAAGTTCGCCGCGCCGGGCGATGATTCCCTCCGTCGGCGCCAATTCTCCGGCCAGAATGCGCATCAACGAGGTCTTGCCCGCGCCGTTGCGGCCCACCAGCCCGATCTTGTCCTGGGGTTTGATCTCGAACGAAGCATCGCGGAACAGATCGTCCGTGGCGGGAAAGCGAAACGCCAGACCCGAAACGTTCAGTAAGGACATATACCCTCTCTCGCCGCCTCTCGCGGGCGGCCACAAACGAAAACGAGGATTGGGTCCTTACTGTCTCACTGGCTTATGGCACTCCTGACGCCCATTCTAACAACATTGCCGGAACTCGTCGCGGCGGAATTCGGGGGTTACGTAGCCTGTCCCCGAAATTAGCCTTCGATGCGCGCGCCGGTCAGGTCGAGGAAGACGTCTTCCAGGGTGGGCTTGTGCATGGCGATGGATTGGATCGTGCCCGGGAAGGCCTCGATCGCCTCGGCGACGAAGCGGTGACCGTTGGCGATCTCGACGCGCAGCGTCCCGCCCGCGAGAATCGGCGCGACGCCGAAGCGCGCGGCCAACTGGCGGCCGAGTTCGCCCGCATCCGATGTCTCGAGAACCACGACATCGCCGCCGACGCGCGCCTTCAGCTCGGCCGGCGTCCCCTCGGCCACGCGGCGGCCTTCGTGCATCAGCAGCAGCCGGTCGCAACGGTCGGCTTCGTCCAGAATATGCGTAGTCGCCAACACCGTCGCGCCCCCGGCGCGCAGTTCCTCGATGTATTGCCAGAGTTCGCGGCGCGCACCAGGGTCCAGGCCCGTGGACGGCTCGTCCATCAAAAGCGCTTCGGGCCGATGCAGCAGCGCCTTGGCGATTTCGACGCGCCGCTGGAGGCCGCCCGAGAGCGTGCCCACCAGGTCGCGGCGGCGCTCGAGAATGCCCAGCCGCGTCATCGAGGCCTGCATCCGGTCCCGCAACCCGGCGCCCGAGAGCCCATACAGGTGGCCCTGCGCCGTCAGATTCTCGGCCACCGTCATCTTGCGGTCCAGGCTGAAGCTCTGGAACACCACGCCGATGCTCGCGCGCACCTGGTCCGGTTGCGCGGTTACGTCGAAGCCGGCCACGCGCACCGCGCCTTCCGACGGCGCGAGCATGGTGGCCAGAATGCGGAACAGCGTCGACTTGCCGCTTCCGTTGGGCCCCAGCACACCGAAGATTTGGCCTCGGGCGACTTCGAAGCTCAGACCCGACACCGCTTCCCGCGCGCCGAAACGCCGCGTGAGGTTCTCGACTTGCACCATCACAGCCGCACTCGATCCACGAGCATCAGGCAATACAGAAGCGGAAGATAGAACACCGAGGCCAGCAGAACGCCGCGGGCGCGCGAGATGGTGCGCTCGCGGGCAACGCGCAAACCGTAATGCAGGAAGCCGGCGCCGAGCAGCAACGCGCCCCCCAGATACACCCGGCCGGTCATCGACATCAGTCCCGGCAACAGGCTCACCGGGATGAGCAGCAACGATGCCAGGACAATTTGGCGCGCGGTGGATTCCCCGTCCGGCTCCACCACCGGAAGCATACGGATGCCGGCGCGGGCGTAGTCGTCGCGGTACATCCAGGCGATCGAATAGAAGTGCGGAAACTGCCACAGGAACAGGATCGCGAACAGCACCCAGGCCTCGGCTGTCAGTGTGCCGCTGGCCGCCGCGTAGCCGATCAGGGGCGGCATTGCGCCGGGCACCGCTCCCACGGTGGTCGAATGCCGCGAGCGCTGCTTGAGCGGCGTGTAGGCCAGCAGGTAACTCAACAGGGTGAACAGGCCCAGCAACGCGGCCAGCAAGTTCGCGCCCAGCCAAAGCTGGACGAATCCGAGCGCCGCAAGCGCCACGCCGAACCAGAACGCGCGCGCCGGGCGGATGCGGCCCGCCGGCAGCGGCCTCAGCCGGGTGCGCCGCATTTTCGCGTCGGCTTCGCGCTCGTACCACTGGTTCAGGGTAAAGGTGCCGGCCGCCAGCAACCCCGTGCCGGACACCGCGTGCAGCAGGACCAGCCCGTCCAGGACGCCGCGGAGTCCGAACCAATACCCGATTCCCGTGCTCATCAGAATGAGCCAGATGACGCGCGGCTTGGTTAGTGCCAGGTAATCCTTCATTGAACTCGAATCGAACGGACGTTGCGAAGCACCTGAATCGCCAGCGCCACGCTGGCCGCCATGGTCAGCGCCCCGGCCGCCACATGCAGCACGGTCAACAGCACCATCACCGGCTCCGGGCGGGCCGTCTCAGTATAGGTGATGCGGCTCATGTACGCCGCGATTCCCAGAAACACCTGCACAAACGTAAGCCCCAGCAGCGAGTGGGCCGCTTTCTTGAGCGCCGGATGCGACGCGTATTGGATGAGCACGAATAGCGACGCAATCAGCACCAGGCCGGCCACCACCAGCGCTCCGACTATGTGCGGCATCAGACCGAGTAGCTTGTGGCGGTAGGCCGCGCCCAGCGCCACCTGCGACAGCACCGCTATCGGCACCACCATCGCGAGCATTCGCAGTGGCGGCGTTCCGGCGTCGTCCACCATTTGCGGTCCGCGTTTCCAGGCCGGGGAAGTGAAGATGGCGATCGCCACCGTGGTCGAGAAGAACAGTTGCGCCAGACAGGCGTGCGCGATGCTGACCGGCCGAGGCAGCAGGAACAGCACGGTCAGCCCGCCCAGTACTCCTTGCGCGATCACCGCCCCCAGCGCGGCCAGGCCGAGCCACTTCATCCACGCCCGCCGCTCGACGAGCCACAGCCAAACAGCCAGAATGATGGTCAGAAAGCCGACGGTGGTGGCGACCATCCGGTGGCCGTGCTCGTAGAAGATGCCGCCCGTCATCGGCGGCATCAGCCGGCCGTAGGACAGCGGCCAGTCCGGCACGGAAAGCCCGGCGTCGTTGCTGGTTACCGAGGCCCCGGCGACCAACAGGAACAGAGTGCAGACGGCCAGAACGATTGTGTAGCGGTGCAAACCGGCGTTCTCCATAGCTATCATGTTACGGGAAAAGCCCCCGCGGCCGTGAGCGGCGTGCGAGAATCTTGTCGAGGAAGACTGTCATGCTCGAAATCACCTGGCTCGGACACGGAACGTTTCAACTGAAGACCGAAGGCGGCGAAGTCTTTCTGCTCGACCCCTGGGTGGAAGGCAATCCCGCTTACCCAAAGTCTCACAAGATTTCAAAGCTCGACGCGATGCTGATTTCGCACGGGCACTTCGACCATATCCACGACGCGGTCCCGCTGGCCAAGAAGTTCTCGCCCAAGGTGGTGGCGATCTACGAAACCTGCGCGTGGCTGGAAAGCAAAGGCGTCAGCAACTGCGGCGCGATGAACAAGGGCGGCACGCAGCAGGTGGGTTCGGTGGCCGTGACCATGACCCATGCCGTGCATAGCTGCGGCATCCTGGAAGACGATGGGAAGATCGTCTATGGCGGCGAGGCCTGCGGCTACGTGCTTCGCTTGGCCGACGGGCGGTCGCTGTATTTCGCGGGCGACACCAACGTCTTTTCCGACATGGCGCTGATCGCCGACCTGTATCATCCGGATTTGGCCTTCCTGCCGATTGGCGACCTGTTCACGATGGGCCCGCGCGAGGCGGCGATGGCCTGCCGGCTGCTCCGGGTGAAGGAAGTTATTCCCATGCACTTCGGGACCTTCCCGCCGCTGATCGGACGGCCTGAGGCGTTGGTGGGGCTTACCGACACCGAGGTTTGGGCGCTCGAACCGGGCCAGACGATGAGTTGGTAGGGAGGGGGGCTATGGTGGGGGAGTGGCTTCGGCGGCGGTGAAGTAGACGCAGTCGGGGTGATGGAAGACCAGGGCGCTGACGCTGGCCTCGGGCTCCATCATCATGCCTTCGGTCAGCTCGACGCCGATCTCCTGGGGCCGAAGCAGCTTCCAGATTCCCTGCTGGTCGTCCAGGTTCGGACAGGCCGGGTAGCCGAAGCTGTAACGCTTGCCGCGATAGCGGGAGGTGAAACGCTGCTGCATGGTTGTCGCGGGCGGATCGGCGAAGCCCCAGTCCTCGCGGATGCGGCGGTGAAGCCATTCGGCGGCGGCCTCGGCGGTTTCGATGGCCAGCGCCTGGAGCCCGTGCGCCAGCAGAAACTCGCCGCGTTGCTTGGCCTCTTCGGAGCGCTGCCGGACGCCCTCGCCGGCCGTGACGACGAACAGCGCCAGGTGGTCGCGGACGCCGTCGAGCGGGCCCAGGATGTAGTCGCTCAGGCACAGGCCGTCCTCTTTCGGCTGGCGGCCGAAGTGGAACGTGTGCAACGGCGATTGGACACCGGGCTCGAAAAGATGAATCGCGTTGCCGTCGCGCTGGGCCTCGAAGAAGCGCCAGACCGCGCGGACCTTCAGGAAGGCGGATGCCGCCTGTTTGACCTGCTCCATCTTGTGGAACAGGTCGAGGGCTTTTTCGTCCCGCGCGGCTAGCTGCTTTTCGAAATTGCCTTTGAAGCCCATGTGCCGGCCGTAGAGCATGTAAGGGTTGATGTAGCTCCACACCTCGGTCAGATGCGGAATGTCGAGGACCTGGCGTTCGAGATACGGCGCCGGGGGGATGGGAACATCGACGCGAACCTTGGGACTGCGCGTTTCCGAGGCCGCGGCGGGCGGGCCGGCGTCGCGCTCGGGCCAGGGGCCCCGATCCGAGTGCGTATTGGACACGAGCGCAACATCGCGCGTTTCGGGATCCATGATCTGGTTCAGCAGGCGCAGCCCGCTCATGGCGTCCTTGGCGTAGAAGGTCGGCTCGGAGTAAGCCGGCGCGATCTTCCACTGGGTGAACTTTTCCGACAGCGCCGCGCCGCCGACCAGCAGCGGAACGCGAATGCCCGCGGTCCGCAGATCCTCGGCCGTGGTGACCATCTGCTGAGCGCTCTTCACCAGCAACCCCGAGAGGCCGATGGCGTCGGGCGCGTGTTCGTGGAAGGCGCGGATCAATGTTTCAGGGGGCACCCGGATGCCCAGGTTGACCACCCGGTAACCGTTGTTGCTCAGAATGATCTCGACCAGATTCTTGCCGATGTCGTGAACGTCGCCCTTAACCGTGGCCAGCAGAATTTTGCCGCGCGCCGATGTTTCGCTGCGCTCCATGAACTGCTCAAGGTGCGCCACGGCGGCCTTCATGGCTTCGGCCGATTGCAGCACCTCGGCGACGATCAGCTCGTTGTTGTTGAACAGACGCCCGACTTCGTTCATGCCCGCCATCAACGGTCCGTTGATGATGTCAAGCGGCGCGACGCCTTCGGCGCGCTTCCGCTCGAGGTCGTCGATCAGGCCGTCTTTGGTGCCTTCGACGATGTAGTTGGCCAGACGCTGGTCGATGGGCAGGTCGACCTGTTTCTTCTGTCTCACCGCCGCGGTGCGGAAATGGTCGGTGATGGCGGCGATGTGATGCTGGTTGATGGCGGCCTTCTGCGCGCGGGTCTGCTCGCGCCAGTCGGCCGGGGCCTCAATCTCCGGCGGCGGCGTGTTGAAAAGCAGGTCCTCCGCCAGACGCCGCTCGTGGGGCGGGAGCGAGGCGAAGCGCTCGAGTTTCTCGGTGTTGACGATGGCCAGGTCCAGGCCCGCTTTGGTGGCGTGATACAGGAAAACGGAATTGACCACTTCGCGCGCCGCCGGTGGCAGGCCGAAGGAGACGTTCGAGATCCCGAGAACGGTTTTGACGCCGGGCAGGCTGCGCTTGACCAGCGCAAGAGCCGCTATCGTTTCCACCGCCCCGCCGATGTAGTTTTCGTCGCCCGTGGCGCAGGGGAAAACCAGCGGATCGATGAGAATGTCTTCGGCCGGGATGCCATGCTTACCGGTGAGCAGCGCGACGGCGCGTTGGGCGACGGCGAGCTTGCGTTCGCGAGTGAAGGCCTGCGCCTGGTGCTGGTCCTCGTCGATTGAGCCGACCACCAGGGCCGCGCCGTATGCGCGCGCGAGGGGACAGATGCGCTCGAATTTCTCTTCGCCGTCTTCGAGGTTGACCGAATTGACGATGCTCTTGCCCTGGCAATAGGTGAGCGCCAGTTCGAGGGCCGCCGGGTCGGTGGTGTCGATCATGACCGGCGCTTTCACTTTGCGGATGAGCTTTTCGTAGAAGGGAGGGATGTCGTTCAGCTCATCGCGGTCGCTGGATTGCAGGCACACGTCGATGATGTGCGCACCGTTGCGCACCTGGCGGCGGGCGATCTCGCTGGCTTCCTCCCACTTTTCGGCCGCGATCAGGTTTTTGAAGATCCGCGAGCCGATGAGGTTGGTGCGCTCGCCGACCAGCAGCGGGCGGTTGGAGTCTTCGGCCTCGACCAGGTCGATGCCGGAGAAGAAGGTTCGGGGG
>JAUYBU010000136.1 GCA_030693045.1 Bryobacterales bacterium | reverse complement strand
GGCTCCGGCGCACATTGCGCCCGGCCGGCCGGCCCAGCGGGCGGCTCCTGCGAGGTGTACCCAAAAGGGTGATTTGGCCGAATCTTTTTTTTGCGTCGATCCGAGGCAGGTGGCCACGGATGGACACGGATGAACGCGCTGAGCCGAGGCGTGCCTTCTCGGGTTCGAATCCGCACTTTTTCTTTCGCGTGGCTGGCGCAGGGCTTGGGCCAAGCACCCGAAATGGTGGGGGTTTAGAGAGCGCGTACTCATGGCGGAGCGGGCTCCGTTGGCGCGGGAAGCGGCTTGTTGAGCGGGAGTTCGCATAAGGTTCATCCCCGATTAAAGTCTACTGGACCTCCGAGCGCCAACTGGGGTGGTACTCGGCTACGGTGTTGAAAGTAAAAGAAAGATATAAATCGGGCGCGCGTATTGAAAAAGGTTTGCTCGGTTTCGCGGCGCCGGAGAGCCGGGGGACGGGAAGGCGCCGCGACGCCGCGAACACCGGGTAAACCGTGCAATGAACTAAACCGCCCGAGGAATCCCGGTCTTGAATGGGTTTTGCTCTCCGAGGAAGGTATTCATGGCAAGGGCAAGGAGGCGGATTTGAGGAGGTGGGATCTCCCCGGCATCGCGTTGGGGTAACGACGGAAGAGCCGGGATGGGCGAGGGTGGGCGCTGGGCGGATACGGGGAACGGAGTGGAGAGGGGGTCTGGTGTGAACCGGCCGGCGCTGGACAGACGTAGAGCGGGCCCTGCCGGCAAGGCAGCGCGGGAGTGGCCGATGAGTGGACTGAGCATCACGACGTGTCCACCAGTTGGGGCAGCGGCCCGGGGAGGGCGAGCCGGATCAGGGCGCCGATTCCGCAGCGGGGGCAGCGCCGCAGATTGATGCCGGTGAGTTGGAGATAGAAGTCGCGGTAGTCGCTGGCGCGGGGCCGCAGATCGGCGGCGGGGGTGGCCAGCAGGCGGCGGCATTGCTCCAGCCGAACGGCGCGGTGACAATTGGCCAGGAAGCCGTAGTAACGGATGCGTTGAAAGCCAGGCGGCAGGGCGTGGAGCAGAAAGCGGCGAATGAACTCGTCGGCGGAGACCTGCATGTGCTTGAGTTGCCCGTCGCGGTAATCTTTCCATTCGAAGGTGACCTGGCCGTCTTCCAGCGCCAGCAGACGCCGGTTGGAGATGGCGACGCGATGGGTATAGCGGCCGAGATATTCCAGGACCTGTTGCGGCCCGCCCAACGGGGCTTTGGCATAGACCACCCACTTACTCTTTTTTAGCGGCGCCAGATAGCGGGCGAAGGCGGCCGGGTCGGACAGACCCGCCAGATCGCCGAAGAATTGCAGTTGGCCGGCGGCGTAGGCCTGTTCCAGGGCTTGGAGAAACAGGCGCCGGAAGCGCGCGCTGAGCACTCTGACGGGCAGCAGAAAGCGGGGGCGCGCGTGAATCCACCGGTCCGCCCGCGGGGACAGGCCGCCACCGGGGACGACGCAGTGCAGGTGCGGATGGAAGTGCAGGTTCTGTCCCCAGCTATGCAGGACGGCGAAGAAGCCGATCTCCACGCCCAGGCGTTGGGGATCGGCGGCAATCTCCAGCAGTGTCTGGGCGGTGGCGCGGAACAGCAGGTCGTAGACCACCGCTTTGTTGTAGAAGGCGATGGCGGCGATAGCTTCCGGGATCGTGAATACGACGTGAAAGTACTCCACCGGCAACAACTCGGCTTGCCGCTGTTCGAGCCAATGGGCACGCGCCAGCCCCTGGCACTTGGGGCAGTGCCGGTTGCGGCAGGAACGGTACTGAATGTGAGTGTATTGGCAGTGGTCGCACCATTCGACGACACCGCCCAGCGCGGGAGTGCGGCACTCTTCGATGGCCTGCATCAGGTGCTGCTGATGCCAGGGCAAATCGTGCGCCTGCCGGTAAGCGGGGCCGTGTTGTCGAAAGATGTCGGCCAGCTCCAGCGCCGGCCGCGGCACGCTTCAGCGCTTCGCTTTCGCCTTCGGATTGGGTTGTTGGCCGAGGCGATCCAGCGGGCTGCGCACTGCGGCGACGGCATTGGGGGAGACGGCCGCATAGCGGGCGGTGGTGTCGATCCGTGTGTGGCCCAGCAGTGCCTGGATGAGGCGGATGTCGGTGCCGTCTTCCAGCATGTGGGTGGCGAAGCTGTGGCGCAGCGTATGCACCGTCACGCGTTTGCTGAGTCCGGCGGCTCGCGCCGCTTCCCGGCATGCCGTTTGCAGCGACTGGGTGTTCATATGGCGGCCTTGGCGAAATCCGGGGAACAGCCAATCTTCCGGCGAGGTGTTCCGCGGCTGCCGCGATGGGTGCTGGGAGCGCCACCAACAGCGCAGCACTTCCAGCAGGCGGGGGGAGAGAGCATGGCATAGCGGTCCTTCTTGCCTTTGCCTTCCCGCACCCGCAGCAGCATGCGTTTGGAGTCGACGTCGCCGACATGTAAAGCCACTACCTCGGAGACGCGCAGGCCGGCGCCATAGGCGGTCATCAAAGCGGCCCGATAGCGAATCGTGCACACATGCTGGAAAAACTCGGCCACTTCGGTGGCGCTGAGGACCACCGGCAGTTTCTGGGGAACGCGGGCTCGTGGCAGGACGTTTTCCGGCCAGGGCGTCTCCAGCGTCACGTTATAGAGGAACTTGGCCGCCGAAACGAAGGCATTGACCGATTCCGGCGAATACTGGCGCTCATTGAGCATGTACAGTTGGTATTCGCGAATCTCTTCCAGGCCGAGGTAATCGGGGCTGGTTTGATAAAATCGCGACAGACCCGTGATGTAATGCAGGTAGGCTCTCTGCGTTTCCTCGCCGAGATTGCGCAACTGCATGTCTTCGATCATGCGTTGACGAAGCGGTGTCATGCGAAGGCTCCTTGGATGTTGGATTGGTCGTTTGCGGAAACAACCTGATCCAGTGTTGCAAGGAGCCTCGCGCCACGCCAGCGGGGGGAGCGCCGATGATCGGTCGCAGACGATTACCGCGTAGCGGTTTAGTTCATCGTTTACCGGCCAATGTGGGAAATGGCAGTCCGGGAGGTGGAAGTCCTTCTTCTCCAGACGCTTTTATTAACTTCTTGCTGCGGAGGTCGCGTGGCCAAAGCCAAGCCCCGCGCGGAGGTCTCGCCAATAGTACCGTGAATCGAGGCTTGGAGCCAAGTAGGAGTGAGTGGCGCCAGGGAACGGCAGGAGTTGGTTGCAGTCCTGGTGGAGATAGTCGATACTGTTGCCGGCGGCAGGTTTGCAGCCCCGGCGCCAGGGCCGCAAAAATAGGCGCAGATTGGCCAGATTATGATCGTTTACCGGCCACGGATGGAAACGGCTGGACGATAGCGCGATGATTTGCGGCCACGGCACCTCGAGATGACAGTCTTTGAGGGATTGGGACACGCTGCGGGCGGCGAGGAGTGGGAGCAATACGGGGTGCGGCGGCAAGGGACGCACGACGACCTGGTGTTTGCGGTGGCGCTGGCGTACTGGGCGGCGCGGAAGATGTACCAGAGGGAGCCGGCGGGGGAGGAGGAGTACTGGCGGTTCGAGAGGTGGATGGATCGGCGAGAGGGGGTTCCGGCGGGAGATGGAGCGGCGGAGGAAAGGTTGAGGGAACGGCTCGTTCGGGGTTCCAAACGCGCGCCCTGGCGGATGCGCGCCCGCGAAGCTGGACCGAAGCTCGCCGGACTCCCTGACCGGCACTGGCGGGAAGACCACGTCTTCAGTCTCCAACAAGCCCTGAGGATCTTCGACGCCGTGGAAGAATGCATCGCCACCTATGAGCTTGAGATCCACCGCAGACTCAAGCAACTGAGTCCTGGCATAAAGCAAACCGCCGAAGCACCACCAGTTAGAATCTAAGCTTTGCCTTCATTGTGCGATCTCCACCAGGAGGGCGTCGCCCTGATACGTCGCCTTGATGACCAGTTCTTTGGAAACCCCTTGGGAAACCGCTCGGAGGCTGCTCTGTCCGGCGCGCTGCACGGTGAGCCTGACTTGATTGCCTTGACTTGGCGAGACCGTCACCATCCCGGGATCTGCCGGGATCCATTGCGCGTTTATGTCCACCGGCTGCCCGTTGGCGTCCAGCCCCTGCGTTTTGACTTCCAGGGTAAATGTTGGCCCGCCCTGGGTTGCGGGCCCAAGGACCGCTGGCGAAGCCCAGAGTTCTCCCTGGTAATTGTTTGAAACGAGCCAAGGATCCAGCCGGTAGAAAACCTGGATGCCGGTGGCGGCGCCTTGGGACGGCCGTTGCACGGCGATGAACGCGTTGTCCTGCGAACGGGCTCCGCCGATCTCGGCAACCACCGGCACGTCGCCATCCGCCACCTCCGGGACCACCACGTTGAACTGGTAGAGGCCGGCGGCCTGCGCGGCCAGCCCGGCAAAACTGAGGTTCGTCAGCACATTGCCCAGGCGAATCTGAACCTGGTTGGTGAGCGCGGAGGGTTGCGGGACAACCTGGCCGGCGGGCACGGCCGGGTTGGTCGGGCCGAAGCCGGTGCCGAACAGCAGGATGGTCTCACCCGGCACGGCGGGGCGGGTCGTCACGCCCTGGAATAGATTCGGCGGGCCAAGGAACGTGCCGTCGGCATGCACCGCGGCGAGGTACTTGCGCCCTTGCGGATCGAACATGAAGAAGCCGGGCGCAAAGCTCTGCAACTGTCCCATCACGGCGCCGCTGGCGCCCTGCGGGGTCGTCACCTTCACCTCCACCGGGCCGACCGCGTCATCGGTGGGCGCTTGCACGTTGAGCTGGGTGGGGCTGATGTAATAGACCGCCGCGGGCTTGTTGTTGATCGTCACGCCGACGCCGTCCAGTTGGGTCGGCAGCCTGCCGCCGACGATCTCGTCGCTGCGCCAGGTGCGGGTGGCCGGGGCCAGGTTCGTGCCCTTGATGGTCGCCCAGCTTCCCGCGGCGATAGGCGGCAAGAAGCTGGCGCCGTTCATGACGCCGTTCTGAGCGGAAACGCTCGGTCCTGGAGAGCCGCCCGCCGGCGTGAGCGTGTAGTTCGCCGCGTAGATGTCGTCGCCCGTCGGATCGCCGTTGCCGTTGGCCGCGTTGGCTGCAACGTAGATCCGCACCGGGCCGCGGTCGGTTGCCGGCGGGGTCCACTCGATGCGGAACGTGTTGGTTTGCCGCGCCGGACTATGCTGGATGTACTCGATGGGCGCGTTCGACGGGCAACCGCTTGCGGTGCGGGGCCTATTGTCCGAGCAGATTACCCTGATATTCGACTCGCCCGGCGCCGGCGCCAGCCCGCCCGCCTGGCTGTTGTCCGCCGCCAGCCGTGCGCTGAGCTCAAATCCGTACCACTGCGCATCGGCGTCGGTGATCGTCACGGTGAGCTGTTGCCTGACTCCCGGCGTGTAAGCCATCCCTCCTGGAAAGCCGATCTCGACTTTGCCGCCGCCGCTGCCGCCGACGCTATGGCAGTCCCGGCAGATGCCTTCCCCAGGGGCGGCCGTCTTACCCGGCGGCGGACCGGTCGAATAGGCGTACAGCAGCACCGGGATCGCGGCCCCGATGACGCAGAACAAGATTCTTCGTTTTCGCCCCATTTCCCAGTTAGATTCCCAAGGCGCCCAGGTCGTTGCCGTTGTCTTTCCCGACCGTATGAGGCGGTTACTTTCTCACCAAGTACGGCCGCATCATCTCGTTGTCCTCATGGTCAAGGATGTGACAGTGCCAGACGTAGCCCGGCCCTTTGGTCGGGTCGAAGGAGTAAAGGTTGGTTCCCGCCGACACGCCGCCGACCGGGACATCCTGCGGCGCCCACCGCGCCACCACGCGAGTGACCTGTCCGGGGAACATGATGAACGTGTCCTTCCAGCCGGCCTCGTTGGCGGCCGGCGGCGCAGGCGCGGCTTGCAGGTACGGCCCTACGTCCGGGTTCCCGCCCAGTCTTGGCGTACTGCCGTAAGGCAGGGGCGGTCCGTACTCGGGAATGAAGTTGCCGCCGGGAAACTGCGCGTCGTAAACCTTCCTGTAGTTGCTGGCGTGGAGCACCTGGCGGTTGATGAGCTGCAACTGGACCAAGTGAATGTGGATCGGGTGGGCGTCTTCGGTCAGGTTGACGATTTCCCACACCTCGGTCGAGCCGACCCGCGGCAACTCCGTAACTCCCCCGGCGTTCACCGAGAGGGCGCCATCCCACTTGGTGTTGTTCAGCAAGACCTCGATCGGGCCCCCAGGACCCTCAATCTCGACCAGGACCAGTTGCCGGATCGCATTAGGACTCACGCCGGGCGCCAGTGCGCCGCCGCTGGCCAGACGAACCAGGGGACTGCGCAGGGGTGCGCCCGTGGCGGGGTTATAGCTGTTGTCCGCAACAGAGCCACCCGCGACACGGAACTGCATCACTTGGCCGGCCGTCTGCGGATCGGGCGGCGCGCCGCCCGGGAACGGCGCCCTGCCACTGTTGGTGAGCGTGAAGGTCCGCCACGCGTGACGGGAGAAGTCGATGATGACGTCGGCGCGCTCCCCGGGTGCGATCACCAGACTGGTGAGCATCACCGGATTGTCGAGCAGGCCGCCATCCGTTCCGATCTGCCAGAACGGCGGCCCGCCGGGATCGATGCGCAGCTCGTAGACCCGCGCGTTGGAGGCGTTCAGGAAACGGAAGCGGTAGCGGCGCGGCTGCACCTCCAAGAAGGGCCAGCTCTTGCCGTTGACCACGATCACATCCCCGAAGAACTCCGGCTTCCAGAACGGACGTATTCCCGGATTTGGCGGCAGGCCGTTCAGACCCGCCGGGAAGCCGTCGGGGAACAGCAACTGCCCGGTTGTGTCGAACTGCCGGTCCTGGATCATGAGTTCCACATCAAAGGGACCGCCCGGAAGATTCGCCGGCTCGTTCAGTGGATCCCGCAGAAAGTAGAAACCGGCCAGGCCCGAATAGACATTCAGCCGGGTGAGCCCCAGGGCGTGATCGTGGAACCAGAGCGTGGCGGGCTGCTGCCGGTTGGGACAGGTATAAGTGTCGGATACGAATCCGGGGCCGACGATTCTCTGACCGCCCGAACCCTGCGTGAACCAGGCATCCGGGTACCCGTCAAACGCCGACGGCACCTCCCCGCCGTGCAGGTGGGTCACTGCCGGTACGGGAGCGCCCACGTACGGAGCCATCGACATCCCTTGCACCAGCGGGTCGGCCCAGTGCAGGGTCTGATCCACCGTAAGTAACTTGTACAGGTCCGACGTCAGGTTGTTCACAAAGCGGACCCTGGTGGGAACTCCCCTGGTTGCCTCGATGGTGTAAGCGGGCCACAAGGGGCCTCGGGTGATTCTCTCATCCGTTATCTTGTAGGCCCACACTTTGGTTGGACCAGGGAAGCCGGTGGGAAGCACCTGCTGCGCGTGCGTTTCCATCGAGACTGTAATGTTGGTTCCGGTGACCCTCTGTCCAAAGAACGTCGGGACAGGCTCCACGCACTTGGGAACGCCGCGCCCGTCCAGCGGAGATCGCGGTACCTGGACCGAGGCCATCGCCTAGTGGCACTTCGCGGGCAGAAGGAGCCCCGCCGCTCCGCCCGCGGTCTCAAAAAAATCGTCGTCTATACATCAGAAAAAGTCGCCTTTCACCGTTGAAGCCTTCCGGGCGCGATGAACACCCTTGTTGCCGATCCACCTCGAGCCGCAAGACGATGCGGCTGCTTTCGTTTGTGCGCCAGCAGACCGGCAACGCCGGCTGTCAGCACCAAGGCCAATCCACCCAGGAAGAACCAGCGGACGCTACGCACTGAGTTGCGCGACTCGGCCGGAGTCCCCATGCTGCCGCCGGTGCGCGCCGCTTGGCTGCCTCGAGCTTGTTGCTGTCCGCCCTTAGCTGCCACCAGGGTGCCCGTCCCCGAAACGCGAAACGCCAGCGACTGACGTGGGTTCACCGCCAGCGCCACCTGCACGTTGGCCGAGGTCTTCTCCGGCCCTGGCTGGAACATGCCCCGATTCTCCGCCTCGAACTTCATGGACTTGGGCAGCACAACCACAACCCTCTCCAGCGGGTAGAGGATCTTGGGCTCCATCACCGCCTCGCCCCGGTAAGGCATCCGGTAGGCGACCCCGAAACGGGTGTAGCCGGGACGCAACGGAAAGGGGAAGTAGTACTGGCCCTTCTGGCCGCCGGGAGCGGGCTTGCGCGTGAGCGGTTGCGCTCCGCCGATCTGCACTTTTCCGGCGATAACTTCGGCCTCGGGCGGCAACTGGATTTCGAAGGGGCGGTCGTTCATCAGCGTGCGAGGCGGGTGGGAGGCGTTGCGCACCACAATTTCCTCAATCACCTGTAGCGTGTCGCCTTCGGTCTGGAGGCTCTGCTTGTGTTCGGCCGCGATCACGCCATCCAGTTTCCCGGCGGCGTCGTAGACTTGAACCACGAACGGGTTGCCGCCGGCCGGCGCCAGCGCGCCATAGTCGACTCCCTGGTGAACCACGCGCACCAGGAGAGGCCCCGGCGAGCCGGCGACGACAAAGCGGAAACGGCCGCTGGCGTCGGTCTTGCCGCGTCCGATCTCTGTCGCGCCGCCGGCCAAGGACAGGAGAATTACCTGGTTGCCCGCGGCAGGCTTGCCGGTCGTGCCGTTTCTGGCAGTGCCCTTCAAAGTCGCCGCGGCCGCAACCGCGTTGGCTCCCAGGACGACGGCGAGTACCGTGATATTGTAACGTGCCATTATATTCATGGTTTTTGAGCTATCTCCACGTAGAGGGCATCGTCCACATACGCCGCCTTGATGACCAGTTCCTTGGAAGATCCTTGGGAAGCCACAAGCAGGCTGCTCTCGCCGGCGCGTTGCACGGTGAGCTTCACTTCGACGCCTTCGCCGGGCTCAACCAGCACCCTCTCGGGATCGGAGGAGATCCATGTGGCGGGGCTTATGGCTACTGGCAGCCCGGCGGCATCAAGTCCCTGGGCTCTGACCGGCATGGTGAAAGTTCTCCCGCGCTGAGTTACGGGCCCAAAGACAGGTGGCGAAGCCCAGGTCCCTGCCCCGGTTGTGCCGTACACGAGCCAGGGATCAAGTCTATAGGAAACCTGGATGGTGGTGGCGGCCGGGCGCCGCACGGCGAGGAACGCGTTGTTCTGGGTGCGTGCTCCGCCGATCTCCGCCTGCACCGCATGGTCCCCGCCTGCCAGACCCGCCGGCATCTCGACGTTGATCTGGTAGACACCCGGGATCGTCACCCCCGCGAATGTCACCCGCGCGTCTCTGCCTCCGACGGTCACCCTCAGAGCGCCCGGGTCGGCCAGCGGATACGCCCTGGCGATGCCCTGCCCGGAGGGCACCCGCTCGGCGGTCGGGCCGAAACCCGTACCCCACAGCACGATCTCCTCGCCGGGCGCCGCCGGCCGGCTCGCCACGCCGGGTGACTGGCCCTCCAGCGCCACTAACGCATCATCGGCGTGCGTGGCCACGGCATACTTGCGATCCAGCGGATTCGGGAAAAAGCCCGGCGCGTACCGCTCGACCACCGCGGTTGCGCTCGAACTACCCTGCGGGGTGGTCACCTTGACTTCCACCGGACCCGTGATGTCGTCGGTCGGTACCAGCAGGTTCAACTGCGCCGGGCTTACCAACGACAAGTAGGCCGGCTTGCCGCCCACCGTTACACTCACGCCCTCGAGTTGCGACGGCAGCGCCGTCCCCTGGATCGCGCCGTCCCAGGACCGCGTCACCGGCGCCAGGTTCTCGCCGAATATCGAGATGAACGACCCCGGCGACAGCCCGGGTGTGAAGCTCGCCGCGTTCACGACGCCGGCGGAAGTGAACTTCGGGCCACTGGTCGGCTGGCCGGCCTGCGGCGTCAGGGTGTAGTTCGCCGTATAAATGTCGTCGCCAGACGAGTTGCCGTTGCCGTTGGCCGCGTTGGCGGCGATGTAGATCCTCACCGGGCCCCGTTCGGCTGGCGGCGGGATCCACTCGATGCGGAATGTGTTCGTTTGGCCCGGTGTGCTGTGCTCGATGTACTCGATCGGCGCGCTGGGCGGGCACCCGCCCGCGCTCCGCGGGCTGGAGTTCGAGCACACCACCTTGATGTTCGACTCGCCCGGCGCCGGCGCCAGCGTGCCCGCCTGGCTGTTATCGCTGGCCAGGCGCGCGCTGAGCTGGAAACCGTAGCGCTGTGCGTCTGGGTCGGTGATGGTGATCGTCCACTGCTGCTTCACGCCCGGCGAATACGTCACCCCCCCGGGAAACGCGATTTCCACTTTGCCTCCACCGCTGCCTCCGCCGTGGCAGTTCGCGCACGTAGTCTCCCCTGGTGCTCCCGACACACCCGCCGGCGGGCCGGTGGGAAACGCGTACACAAGCAACGCCGCCGCGGCCCCCATCACCGCCAACTTCATCGCCAGAAAGCTCGGCTTCTGCCTCACTGCTGCTCCTCTACTTGTGGGTACTTCCTGTAACCCACAAAGGTTAGATGCAGTTGAACTCAGATCCGCCGCGAGGAGTTTCAGTCTGCCGCGCCGAAACTCGCTGCCGGCGCTTGGGTGCTCGTCTCCTGTGGAGTGCGTCGCAAATGACGTTGCTTAACCACTCCCTGAGGCTCGCCGTTCAGAGTCAATGTCTCCGAGCCGCGCGCGTAAGCAAGCGGTACCTGGGACAACACACTACTTTGGCTTGACCGCCGACTTCAGTTACCTGGCCCGAGTGGCCTTACTTGTCCGCGGATCTCGCCGCCGGGAAAATCTCCCGGGCCCGTGTTGGTAGGATCTACGCCGTCGTTTGTGTGCACGTTGACGTAGATCATGCCGGCCCTCATCAGGACTGCCAGGTCAGCGATGCTGAACCCTGCCAATGGCCCCACCAGGCTTGCCGCGGTGATCGTCCCCTGCCCAAGTATCCCGTTGCTCGGACCCCCGCCCGGGGGGAACGGACCGGCCAGAAAGGCCACCACTGAGCCGTTTGTTCCAGCGGCGGCGAAGTGGATGTGCGAGGCAACCACGTTGTTGATGTTGGCCACGATCACCTGGTAGCTGATCGCCGTTTCATCGGCGTTGAGATGGAAGATCGCCTGGCCCTGCGCCGGGGTTTCCCGAGCCGGCACTTCCTGTCCACCGTCCAGGTGGGCGCCGAAGTTCTTGGCGGCCGGCGGGTCCCCAACCGCCGGCACGGTAACGGCCAGCACAACCAGCAGACCGAAAACAGGAATGAGATAACCTCTCTTGCTCTTGACTCTCATGTCGGTAACTCTCCTTTTCTTATTCTTTTGCGATGGCGCACTGAATGCGGTCACCGGGAGCCTGCTCGCGCCGTCGCGTTGCATGGTGACCTTCATAGCCAAAGCTGGACCGGCCTGCCTCCACAAGAATGGGGCCGCGGGCCGAAGCGCACGGCCCCGCTGGAAGACTGGCCGGCCAGCCTTGGAGGGCCTCACCCAACTCGATAAGGCCGCATCATCTCGTTGTCCTCGTGTTCTAAGATGTGGCAGTGCCACACGAACAGGCCGCGGATGTCGAATTTAGCCTTGATCCGGGTGACCTGGCCCGGGTAGGCGATGACGGTATCCTTGGTGCCGCGCTCCCCGGCCTCGGGAGGAATGGGGTCGCCAACCAGCCGGGCCGGCGGCTCCGACATCCCCTCCGCGTCGGTGATCAACCCCTGCCGGTTCACGATCTCAAACTGCACCATATGCACGTGGATTGGGTGCGCATCGGCGGTGAAGTTGTAGAGCTCCCAAGTCTCGGTCTCGGCAAACCTCGGATTCTCAGTGACATCCGCCATCCACTCGAGGCCCTGCGGCATTCCGCCGCCGTCGAGGATGCCCAGTTTGGCGGCCCGCGGCCCCACACCGGCCAAGACGTCCGAGTCCTCTTCGTTCAGCGACAGCGTGCGCAAGCGCACCGGGGAGGGCAGGGGGCTGAAACCCGGCAAGGACCTCAAGTTAGCCGGGTTGGCGCTCCGATCGGGCGTCGTCAACGGGACGACCCGGAATTTCATCACCTGTCCGGTCGTGCCCGGATCGGCCGCCGGGAAGTCATCGCCCACCAGGCCGCCGCCGAAGGGCTCGTCGGGAGCCTCATTGATGAGGTAGACCTCGGTTCCGGGGGTGAGCCCGGCGAAATCGACGACGACATCGGCCCGCTCGGCCGGTCCCATGAGCAACTGCGGGAGGGTCGCGGGCCTCGGCAAAAATCCGCCGTCGGCGCCGATCTGGAGAATCGGCAGCGCCGCCGGCACGGGTCTCGCCGCCAGGGGGTTGGCGACTACCTTCAGGATCAGGAACCTGGAGTTGCACGCATTGAGGAAGCGGAACCGGTAGAGGCGGGGCTCCACGTCCAGGACCGGCCAGGTCCCGCCATTGACTACCATGGTGTTCCCGAAGACCTCCGGGTTCCAGATCGGCGGCATGTCGCTATCCGGAATGTAGGGCCCGCGAAACTTGTCGAAGAAGACCCGGCTGTCGGGGTAGAACAGCGAGCCGTCCGCGTTGAACGAGCGGTCCTGGATCACGATCGGGATCTCGTAGTACCGCGTGCCTTGCGCGTCGCCGCGGGCGGGACCGGGACCGGGCAGGTTCACCCGGAGCTCCTCGGAGTCGCGGATCAGGTAGAAGCCTGCCGGACCGGCGTAGACGTTGGCGCGGGTCATGCCCAAGGAGTGGTCGTGGTACCAGAGCGTCGTCGGCCGCTGATCGTTGGCGTACTGGAACACGGCGCTGCCGGGCGTCCACGGGTTTCCCCACTTGCTCTCAAACTCCTGCTTGAATTCATCGTACTTGCTACCCACCCGGTAGAATCCGTCCGGAATATTGCCCGCCGCGGGCAGGTACCAAGCTTCCGGAAAGCCGTCGCTCTCCTGGGTGGAGTGCGCCCCGTGAAGATGAGTAACCATCGGTACGGGACCCCGGTAGGGGCCGGGTGTCGTCTGGAACTCGGAATGCATATCCCTGGGGCCCGGCGGGTTGGCCCAGTGTAGAGTGGGATCCACCGGGAGCAGGTGAGGCAGGAATCCGCCGCTGCCGTCCACCAAGCCGTTGATCCACTTCACCCGAACCGGCCGGTTCACCCTGGCTTCGATCGTGCGGGCAGGGTACTGGAACGACTCCGAATGGTTCACCGACCCGTAGCTCCACACCGTCGTTCCGGGCATGCCCGAAGGCAGGATTTGCTGCTGGAACTGCCTCACGGCGATCTGGTAATAATCGATGCCGCCTGTAAGAGTGACAGGCATGGCCGGTAGCATCGCCAGCGGCGTCACGTACTTCCGGATTCTGGTGGGATTCAGTGTGCCGCCCGGAAGCGGCGCACCCAGCGCACGCCGCGGAAGGCCGAACGTCGAAGCGGCCAAGCCGACGGCTCCGGATTTCAAAAAGTCTCGTCTGTCCATTGATTTCCCTTCCCTCTTACTTACTGATTCTTATCCTGGTCACTTATCTGCTTCCGAAGTCTTTTCCATCCTGCGCCCCACCGCCCCTGCCGGTTTTTCTAGCCGGCGCCGGCCGCGCTCAGGATTTGCTTTGGATTGAGATCAGCTCCACTTCGAATATGAGCGTTGAGTTCGGCCCGATCTTGCCGCCCGGCGCACCGCGCGCGCCGTAGGCCAGGCTGGAGGGGATGAACAACTGCCATTTCGATCCAACCGGCATGAGCTGAAGGGCCTCGGTCCAGCCCTTAATGACTTTGTTGACCGCGAAGCTCGCCGGTTTACTGCGCTTGTAAGAGCTGTCGAACTCCGTCCCGTCGATGAGGGCGCCTCGGTAATGACAGACCACTGTGTCATCGGCCGTGGGCTTCTTCTCGTCGCCCGCCTTCAGGATCTTGTATTGAAGACCGCTCTCCAGCGTGACCACTCCCTCCTGGGCCTTGTTCCCTGCCAGAAACACCTCGCCCTCGTTCCGGTTTTTCTCGCCGAGCCCCTTCAGCTTCTCGGCCTGCGCGCCATGCTTCGTCCTTACCCGGTTCTGCATCTCCATCAATTCGACGCTGGCCTCGGTTTCCGTCAAGAGCGTCTTGCCGCCGGAAAGGGCGTCCCGGAACCCCTGCGAATAGGAATCTGCGTCCAGTTCCACTCTCTGGCTCCGAAGCTGGCTCACCAGAGTCATTCCGAGGGCATAGCTGAGCTTCTCCTTCTGGCTCTTGAATGCCGGCGCCCTGCCGGCCCCGGCAGGCGCCTCAGTTTCGAGTTGAGCGATCTCCACTTGGATGGACTCGCCCTTGTACGCCGCCTTGATGGCCAGCTCTTTGGAAACGCCGCCGGCCTTCACTTCAAGCCGGCTCTCGCCGGCGCGCTTCACGGTGATCTTGACTTCACTGCCCTGACCGGGCGACACCGTCACCATCTCGGGATCGGACGGGATCCATTGGGGGCTGATGGCGGTCTTCTTTCCACCGGCATAGACTCCCTGGACTCTGGCATCCACGTTGTCCTGACCGGCCGTGCCGATATAGGTGGGCGCGGAAACCCAGCGATCTCCCATATACAAGCCCTTGGTGAGCCGGGGATCCACTTTGAGGGAAATCTCGATGTTGTCGAGCGCAGCCGCCGGGCCGGCCCGATCACCCGCTCCTTGCGCGGCCAGTGTACCGGCGATCAGCGCCAGGATCAGGCCGATATGCGTCAACGTTTCAATCCTCTGTGGTTTCTTCTTCATACTGATCTTCCTCTCCTACTCCGTGGTTCAACCGCTGCCACACGCGCAGCACGACTACGCCGACAACTTACCGATTTGCGACCGAAGGCCCTCTGGGCAGGGAGCGGTCCTTGCCAGCAGTGGTTGGGGGGAACACCTCGACTTTCGACTTCTTTTCCTGTTCCGCCAGCCAGGCCTGGATGGCTTCCTGCTGCTTTTGAGTCAGGAGGCTTGCCTCGATTTCGGAGCGCGCCTCGTCCAGGGTCTTCGTTCTTCCGGGCCGCCGCTGGTGCAATCGGACGACGAGGAACTCCTCGCCTCTCTCCAAGGGTCCGACGGCCTGACCGGGCTTCAAGGTGCCTACGGCCTCTCGCATCGCCGGCCATAGAGTCTCGGAATTGACCCAGCCCACATCGCCGCCCCGCGTGGCGCGGAGTCCGCGAGACCGCTGCTGCGCCAGCCGGCCGAAATCCTCACCCTTCCGCAGGGCCGCCTGGATCTCTTCCGCCGCCGCCTTCTCCTTGACGGCGATAATCTGAATCCAGACCTCTTCGGTTTTCAAGTCTTCCTTGTGAGCCGCATAGTGTTGCTCGACCTGTTCCTCGGCGACGCGCACCTTCTCCACCAGCGCCGCCGTAACGCGGGCCACCAGCATCCCGTCGCGAAGGGTCTCGTGCAGCGATCGATCGTCGAGGCCTTGTTCTCTCATCCACGCTCCAAGGCTCTTGAGATCCTCGAAGCGGCGCCGCAAAGAGGCGAGGGCCTTGTCCTGGTCCTTCTCCGTGACGGTGAGGCTCCGGCGGGCGGCCTCTTGAAGGATCAGGCGGCGGTGGATCAGGTTCTGCAAGACTACGCGCTCCAGCGCCTTGCTGTCCGCCTCTTGCCGCTCAAGACTGGCCAGCGTGCGCTGCAATTCGGCCTTGGTCACCGGCTCGCCGTTTACCCGGGCTACGATCTCCGGCTCCGCGTCCTTTGCGCCCCAGAGTGAGCCCGCGATCGCAAGGACCAAGCAGATGTTCTTCAAGGCTTCCATAAGGCTTCCATAGGTTGAGTGTTGTGTTTCAAGTTCCTCTGCATCACAGAAATGGGGTTGACCTCACCGCTGGCGCGGGAGGCCAACCCCGATCACGCCTGTGCTCATCCCCTCCCCGGTTGGGGAGGGGATGAGCAAGGGTAGACTCAGAAAACGGCTGAACAGAAGTGACTGACCGGACCGGTGGACGAGTTGCAGTTGAAGCCCGTGCCGCCCGGCGGAATGGTCGTCATTTCGAGGAAGGCCGACAGCGGACCCGTGTTGAGCGGGTCGGCCGGGTTAAATGCTGGCCTGCCCCCTGTGCCCACAGCCGGGACTTGCTTGAAGCAGACGGGGCCCGGATTAGGTCCTTCAGGGAGGAAAGCCACACCACGCGCAAGAGGCAGTGTGCAAGCGCCACCGGATTGGCCGATAAGGCTGTACGACGTCGCGACCGCCGCACCGCCGTCCCGGCCATCAGTATTCTCCGGCGCCCTGCCGTCTATGGGCACGAAGATCTCGGGACGATCAAACGGCGCCTTCTCCAGCTTCACCCTCGGATCGGTGAGGGCGAGCATGAACTTCACCAAGGAGTTCTTCGCATCCTCGATTGCGACCGCCCGTGACGCAAACGCCGGTTCCGGTGTTATTAGATGGTCGCTGTCCGGATATTGGTCATACAGGAACACCGTGTCCGGAAGCCCATCCCCAAAGCTGCCCGCCAGGTAATTGAAGGTGGGGCCGCAGCTCACGACCGGGAGAAGCGGATCGTTGGGGGCGGCTGCCGAGCAGTCGAAGGGTGTCAAGAGGTCGAACCCTCCGAATGTCCCTTTGGTTGGCCCAAAGGCGAACGCCTGGTTTTCAAGGTCAACGACATGCGGGTCGCGACTCTCCTTGTTGGTGTCGGGAAAATCACCGCCGCGGAAGTAGAAATCCACCACCTGGCGCAGGGTCAGGTAGCTGCCCGTGTGGAAGAAGGGGCCGGTCAGCTCCACGTTGCGCAACGGGGGCGCCTTGAACGCGCCATCCCGGAGCACGCGGTTGGGAACAGGCCACGTGCCTTGGGACGGAAACGCAAAGTTGCCCGCCACTCCGGACTGGATCTGTGGACACACCCTGGCGGTCGAGGTAGGAGGCCCCCATCCGAAGTTGGGCGGTCCGAATCCGAACGTGGCCGGATTGTAGCTGGCGCAATGTAAGTCGGCCCCAAACAGGATCTCGGGAAACTCGATGCCCGGACCGCCGTTGGGCGCCGAGATGGTGTTGGGCACCATGCCCGCCATCTCGTCGATCTGCGGGTGCAGCTCGCCGGCCGGCAGGCTGTTTATCCAGGGAGCCATGTACTCGGGCATCTGCGGGTTTATCGGGTCCCGTTCAAACCCGGGGTTGATCCTCTGGTCCGCTCCGGTCACCTCGAACGTCGCCCCGATATCGTTCGGATCGAAGTTGGCCATCACGCAAGAGTCGGTTGGACCGTCGCACGGCTCGAAAGCCTGACCGCCGATGTTCTTCAGGGTCAGGGCCGCCAGAGAGAGCGGCCAGCCAAACGGGTCATCCCCGCCGCGGCCAATGTCCTCCGCGATGGGCCGGAGCCCGATGTTGTAAACGCCCTGGTCGCCAAAGGCGAAGTTGCTCTCCTGGGCGATGATCCGGTCATCCCAAGGGGTGGCAGGGTCGTCGAAGGTCGCTAAATTGCGCGGCTCGACTTCCACTGCGTCCTGGGCCACTCCCTCTCCGACTTCCTCCGCCAGGATCAGACCCACAACGGCTCTGGACGAGCCGGAAGGCTCCGGCGCCGGAAGGAAGCAGTCGGAAGCGCCAAACGTACAGGGCCTGGTGGGGTCCGCAACGCGTGGAGGTACGGGATACTCAAATTCGGCATCGTTCTTCAGCAAACCGTGAGAAATGTTGACACTGTGGTCGGTCTGCTCGGGGCCGAGGTGGCAGAGCATGCACTTCGCGCTGCGGGTGAAGGGATTGGAGCCGACTCTGATGCTCTGCCCAACAGAATTCGTAACTAGAGGGTTCCTATTCCTCAGAGATATCGGGTCTACGGCCTGAGCCCCAGTAAGCGCTGCCGTCAGGTTGGCGCCGGCGAAGAGGTCGAACCCGAACAGCTCATCCGGGCCGAATCCGTCGTAAAACGGCGTCGCCAGATCGTCAGGGATCAAGGTGACCGTACCAGTATTGGTGCCGTTCAACAGTCCGTCGTCCAGCAGGTCCTTAATCAGCGTCGGGAACAGGACCGCCTGGTCGCCTGGCTCTCCGACGCCGTGCCCGGCAAACGGATTGACGTCAAAGAATCGGTCAGCCGGCGTGTCGTCGGGGATCGTGAGCTGCTCGTAGGCCTGCACCGACAGCCCGAACAACAGGCTGAAGTTTGCTTCCATCTGGGTGAACTGGTTGGTGTTGGCCGCCTGAGCCGGGCCGCTGGCAAGAGCGAGAACGTACCCATCGAACGGGTCAGGTCCAGGGGCGCCATTGAGATGGCGGGTGGTGTTCCGCCAGAACTCCCGAGCGAAGGCCGCCTGGATCAACTCCGGGTAGGTCACGCAGAGCCCCGGCTTGCCAGCCGCCACTGGCCTGACAAGGGTTCCACACACCGAACCACCCTGGTTGGAGAAAGGTCCGAGCCGGCTGTCAGTGGTGGCCACCAACTGGTTGGCCAAAGGCGTCACCCCTGCCTGGAGCATTCTCTTGCCGATCTTGGCCCAGTTGCGCCCGGCGAAGGACATTTCGAAGTCGCTCAGCGGCGGTCCCACCGATTGGGAAGCCAGGCTGGAGAACTTAATTCGGACCGGCTGTGAGGCGATCTCGGGATCCAGGTCGGGCCGGACAGTGCCGTTGGTAGCGGCGATGAGCGCCGGGGCGGCAGGGGAAAAGAAGATGTGGGCCGTGGGGTCGGAGGGACCAAACACGCTTCCGCCGTTGAAGATGGAGCGCGCCCGGCCATCCCAGAAATTGTCGAAGTTGAAGGCCGCGCCGTGAAATGTGGGGGTGTTGCGTGGCTCCACCCTTCGCAAGCCCTGGTTAACCGGAACCAGGTCGGGGACGAGGGTGCCTCGATCCGGCGCCAAGGGCCTTACCCCTCCGATCGCGGATGCCGGACCGAATGACCCCTCGATAGCAGCGGTTGCGGGGACGTCGAGTCCTCCGATGGGTGGGATGTCAACGAACTGCTTGAATCTGCTGACGCCCATCGAGGACATCGTGTCGTCTTTGTCGAAAGCGCCGCCGAGGACGTCGTGCGCGGCCTTGTGGAAGGGAAAGTCGTTGGCCACCACATCCGTATTGGGTGGCTTGACCTCCAAGGTAGTAGAGGTAGGACCAAGTGGGGATGCGGTGAGGTTGGGGTTGAGCTGGCCCTTGGTCCGGTTGTCCACGCCGGCGTTGAAGTGGCACGTGCCGCAGGACTGGACGCCATCGCTGCCGACCTGCATGTCCCAGAACAGCGCCTTGCCCAATACTTCCGCCGCAAATCTCCCTATATAGGGGGCAGGCAGTGGATTGGGAGCTGCGACATCGGTGGTAGGCCGGAAGAAATCCTCCTCATTGATGGGCGTTTCGAGCTCGGTGATCGGGGTCCCATCCTCTTCGACAAGCTGCCCCACGCTATTGACGGCCGAAACCGCCACAACCGTCCCGGTCGCAGGCAGGAGGTTGCCAGGGGTGCCCTGGTTCCGAAGGACGACCAGGCTCCCATTGGGCTTGCCATTGCAGAAGTTCGCCGGCACCGCCGCCGCTTGGTATGCCTCATTGACGAAGAGCGTCGCGGGGTTGTCAACGTTTGGACAGGCCACCAGGTGCCCAATGGGCGTCCGCAGCAGGGTGGGGGTGTTGAATGCGTCGAGCGCAACGTTCTGAGCTGGATTGAACAGCGGGCCCGGCTGGTCCCAACTGACTTCCCCGTCAGAGGTGCGCAGGCGCATCGGCTGCGCAGTGAGGAAATTATACTTCGGCGAGTAGACTTTGAGTGGGGGCATGGCTGCGCCAAAGCCCGGACGGCGCGGGATCGTAGCGGTGCAGTAATTGCTCTCGTCGTCAAGAGGTGTAGCAGGGTTGTCCGGCGGGCAGGCAATAGCGTACGGATTCTTCAGGAGCTGGTACTGCTCCTTCCACAACGGCGCCTGCTTCAAGGAACCCGCCGGACTGAGCTCGATCTCGACTTCAATCGGGAGCTCCATTGGCCCCACCGGTGTTGTCCGTATCGACCCGTTCTGACCCGTTACGGGCAATACAGCCATCACGTAGGCCAGAAGGACCGCTACCGCGGCCCGAGCTGACGGTAATAGTCTCGTTCCGCATGGAGCCAGCGCCATGCCCCCGCTGGCATCTTCATCTCTTCTCCTCATAGTCTTATCCTCCCCAGATTTCATTCGCCACCAAAATCTGGATGTAGGTAGGATACGCAATGGTTCTTGCGCCAGGATTACGCCAGGATTACGATTTCGTCAGGTTGGGGAAAACCAGGGTCACGCTGGTACCGGTACCGAGGTCGCTGGCGATTTCCACCGACCCTCCGTGCAGGTCCATCACCGCTTTCACGATACTTAGCCCTAGGCCGACGCCGCCGGAGCCCTTCGTCCGGGTCCGCTGCACTCGATAGAGACGGTCGAAGACATAGGGCAGGTGCTCGGGAGCGATGCCGATCCCCGTGTCTCGAACTTGCACGCGGATCGTCCCGTTCCTCTGCTCCACGCCAAGCCCAATGGAGCCGCCGTCCTGAGTGAAGGCGAGGGCGTTCTCGACCAGGTTGCTCACGGCGCGCCGGAAAAGCTCACGGTCCGCGTCCAGACAGAGGCTTCCCACACAACCCGATACGTGGAGATCGAGGCGCTTTTCCGTCAGAGCCGGCTCATAGAAGTCCACGACGCCCTTGAGTTCCGCGCATACATCGACCTGTTCCCGTTGAATAGGCGTCGACTGTTCGGCCTGGGCGATGAACAGAAGACGTTCCACGGTCCTGGCCAGGCCCGCGTATTCCTCCAGGCTGGAAACCAGAATGTCGCGGTGTTCCTCTGGGGTACGCGGCCTGCTTAGGGCCACCTCCGCCTCGCCCCTTAGGTTGTTGAGGGGAGTCCGAAGCTCATGGGCTATGTCGGCGGAGAATCGCGAAAGCCGCGCGAACGACTCCTCCAGACGCCCCAGCATGTCATTGAAGTTGTCCTCCAGACTGGCAAGCTCGGGCGGCAGGTTCGGCAGGTGAATTCGCTCGCTGAGCGTGGAACTCCGAATCCGCCGGGTCGTTTCCACGATCTCCGCCAGCGGCCGCAAGCCGTTCCGCGTGATTTGATACCCAAACCCCAGGCTGGCGAACATAGCGCCTCCGACTACAAAAGCCAGCAGCAGCTTGAATTCGCGGAGCACCCTACCCTCGTTCGCGAGGTCGAACGCTGCCTGGATGACCCAGCCGCCGCCGGGGCCGGGCACTTCTGCCGCCATGGCCTGGAAAACGCGACCGGACGGGCTGTCAATGCGCAGGCTTCGTAGCGGCGCCTCCCGGCCGGCCGGCGCCGGAAATAGCCCTACGGGCAGAAGGGGAGCAAGTCCCTTCGTTTCGAGGAACACGTTCCGCCTGCCGTCGAGTATGCGCAAGAAGATCTCATGGTGCTCAAGCCATTCCCACTCCGACTCGACCTCCCACTTCAACTCACCATGCGCGAAGGTTTCCTTTTGCAGGAGGGCACGCAGCAACTCGATGCGTTCAAGGAGCTGGTTGTCGGTCGCCTGCCGTAGTTCCCTGGACAAGCCCTGGTAGAGTATCAGCGAGGCGGCAATGGCGAGGGCGACGGTCGCGCACGCATACCACGTCACCAGCCGACCCGCCAGGGACAGCGGGCGATGCGCGAGAACCTCGGGCCGCTGCGCTGGCAATGCTCTAACGTTCCTCCAAAACGTATCCCAGACCCCGTACGGTGTGAATCAGAGGGCTGTCGAACGGGCTATCAACCTTGGAGCGAAGTCTGCTAATATGCACGTCCACCAGGTTGGTGTCGCTGTCGAAGTTCATGTCCCACACGTGTTCGGCGATGAGCCTGCGGGAGAAGACCTCGCCGGGCCGCCGAGCCAGGAGCGAAAGCAATTGGAACTCCTTGGGCGTCATGTCGATACGCCGGCCCGCCCGGGTGGCCTTGATGCGCTGCAGATCAATCTCGAGGTTCGAGACACGGATGACTTCAGCCTGGCGGGCCGGCCCTCGCCTCAGGACCGACCGTATCCGCGCCAGCAGCTCCGCGAACGAAAATGGCTTTATCAAGTAGTCGTCCGCCCCCAACCCAAGTCCCTTCACCCGATCCGGCACTGAGCCGGAAGCGGTGAGGATCAACACAGGAATCTGCTTGCCCGCCCGCCGCAACTCGCTGAGCACCGACCACCCATCACGGCTGGGCAAGTGGATGTCCAGGATCAGAAGATCATAGGCGGACTCACTGGCGAGCCACAATGTTTCCTCCCCGTCGTGGCACAAATCGTACCTGATTACCGGCATTGCCGGGCAGACCGGGCCGTAGCTGGTTGACCAGCGAAAAAGAAATCTCTGGTTGACCGGCCAATCTTTGACCGCTTAGGCAGCGAACACGAATGGAATCAGCAGGTTAATGGAGCGTCCAAT
>JAUYBU010000210.1 GCA_030693045.1 Bryobacterales bacterium | reverse complement strand
ACGACGGTGGTGTCGCCGTCGGCGAAATCCAGGGCCTTGGACCAGGTCCAGGTGAGGCCGTACTGGAGCGAGCGGGCGAAGCGCCGGTTGACCTGCACCTCCATGGAATGGTAGTTGGACGTACTGGAGAATTCCACGTAGTTTACGCTCGCGTAACCCGGGTAGGGCCGGAAGAAATTGACCGGCAAAGGCCTTCCGGGATTGCTCGCGTCCTGGTTCGCCGGGAGGAAGTTGGACCCGTAGGGCACCGAGTTGAGGTCCCGCCACACCATCAGGTGCCGGGCCACCGAGCCGACGTAGGCCACATCCAGCACGGTGTTGAACCCCACGTTCTGCTGCACGCCGAAGCTCCAGTTCATTACCGTGGGGACCTGGCCGGAGCGGGACAGCCCGCTCACGGTGCCGGGAAACAGCGAGCCGGCCGACTGCAGGTAAGCGCCGAGGTTGTTGTAGTAAATGATGGGAGTGTTTCGCAACGGCGGGTTCTCAACCATTATCAGCACCTGGTCGGTGGTCACCCGGTTGTAGAACATTCCGACTCCGCCGCGAACCGCCGTCCGGCCGTTGCCAAACAGGTCGTAGGCGAAACCCAGTCGCGGAGCGTAATGCACGCCGCGGTTGTCGATCAGCCCGCGGGGATAGGAGGCGTCCTGCGCCTTCACCACCATCCCGTTGTAGGGATCTCCGCTGCCCGGCACAAACGCTCCGATCAGCACCGAGGAAACCGTGTTCCCGGTCCGCGGGTCCGAACCCACGCGCTGCGTGCCCACGCGCACCGGTTGATACAGCAGCGGCGACTTGCCCGCCTGATAGCGGTCCGGGTTGAAACCGGCGACGTTGTTCG
Source organism: Bryobacterales bacterium (assembly GCA_030693045.1). Lineage (GTDB taxonomy): Bacteria > Acidobacteriota > Terriglobia > Bryobacterales > Bryobacteraceae > JACQZT01. Next base: position 11,487 of record JAUYBU010000210.1, on the reverse strand, counting down.
GCGCGCTGTAGTTGGGTTCAATCCAGTAGAACCGCAGGCCGTAGTCCAGCGTCAGTCTCCGCGTGACCTTCCAGTTGTCCTGGACGAACCACTCCAGGTTCTTGAAGCGCCCATACCCGAAGGTCCTGGCGTCGGACTCACTGTAGGTGTTGAAATTCCCGAGCAGCGCGTTGGACCAGGCCCAGTTGGTGTCCAGTGGATTATTGGTGTTCCTGCCGAAATCGAAGTTCCCGTTGAAGGCGGAATCGCGGCGCGCGTTCCGCGACGTCGGTTCGAAGTAAATGCCTGCCTTGAGCGCATGCGGACCGCGCACGTGGCTGAAGTTATTCGTGAAATTCCAGATGTTGTTTCGGCCCACGAAAGGAAACTTGGCGTCGGTAGCCAGGTTCAGCGCATTCGGCACGCCGCCGAAGGTGACCTGGGGAACGATATCCATCGGATTAATCTCCGGATGGAACTGCCCAAGAGACTGCAATCCGGTCTTGCTGCGTTGATTGGCCGCCAGAATCGTGTCGTTCAACGGCCAGCGGTCCTGCATGCCCCGATTCACGCCGGCGGTGAACTCATTCACCGTCCGGGCGCTGATCACCTTCGTGAAATTCGCGACCAGGCCCCTGCCCAGCAGGTCGTAACGCAGCGGCAATTGAGGCCAGTTCGAGGGATTGCTCCCGGCGGTATTCATCCCTTCCGACACCTCGCGGCTGGTTATGCCGCGAACATAGAAACTTGTGGTCGGGGTGGCCAGGTAATCGACCCGCAGCACTTCGACCCGGCGGGGATTGTCTATGAACCCGCCATATAAGTAGTTGTACTGGCGCGTCGGAGTGCCGATATTGGGGGCCGGCAGCAGGTTCAGGATTCCCTGGCCGTTCGCATTGATCCGCGCGCGAGGAATCACATTTCCGGGGAATGCCTGACCGGTGGTGGGATCTCTGATGACGATGAGTCTCCCTCCATCCGATTCCAGCGTCTGGGAATAGTCTCCCTGGCGCTCGAGCGCTGTCGGCGTGGAGCGAAAGCCCATCGTGAGCGGCCGCTTCTGTGGCGCGATCTCCTGCGAAAAGAAGAAGAAGAGCTTGTCGCGGTTGCGGTTGAACTTGCCGGGAATGTAGACCGGTCCGCCGAAAGTGTATCCAAACAGGTCGTATCGGTAACGATCCCTCGGACGGCTGGTGCTGTTGTTGAAAAAGTTGTTCGCGTTCAGCGCTTCGTTGCGCTTGTAGTAGTAACCCCCGGCGTGAAAATCCCTCGATCCGGACTTCATGATCACGTTGATCGTGGCGCCGGAATTGCGTCCGTATTCGGCCTGGTAGTTCGAGAGCAGGACTTTGACCTCCGCGATCGCGTCCATACTGGGCTGGAAATAGGGCCCCGTGCCGTTCCCGGTGTCCAGGTTCGTGATGCCGTCCAGTGTCAGGTTGGCCGTATTGCCGCGCCCTCCCTGAATGTTAAGCCCCGCCAGACTGGAAGACCCCGGAGCGTCCCTGGCCGCGGTATCCACGACGCCGGGCAGCAGCTTGAGGAGTCCCATGAAATCCCGGCCTTTCAGCAAAAGCGTCGAGAGCTGATTCGCCGTGACCGTGCCCGAGCGCTCGGCGCTCACCGTCTGCACGCTCGCGCCTTGCGCTTCCACCCGGATCGTCTCCGCGGTGGCGCCCAGTTCCAGCTTCAAGTCTATCGGCAGACGCTCGTTCGCCGTCAGGACGATGTTCGTCCGGCGAAGGGTCTTGAACCCGCTTTGCTCGACTTGAAGCGTATAAGGCCCAGGCTGTACGGAATTAAACGTGTAGACTCCGATCTCATTGGTCACCGCGGTGCGCCGGGCTCCCGTGGCCTCGTTGACCAGATTCAGGTTTGCGCCGACGACAACGGCTTCCGTCTGATCCTTCACCGTGCCGGTGATGACTCCGCTGACCGTCTGCGACAGTGCAAGCGCCGCCCAACTTGTCAGGACGGCTGCCACAAGAAACAACGACCTCATACTCCCACCTCCACTCGGCTTGCCGAGTTGCGGGCCGGGCCCTCGAATCCCAAGCCTGCTTCCGGCTCGGGGTGATCAATCTCCGGGAACTCCGACCACGGGATCGAGTATAACAGCGCAGTTGCGGCTTCGAGAAGTAACAACGCCGAAGTAACCGTAACCGGCTCCCGGCAGCTCGCCACACGGGTGCGGCGAGCTGCCGGGAGCCGGAGCCGATGTGGGACAGGGGGGCGCACAGGCGCATTGAAAGGCCGCGCCACGCGGTGGCTGTGCTAGCATGAGGAATCCACCCGATTTGTCTGCCGGGGTGGCGCTCTATCATACGCAACAATGATTCGCTCCTATCGCGGCGTCGAGCCGACAATCGCCGCATCCGCATACATCGATCCGGGCGCCCAGGTGATCGGAGACGTTGAGGTCGGCGAACGCTCCAGCATCTGGCCCAATGCGACCCTGCGCGGCGACGTGAACAGGATACGTATTGGCTCCGGGTCCAATGTGCAGGACAACGCCGTGCTGCACGGGGACCTGGACCAGTACGCGGTGATCGTCGGCGACCGGGTTACCGTCGGCCACTCGGCGGTGCTGCACGGTTGCGTGGTGGAGGACGACTGCGTCATCGGGATCGGCGCCGTCGTTTTGAACGGCGCGCGCATCGGGCATGGCTCGGTGATCGCCGCCGGTTCGGTGGTCCCCGAGGAAATGGAAGTGCCGCCGGACAGCATGGCGATGGGCGTCCCGGCGAAGGTGCGCCGCCCGGTGAGCGCGGCCGAGCGCGCGCGGTTCAGCCAGAACGCGCTGAACTACCTGCGCTACGCCGAGGCGTTCAAGAAGGAAGAGCGATCGTGATCCGGGCGGTAAAGGGAATGCGCGACATTCTGCCGCCCTCCAGCGGCGTCTGGAACCATGTCGAGGCCGCGGCGCGCGAAGTTTTTCATTCTTACAACTATCACGAGATCCGCACGCCGATCCTCGAGGAGACGGCGCTGTTCGCCCGCGGCGTGGGTGAAGAGACCGACATCGTCGGCAAGGAGATGTACACCTTTTTGGACCGCGACGGCAGTTCGCTCACGCTGCGGCCGGAGGCGACAGCGTCGGTGATGCGCTCCTACATCGAGCACCGGCTGGAGCAGCGGCCCGGTTTGCAGAAGCTCTATTACACGGGCGCGATGTTCCGCCGCGAGCGGCCGCAGAAAGGGCGCTTCCGGCAGTTCTTCCAAATCGGCGCCGAGGCGATCGGGTCGGAATCGCCCGCCGTCGACGCCGAGGTCATCGAGATGGCTGTCGAAATCCTGGCGCGCGCCGGGGTGGAGAACTCCCAGTTGCTTCTCAATTCGGTGGGCTGCGCGGAGTGCCGGGGGAGGTTCGTGGCCGATCTGCGGGAACGGTTGCGCGAGGCCGCCCCGCGCCTGTGCGCCGATTGCCAACGCCGCGCCGAAACCAACCCGCTGCGCGTATTGGACTGCAAGATTCCCGCAGACCAGCCGGTGATCGAGAGCCTGCCGTCGGTGCTCGATCACCTGTGCCAGGAATGCCGGACGCACTTTGAAACGGTGCGCGGCTATCTGGACGACCGCGAAATCCGGTACGAAGTTCGCCCGCGCCTGGTGCGCGGTCTGGACTACTACATGCGCACGACCTTCGAGATTGTACACGGCGCACTGGGCGCGCAGAACTCGCTGCTCGGCGGCGGCCGTTACGACGGGCTGGCCGAGTCGCTGGGCTCGAAAGTACATTCGCCGGGCATCGGATTTTCGATCGGCGAGGACCGGCTGGTGATGTCCATCGAGGAGCGGGGCGGGGCCGCGGGCACGGCGTCTCTGGACATTCTGGTCGCTCCCATCGGCGAGCCGGCGTTCCGTCACGCATCGCTGCTGGCCCGCCAATTGCGGCGCGCCGGCGCTTCGGTGGAAGTCGCGGCCGAAGGCAAGCTCAAGCGGTCGCTCGAGCTGGCCGGCAAGCTCGGGGCGCGTTATGCGCTGATCGTCGGCGAGAACGAGTGCGCCGCGGGCGCTTATGCGCTGAAGAATCTGGCCACCGGCGAGCAGGCGACGCTCGGCCGCGACCAACTCATGGGGAAGTTCCAGAAAGCGAATTGATATGGAAGATAGCGTAGAGAAACAGGCCGGCGTGCCTCTGGACTTTCTGGGCGAACTGCGCCGCACGCACACCTGCGGCCAGTTGCGCGCCGCCCAGGCGGGCGAGCGCGTCCTGCTGATGGGCTGGGTGCATCGCCGGCACGACCTGGGCGGAGTCATCTTCATCCACTTGCGCGACCGCGACGGCATCACCCAGGCGGTGTTCCACGAAGACGTGGATCCGGTGATTCACCAGAAGGCCGAGATGCTGCGCCCGGAGTACGTGGTGGCGGTGGAAGGCGTACTGGCGCGGCGCACGCCCGAGACCGTCAACCCGAATGTCGAGACTGGCGAAGTCGAGGTGCAGGCCGCGAAACTTTGGATATTGAACGTTTCGAAGGTGCCGCCGTTCCCGCTGGATGAGACGGTCAACGTGGGCGAGGACGCCCGCTTGAAATACCGCTACGTGGATTTGCGCCGGCCGCAAATGCAGCGCAACATCATCCTGCGGTCGCGCATCTCGTTCGCGGTCCGGGAATTCCTTACCTCGCAGGGATTCCTGGAGATCGAAACGCCGTTCATGACCCGCTCGACGCCCGAGGGCGCGCGCGACTACCTAGTGCCCAGCCGCGTGCAACCGGGCTCCTTCTATGCGCTGCCGCAATCGCCGCAGATTTTCAAGCAGCTTCTGATGATCAGCGGCTTCGAGAAGTACTTCCAGATCGTGCGCTGCTTTCGCGACGAAGACCTGCGCGCCGACCGCCAGCCGGAATTCACGCAGATCGACATCGAGATGTCGTTCCCGCAGCAGGAGCGCATCTTCGAGGTGGTCGAACCGCTGGTGGAACGCGTTTGCCGGGTGGCCGGGTTCGAAGTTCCGGCGCCGTTCCCGCGCCTGACCTATGCCCAAGCGATGCGCTCGTATGGAATCGACAAGCCGGACCTGCGCATTCCGCCGTTCCACTGCGTCGAGGACCTGTTCCCCGGCTCGGGGTTGACCGGCGATGGCCTGCCACTGGTGGCCATCCGCATCCCCAACACCGGCGCGCCGACCCGCAAAGAGCGCGACGAGCTGAAGATCCAGGGCCAGGAGCGCGGCCTGCGCGTGTATGACGACGTCAAGCGCCTGGACCGCGACTTCCCGGAGCCGATGGCCGCGCTGCGCGAGCGCACCGGCGTGACCGAAAACGACCTGCTGTTGGTTGCCGGCTGGACCGCCGCGCCCCAAGGCCAGCGCCCCGAAGAGACCGTTCTGCAGGCGTGTGGCCAATTGCGCCTGCACGCCGCGCAGAAATACAACCACCGCCACGGCCTGCTGGACCCGCGCCAGTTCCGCTTCGTCTGGGTGCTCGACTTTCCGATGTTCGAGTGGGACGAACAGGAAAGCCGCTGGAACGCGGCGCACCACCCGTTTACGTCGGTACACGACGACGATCTCGAGAAGCTCACCGCGAACCCGGCGCGCTGCCGGGCCAAGTCCTACGACCTGGTGTTGAACGGCGTGGAACTGGGCTCGGGCTCGATTCGTATCCACCGCCGCGACGTGCAGTCGAAGGTTTTCGCCGCGCTCGGGTTCAGCGAGGAGGAGGCGCGCATGCGGTTCGGCTTTTTGCTGGACGCGCTCGAGTACGGCGCGCCGCCCCACGGCGGGATCGCCCTGGGGCTGGACCGCATGGTGATGATCCTGGCGGGCGAGACCTCGATCCGCGACGTGATTCCCTTCCCCAAGACCGCGCGCGGCACGGACCTGATGTGCGACGCGCCGGCGCCGGTGCCGGATAGGCAACTGCGCGAGCTGGGCATCAGCGTGACCAAGCGCTGATCGCCCGGGTGGGCGTCCCAATCTCAGGCCCGTGGCTGGCCCGCTATTGCGAAAGCCCCAGCCTGCGCAGCAGTTCCTGCCCGCGCGGATCCGCATGGACTCGTTCCCGGCCCGGGTTAACGGCGAAGTACGCCATGCAGTTGCAGCGCTCCCGATACGACTTCTCCAGGTACTCGAACTGGCGGTCCAGATCGCCGAGCCCGCTAAAGACAGACTCGAAGGCCGCTGGGGAAACGTAGCGGCGTCGCGCGAGTTCCCTCAGTTCCTCCAGCAGCTTCAAAGCCTTGGTTCTCTCGCCCGCCCGGCCGTAGGCCCAAGCCAGACTGCCCAGCATCGACGGATTCCGGCCCGACAGCGAACCGGCTTTTTCCAGTGCCGCCACCGCCTGGTCGTGTCTCGATTGCAGCGACAAAGACAGTCCAATCTGCCAGTGTGCCCAGATGTATTCGGGGTAGCTCTCCAGGACCTTGCGATACTCGGCGATCGCTTCTTCCTGCCGGCCCATCTTGTGATAGACCCAGCCGACCTGAGTGGCAATGATCGGTGAGAGCGGATCGAGATCCCGCGCCGTATGAACCTCTTGCAGGGCCTCGTTGAACCGCCCCCTCGCCGCAAGATAATGCGCATACCAGAGATGAGCCGAGGCATAGCTCGGGTTAAGCTCGATGGCTTTTCGGAACCCTTGCTCGGCCTGCGTCCAGTTCCAGTTGTAGAGGTCGGTGTAGGCCAGCGCCGCGTGCGCCTCGGCCAGCCCATTGTCGATCTCCAGCGCCTTCCTGGCTGCCGCCACCGCCATCGGCCGGGTCTCCGAAGGGGGCCGTTCTCCAACGATCACGGTTCCAAGCTGGTTGTAACAGTCCGCCAGGCCCGCATAGGCCGGCGCGTAAGCGGGATCGGATTGAATCGCCGCCCGGAAGTGCCCGATCGCCGCATGGATGGCCGCCGGAGTTCTCTCGTTCCAGGAGTGCCGGCCCCGCAAGTACGCGTCGAACGCATCCCGATTCACCGGCCGCCGGCCGCTGAACCGAGCCTGCTCCTCCGGCGAGAGCCGGGCCTGGATCTCCCTGGCAATGGCCAGTGCGACCTCGCTTTGAAGCAGCAGAACGTCTTTCACCTCCCGCTCGTAGGATTCCGACCAGAGATGCTCATCGGTCGAGCCGCGGATCAATTGAACCCGAACCTGCACCCGGTCGCCGGAGCGAGCCACCGAGCCCTCCACCAGCGCGTCCACCTTCAACTCGCGGGCAATTTCCGGCGCCCGCTTGGTTGTCTTCTTGTAGTGCATCGCGGAGGTGCGAGAGACCACGCGGAGCGTGCGGATCTTCGCCAGGTCTCCGGTCAAGACCTCCGTGAGCCCGTCGGCGAAATAATCCTGCCCCGAATCGCCGGAATGGTTCTCCAGAGGCAAGACGGCCAACGACCGGACCTGAGATGGACGCCCTCCGAGCCGCAGGTAAAGCGCGATGCCCCCGGCAGCCGCCAGGATTGTCAGGGCGGCGACGACCGCAGTGCGGCGCCGCAGGCGCCCCGGGACCGGGACGGCGTCGGGCTTGCTTCCGTTCGATTCAACCTGCCGGACTTGCGCCGCGAACCGATAGCCCCGTTTGGCCATCGTTTCGATGTAGGGACGGCCGTCCGCGTCCGGCCCGAGCGCCTTGCGCAGTAGGGAGATGTTCTGGGTGAGGCTGCCCTCTTCAACAAAGGTGTCCGGCCAGGCGGCCTTCATCAGCTCTTCTTTGCTTACGAGTTCCCCGTTATTCTTGACGAGAACAGCCAGTATCTCAAGCGCTTTCGGTGTGAGCGGAACCACCGCTCCATCCCGCAGCAAGACACACGCTGAAGCGTTTAACCGGTACGGCCCGAATTCGTATAAATCTCTAAATTGCACCGGATTACGTCCCCCGAAGATGCTTTGAGAAAAATATCAGAATTCTCGAAGGACTTCCGCGCTCTTTCCCGACTAGCGTAAACAAGCGAGGCCAGGACAGCCGCGACAAGGCGCCCCTCCACTGAGGCAATTGTACGGCGAGCCCCCGGCCTTTAGCAAGGGGATTTACTCTGGCCCGAAGCGGTCGAAGGTTTCGGGCGTGACGCGCAACTTTGTGAAAAGGAGCAAGACGATGAACAGACTTTTGTTTATACTCGCGGTTACCCTGCCGCTGGGCCGGATCCCAGTGGCCGCCGCGGGCGCGGACAACTTCACCACCATCGACTATCCCGACGCTATCACGACGGGCGCCAAGACCATCAACGACGCCGGCGCCATCATCGGCAATTACACCGCTGTCGGCGGAGTCAGCCACGGCTACCTGCTCACCGGCGGCAAGTTTACGTCCATCGACTTCCCGGAGGGCAAAAGTTCGAGTGTCCAAGCGATCAATTCGAGCGGCGACATTGCCGGAAATTACGTCGATTCCGGCAACAAGACTCACAGCTTTCTGTTGAGCCAGGGAAAGTTCACCGCCGTAGCGGACTACCCTGGCGCGGACCTCACCGGCGTCAACGCAATGAACGCTGCCGGCGTCATGACCGGCCATATCCAGATGCCGGGGAAGCCGATGCAGGGGTTTATCTTGCGTGGCGGCGCCTGGACCGTTGTCGATTATCGCCCGGACGCCCCCAGCAACACCATGAACTGCTACTTCGGCATCAGCGACGCAGGCGCCCTGGCCGGGCATTGGGGCACCCGGGGATCCACCCACGGCGTTGTCTACAAGGACGGGAAGTTTACACAGCTCGACTACGGCGGCGGCGGCAACCTTACGGCGAGGGCGATCAACAACGCGGGCGACATCGTGGGCGAGTTCCGCGATGGAGCCCAGGCGATGCACGGCTTCCTGCTGCGAAACGGCAGGTACACGCCAATCGATGTCCCCGGCGCCCGACAGACCTGGGCCAACGGCATAAACAACGCAGGCGACATCGTCGGCGGGTACACGGATGCGACTGGCAAGAACCACGGCTTTGTCACCCGGTTCGCGCCGCCCGCTCCGGCTCAGATTCTCACGGTGGACGACAACGGCCTGGACTGCCCCGGCGCGCTGCGCACCATCCAGGAGGCCGTGACCCAGGCAACCCCCGGCTCCACCATCCGGGTCTGCCCGGGAACCTATCGCGGCACGGTCAACATCGCCGGCCGCGCCAAGGACGGTCTGAAACTCATCGCCACCGGCGGCGAGGACGAGGTGGTTCTTCAGGGCGACTACACCGAGCCTTACGGTTTCCGCCTGGAGGACGTCAACGGCGTCACCATCCGCGGCTTCACGGTACGCGACTTCGGCAACCAGGCGACTACTGCCACCCAGTGGGGCAACGGCGGGGACCTCTACCTCAAGAACGTCAACTACAGCACCATTGAGTTCAACCGCCTGATGAACGGAGACATGGTGGGGATCTGGCTCACGGATTCCGGCAACAACGTCGTGCAGAACAATTTCATTCTGATGGAAAAAGCCGCCTGGGCCAACTGCGGCATCCACATGGGAGAAGCCAAGTCGGTGAACAACCTGCTTCGCCAGAACACTGTTGCCGGCGCCAAGATGGCCGGGATCATGATTTCCGGGGCCGGCGCCGGCAACGTGATTTCGGAGAATTCGCTTACCAATAACGGCCGCTATGGGATTGTCAACGGGAAGACCGAAGGCACGCGGATCGAAGGCAACCGCACCAGCTACAACCGCGGCCCCTGGGGGACGTCGCCCTACCCGCCGGAGGTGGTCGGCAAGGGGATCGGGATCAGCATCGAGAACTCGGACAAGGTCACGGTGTTCGACAACCGCGCCCGCAGCAACTCGGGGGTCGATCTGAATTGGGACGGCGCGGGGAGCGTCGTATTCGAGGCCAACGCCTGCGACACGTCAACCCCGGCCGGAGCTTGCGGCCGGTAACGACGCAGGCGGGCCTCTGTGCCCTGCTCCTGCTTGAGGCTCCGCTTTGGCGGTCGCTTCGACCCGGCCTCAACCGGGGCCGGCGTTTTCGCCGGCCCCGGCGCCAAAGTGTTCCCTGACCTGAATGGCACCAGCGGCGCGGCCCGGACCGCGCCGCGTCACCGCGCCGCTATGGTCGCCACCGCCGCGACGTGCAATCGAAGGTTTTCGCCGCGCTCGGGTTCAGCGAGGAGGAGGCGCGCATGCGGTTCGGCTTTTTGCTGGACGCGCTCGAGTACGGCGCGCCGCCGCACGGCGGGATTGCGTTGGGCCTGGACCGCATGGTGATGATCCTGGCGGGCGAGACCTCAATCCGCGACGTGATTCCGTTCCCCAAGACCGCGCGCGGCACCGACCTGATGTGCGACGCGCCGGCGCCGGTGCCGGACCGGCAACTGCGCGAACTGGGCATCAGCGTGACCAAGCGCTGAACGACCGCTGGCGCGCATCGCGAACCTTGACTTCCGTACCGATACGCAGTATGGTTTGGGCATGGCAACCAAGAGGCCGAGGAAGAAGAATGCGGCGGCGGTGGCGCTGTCGAAATTGGCCGCGGTTGCACGACGGAAGAAGATCAGTCCCGAGCGGCGATCCGAGCTAGCCTCTCATGCGGCGACGGCACGATGGGCGAAGGCCAGACAGGCCGAGGCGGGCCTCAAGGGCGGACGGCCAATGAAATGAGCCCACTGGGGAGATTTCTGGCATGGACCGCCTACACACTGGCGCTCCTGCTGATCGGCGGGCTGGCGTATTTTTCGTCTGTCGCTTTGCGAGAAAAGAAAGCCGCCACTCAGGAGTCGGAATCCATCAAACAGTTACGCAAAGCCGCCGGCGAAGGGAACGCCGACGCCCAGGCGCGTCTCGGCCTGCTGTACTACCGGGGCCGAGGGGTGCCGCAGGACTTTGCCGAGGCGCTTCGCTGGTCCCGTCAAGCTGCCGACCAGGGAGACGCCGTCGCTCAGTTCAACCTCGGTTTCATGTACGCCAGAGGCCGGGGGATGCCGGCGGACTACACCGAGACCGCGCGCTGGTACCGCAAAGCCGCCGACCAGGGGAACCTCGAAGCTCAGTTCAACCTCGGCGTTATGTACGACCAGGGTCAAGGGGTGCCGCAGGACCCGGTTGAAGCGCACAAGTGGCTAAGCCTCGCGGTTTCGCGCGCCGTTGGCGACGATATCAAGAAATTCACGGATGCGCGAAATCTGGTTGCCGAAAAGATGACTCCGCGGCAAATCGCCGAGGCGCAGCGCCGGGCGGCGGAGTGGAAGCCAAAGAGCGTCGAGGCCAAGGACGGGAAGCCGGTGAAGTGACCGGAATGCCTGCGCGAGCGCGCCTGGCCGGCACTCACGCAATCGTTCCGGCCAGACGCCTGGGGCGACTCGGTCGCGGGCACGCCTCAACGTGCCCGCACCGGCACCAGGGGCAGGCTTCCGCGAAATGCGCCTGCCCGATCCGGTGCGACGATTTCTCGTTTTAGCCGCGGCGGTGCCGCGCTTGGGGGAACACCGGAGTGTCCCCGGAGGCGATTCGGTCGCGCGGGGGGGGACACGCCTGTGTCCCGGGCCGGGCGATGGGTTGCGTAAGATTAGCCCGGAGTGTCCCCGAGGGGCGGGGGCGATGGGTTGCGTAAGATTAGCCCGGAGTGTCCCCGGGGGCGGGGGTGTACTGGCGAGGTTGTTA
>JAUYBU010000194.1 GCA_030693045.1 Bryobacterales bacterium | reverse complement strand
GCCGCCGCTTCGCCTCTTGGCCCACGTTTCGCGAGGGAGAATGCGCCGGATTCAGGTATATAGGTGATAGACAAGCCCCGAATGGGACTCATTTTTCCGAAGTCTGCCGACAGGATTCTGCGCATTTCAGCCGCCGCCCTGATTGTCGTTGGCGCCGGTGTGGCCGTGCTAACCGGCTACCTTGCCCTGCCCAAACACGCCGACACCGGGTACATGCCGGCGCAGCCGGTTCCCTATAGCCACAAGCTGCACGCGGGAAACCTGGGCGTGGACTGCCGCTATTGCCACTTCACCGTCGAGAACTCGGCCTACGCGGCCATCCCGCCGACCGAAGTCTGCATGAATTGCCACGCGCGGGTCAGGCCGCAGAGCCCGCTGCTCACAAAAATTCGCGAAAGCTACGCGACGGGCCAGCCGGTGGAGTGGGTGAAAGTGCACCGCCTGGCCGATTTCGTCTACTTCAATCACCAGGCGCACCTGAAGGCCGGCGTGAGTTGCGTGAGCTGCCACGGGCGCGTGGACCAGATGATCGAGGTCACCCAGGTACACGAATTGACCATGGCCTGGTGCCTGGCCTGCCATCGCGATCCCGCGCCGAACATTCGCCCCGCCGGGTTGGTGACCCAACTGGATTGGAAGCCGGACCGGGACCCGGCGGAAATCGGCCGCGAAATCATCCAGGCCAAGCGCATCGCGCCGCCGACCAACTGCTCGGGGTGTCACCGATGATAACCACGGAAATGGACGAGTCCTCGCGGCGCACGATTCTGAAGCTGATGGCCGCCTCGTTCGGCCTGGCCGGACTGACGGCGTGCCGGCGTCCGGTCGAGAAAATCCTGCCCGCGGCAAAGGGCGTCGAGGATTACATCCCCGGCAACCCGCTCTACTACGCCACCGCGATGTCGCTGGGCGGTTCGGTCGCGGGACTACTCGTCGAAACCCACGACGGCCGTCCGACCAAGATCGAAGGCAACCCGCGCCATCCGCTGAGTCGCGGCGCGGCGTCGGCCTTCGCCCAAGCCGAGATCCTGAGCCTGTACGATCCGGACCGGTCGCGGGCGGTTCTGAAGAACGGTCAGAAGTCGAGCTGGGAAGAGTTCACGCAAGCGGTTGTGGCGTTGCGAGGAAAAGTCCGGTTCCTCAGCCCGCGCGTGATGTCGCCGTCGCTCGAAGCGGTGCGCAGGGCGGCGCTCGCGAAGTTTCCGGGCTCGACCTGGAGCGAGTACGAACCGGTCTCGGACGACGAAACGCTGCAGGGCGCGCTGCTCGTCTTCGGCCAGCCGCTTCAGCCGCACTATCACTTCGACAAGGCCGATGTCATCCTGGCGCTGGACGCCGATTTTCTGGGCCTCGAGGCACCCTCGATGGCCACGATTGGCGCCTTCTCGGCGCGCCGCAGCGCCACTGGGATGAATCGGCTGTACGCGGCCGAGAGCCAGTACTCGCTCACCGGCGCGATGGCCGACCATCGGCTGCGCATGCGCTCGAGCGACATCGCGCGCTTCGCCCAGGACGTGGCCGCCGGGCGCGGCCCGGTGTGGAAAGACCTGGCCGCGCACAAAGGCCGCTCGCTGATCATCGCCGGTCCGCGCCAGCCGGCGGCGGTACACGCGCTGGCGCACTGGCTCAACCAGCAGTTGGGCAACATCGGTGAAACAGTGACCTTCACCGCGGCCGCCGTTGCGCAGGGGCCGGTCGGCGCGCTTGCCGGCGAGGTCGATGCGCTGGTCATCCTGGGCGGCAATCCGGCCTACGACGCCCCGGCGAATCTGAACTTCGCCGAGCGTCTCAAGAAGATTCCCCTCACCATTCACCTGGGCGTCGACGTCAACGAAACCGCCAGGCTGGTGACGTGGCATTTGCCGGAGGCGCATTTTCTAGAAGCCTGGGGCGATGTGCGCGCCGCCGATGGCACGGTTTCCATCCAGCAGCCAATGATCCAGCCGCTGTACGACGGCAAGACGGCCGCCGAAGTCCTGGCTCTGATGGCGGGATACAAGGATCGGCGCGCTTACGATATCGTTCGAAGTTATTGGATGGCAACCTGGCCGGCGGCGGAGAGCGAAAAGCGCTGGCGCAAGGCGCTGCACGACGGCGTCGTCGAAGGCACGAAGCCCGCCGAAGTGAAGCCGACCGTGAAGTGGTCGCCCACACAGTTTCCGAGCCGCGCGCGTGAGCAAGCGGTCGAACTCACCTTCCACCCAAGCTGGAACACCTGGGACGGCCGCTACGCCAACAACGGCTGGATGCAGGAAGCGCCGGATCCAATGACTAAGCTGACTTGGGACAACGCGGCGCTGGTGAGCGCGGCAACCGCGCGGGCGCTGAACATAGAGACCGGCGACGTGATCCGCATCGATCGCGCCGGCCGCCAGGTCGAAATCCCCGCCATGGTGATGCCGGGCCAAGCCGACCATTCGATCGCGCTCGCGCTCGGCTATGGCCGCAAGGCCGTGGGGCGCGTGGGCCGCGGTGTCGGCCAAGACGTGAACCCGCTGCGCACCACCGGCTCGATGTGGATCGCATCGGGCGTCAATGTCACAAAGACCGGCCGCAAACACAAGCTGGCCTCGACCCAGGAGCACCACTCGATGGAGGGCCGCCCGCTGGTGCGCGAGGCGTCGCTCGAAGAGTACAAAAAGGAGCCGCGCTTCGCCGGAAAACCCGATGCCGGGGTGAAGCTCTTCTCGCTCTACCAGGAGCACCAGTACGACCAGGGCAACCAGTGGGGCATGGTGGTCGATCTGAACGCCTGCATCGGCTGCAACGCGTGCGTGGTGGCCTGCCAGGCCGAGAACAACATCCCCATCGTGGGCCAGGACCAGGTGGCGCGCGGCCGCGCCATGCACTGGATTCGCCTGGACCGCTACTTCAACGGCCCGCCCTAAGATCCGCGGGCGGTCGTGAAGCCGGAGGCCTGCAAGCAATGCGATAACCCGCCGTGCGAATCGGTGTGCCCGGTGGCGGCGACTTCGCACAGCGCCGAGGGCCTGAACGACATGGCCTACAACCGCTGCGTCGGCACCCGGTACTGCGCCAACAACTGTCCCTACAAGGTGCGGCGGTTCAATTTCCTCGACTTCCACAAGGGTCTCGCGGAGGTCGAGAAGATGCACTTCAATCCGGATGTCACCGTGCGCATGCGCGGGGTTATGGAAAAATGCACCTACTGTGTGCAGCGCATCCAGGAGGCCAAAATCAAGGCCAAGGCCGACGGGCGGCGGGCGATCAAGGACGGCGAGATTGTCACCGCCTGCCAGCAGACTTGCCCGGCCGAGGCCATCACTTTCGGCAACCTGCTGGATCCCGCCAGCCGCGTGTCGAAGTTGCGGGCCGGAGATCGCAACTACGCGATGCTGGCCGAGCTGAACGTCCGGCCGCGCACCACTTACCTGGCCAGGCTGCGCAATCCCAATCCGGAGATGGATCGAGAAAATGGCTGACCTGGCGCTCGCATCGAGCGAAATCACTTACGCCGGCGTGACGCGCACGGTGAGCCGGATCACCGAGCGCAAGACGTCGCGCGCCTGGTACGTCGCGATTTCGATCACCGGCTCCTTCGTGCTGGCGCTGGGCGCGATGCTGGGCTATCTGTTTTTCACCGGTATCGGCGTGTGGGGCAACAACTCGCCCGTCGGCTGGGCCTGGGACATCACCAACTTCGTTTTCTGGATCGGCATCGGCCACGCCGGCACGCTGATTTCGGCCATCCTGTTCCTGTTGCGCCAGCGCTGGCGCACCTCGATCAACCGCTTCGCCGAAGCCATGACGCTGTTCGCCGTGGTCTGCGCGGGCATCTATCCGCTGGTGCACGTCGGCCGGCCGTGGCGCGCGTATTGGCTGTTTCCGGCGCCGAACGCCGCGCTCGATTTGTGGCAGAATTTTCGCAGCCCGCTGCTGTGGGACGTCTTCGCGGTTTCCACCTACGGCACCGTGTCGCTGCTGTTTTGGTATGTCGGGATGCTTCCCGATCTAGCCACGCTGCGCGACCGCGCGGTGTCGCGGGCGCGGCGCATCGTCTTCGGCCTTCTGAGCCTGGGATGGCGGGGCTCGGCGCGGCACTGGAAGCACTACGAAATGGCTTACCTGATCCTGGCCGGCCTTTCGACGCCGCTGGTCATCAGCGTGCACACCATCGTCAGTTTCGATTTCGCGGTTTCGGTGATCCCCGGATGGCACACCACCATCTTCCCGCCCTACTTCGTCGCCGGCGCGGTGTTCTCCGGATTCGCCATGGTGGTGACGCTGATGGTGGTGGCGCGGAAAGTGTTCGGCCTCGAACACCTGGTGACCATCGAGCACATGGACAACATGTGCAAGGTGATGCTGGCCACCGGTTCGATCGTGGGCTACGCTTACGCGGTCGAGTTCTTCACGGCGTTTTTCAGCGGCAACCCGTACGAGCGGTTCGTGTTCCTCAACCGCGCCACCGGGCCGTATGCCTGGGCCGTGTGGACCATGTTCACCTGCAACGTCTTCGCGCCGCAGTTGTTCTGGTTCAAGCGCATCCGCCGGTCGATTCCGGTGATGTTCGCGCTGTCGATCGTCATCAACGTCGGCATGTGGTTCGAGCGCTTTGTGATCATCGTGACCAGCCTGCATCGCGACTTCCTGCCATCGTCGTGGGGCTACTTCCGGCCGACCTTCGTCGACATTCTGACCTTCGCCGGCAGCTTCGGTTTGTTTCTGACGCTATTCCTGCTGTTCGTCCGCTTCCTGCCCATGATCGCGATGAGCGAAGTGAAAGCTCTGTTGACCGTGGGACAGGCCTCCGGCCTGTCCACCAGCCCCCAGTCCAGTCCATTGGCTGGCGATCCCTCCCACGGCGTCATCGGCGAATTCGAAACCCCGGAGGCGCTTCTAAACGCCGTCCGCGCCGCTCGCTCGAAAGGCTTCAACAAACTCGACGCCTTGACCCCGTTCCCCATTCACGGCATCGACAAAGCCATGGGCGCGTCGCGTTCCAAGCTCGGGTACTTCGCCGCGGCGATGGGGTTCATCGGCTGCGCGTCGGCGCTGCTACTGCAATGGTGGACCGGCGCGAAGGCGTACCCGCTGGTGATCGGCGGCAAGCCGCTTTTTGCGTTCGAGTTTTCGATTCCCATAACTTTCGAGCTGACCGTGCTGGCGGCCTCCTTCGGCGCCGTGTTCGGCATGCTCGCGCTGAACGGACTGCCGCGGCTCTATCATCCGGTGTTCAATTACCGCCGCATCCACGCGGCGAGCGACGACCGGTTCTTGCTGGTGATCGAGAATTCCGACGCGTCGTTTCGCGCCGGGGAGGCGGGAGAGTTGTTGGTATCCATGGGGGCGACGAATGTCGAAATGGTTCCGGAGTAGCGTCGCATTGGCGCTGCTGGCCCTGGCCGGCTGCGGCCCGACCTCGCGCCGCCCGCCCATCGAGATTTTCTCCGACATGCGCCGCCAGCCGAAATTCAGGGCGCAGACACTGCCGTTGCGCCCCGTTCCCGGCGCCGTCGCCCAGGGGCAACTCAAGGAAGACGAGGCCTTTGCGACCGGCATCTCGGGCGGAATGTACATCGGCAAAAATCCGCTGGCCATCAGCCGCGAAACGCTGCTGCGCGGCCAGGAGCGATTCAACATTTACTGCGCGCCCTGCCACGACCAAACCGGTTCGGGGCACGGCATTGTCGGCCTGCGCAGCGCCTGGCTGCCGGGCAACGTGCACGATCCGCGCGTGAAGAACATGACCGACGGCGAGCTGTTCTCGGTCATCACCAATGGCCGCCGCACCATGCCGGCCTACCGCTTCCAGGTGCCCGCGGGAGACCGCTGGGCGATCGTGACTTACGTGCGGGCCCTGCAAAGAACCACCAGCGCGACCATCGACGACGTTCCCTCCGAGCTCAAAGGGGATCTGCGATGACCCACCCGGAAACCTACATCCTCGATGAGCGGGCTTGGACGCGCGGGCGCAACATCATTGCCGCGCTGGCCGCGGCAGGTGTCGCCGCCGCGGCCCTAGGCTGGCAGTCGAACCCCAGGCAGTTCTTCGCCTCCTACCTGGTGGCCTACGTCTCGTTCGTGCTGATCGCGCTGGGCGGCATGTTCTTCGTGATGCTCCAGCACCTGACCGGTTCGGTCTGGAGCGTCACGATGCGCCGGGTGATGGAAAACGTCATGGTCACCGTGCCGCTGGCGGCGGTGCTGTTCATCCCGGTGGCCCTGGGCATCCCCACGCTTTACGAATGGTCGCATCACGAGTTTCGCTCGCAGGACCCGGTGATGGCCGTCAAGATGACCTTCTTCAACCCGGTGTTCTACCTGGCGCGCACGACCGCTTACATTGCCGTGTGGACCGCGCTGGCTCTGATCCTGTACCGCAACTCGGTGGAGCGCAAGAAAGCGGTCTGGTGGAGCGGCCCGGGCCTGGGCGCGCTGATGATCACCGTGACGATGGCTTCCGTCGATTGGCTGATGTCGCTCGAGCCGCACTGGTACTCCACCATCTTCGGCGTGTATGTGTTCTCGGGCGGGGCGCTGGCCTTCGTCGCCGCGCTGACGCTGATCCTGTTGGCGTTTCGCCGCGCCGGCGTGCTCGCCACGGCGGTCACCGTCGAGCACTATCACGACCTTGGCAAGTGGATGTTCGCGCTGACCGTCTTCTGGGCCTATATCGCTTTCTCGCAGTACCTGCTCATCTGGTACGCCAACATCCCGGAAGAGACCATCTGGTTCCAGCATCGTTTGGAGGGCAACTGGATCTATATAAGTGGGACGCTGCTGATGGGCCGCTTCATGCTTCCGTTTCTAGTGCTGCTGGCGCGCGCGCCCAAGCGCAACCTGGGAGTGCTTGGCTTTATGTCGGTTTGGATGCTCGCGATGCACTATCTGGATCTGCACTGGATCGTCATGCCGACGGTTGACCGGCACGGCTTTCACCTGCACTGGCTGGACCTGGCAACCTTCATGGCCGTGGGCAGCCTGTTTGCGCTGGCCTTCTGGTATAGGCTGAAGGGCCGCGCGCTGGCGCCTGTAGGCGACCCGCGACTGGAGCAGTCGCTCGACTTCAAAAACGTATGATGACCGGAAACGGCTACGAAAAGGGCGAACCGCGCATGGGCCTGGTGGCCGCTGCGTTTGGCGGTCTCATCATAGGCCTGATACTGGTGGTGTTGGCGGTGCAGGCGGTTTACGACCAGATGCGCGAGCAGCAGATCTACGTCAAGGTACTCGAACCCGTGTCGGAGGACCTGAGAAACCTTCGCGCCAAGGAAGACGGACAGCTTCACTCGTATCAGTACATCGATCGCGCCACGGGAACGGTGCGGATTCCGGTTGAGCGCGCCATGGAACTGCTCGAGAAAGAGTACGCCGAGGGCCGGCTGAGTTATCCCACTAAGCCAGCGCCGGTCAAAACGGAACCGCCTCAGGGGGCCGCAAATGCGAAGTAGGACGGCCTTCAGGCTGTGGCTTCTAGCTAACGCCTTTACCCTCCACGCCGAGCAGCCCTTGCCCGCCGAACTCGAAGGCGTCGGCATTCAGGAACAGCTCGGCGCGCAGATCGACCTGAACCTCACCTTCACGG
>JAUYBU010000045.1 GCA_030693045.1 Bryobacterales bacterium | reverse complement strand
TCTTGAACAGTCCGAGATTGAAGCTGACCGAGCCCGGACCGTAGAGGACGCTCCGGCCCACGTTGCCGATGGTGCCGTCCGGCGCTACCTTGAAGGCCGCCGTGTTGAAGTACTTTTGGATCTGCTGGTCGCGCGTGCGGTCGCCCGGAAGCGAGGGCTCGCCGGCCCAGTCGGGACGGTCGTTGGTGTTGCCGTCGAGGTTGGAGTCGCGGCCGGAGGTGACGGTGAAGGCGGTGCCGCTGTCGGCCCGCAGGATGCCGTTGGCCTGCAAGCCGTCCAGCAGCGAGCGGCCCACCCAGCCCCAGCGGTGGACGCGCGGAACCTCCCACAGCCAGCTCGCCACGAACACCTGCCGGACGTCGAAATCGGACGCCGCGCGCTCCACCCGCCGGTTGTTGGAATCGGCGATCGCCACCGCGGTCGGGTTGAACATGTCGTCGGAGATCTCGTCGATGCTCTTAGCCAGCGTGTAGCTGGCGGTCACCGAGAAACCGCGCGCAAAGCGCTTGTTCAGGGTCGTCTGCAGCGAATCGTAGTGGGCGTTGGCGCCGTTGGCCTTCTCCGCGATCTGCGCGAAGGTGGCCGGCAGATAAGGACGACGGGGGTTCACGTTTCCGGCCGTGGACTTGCCCGGAGTGTAAATGGGGGTATTGGCGTCGCGCTGGTAGTAGAGCTTGCGCGACGTGTTTCCAACGTAGCCCGCCTGCACGCTGAGCGTGGGCAGCAACTGCTGCTCGATGGTGAGGCTGTAATGCTGCACGTAGGGGATCACCATGTCCGGCGACATGAAGTTGGTCGAGACCGGCAGCGAGAAAATGGGGTTGGCGCGGTCCAGCTTGTAGGGGAACGGGCTGCCGCCGGCAACATTGGCGTAGGGCGTCACCAGGTTGGGAGTTCCGAACACGGTCACATCCACCAGGAACGGCTGGCCTTGCAGGTCCGACGCCATATTGCCGAAGCCGATGGCGTAGAACACTCCATAGCCCGCCCGCAGCGCGGTCTTGCCATTGCCGAAGACGTCCACCGAAACCCCCACCCGCGGGGCGAAGTTGTTCTTGTCGGTGGGCGCGATGCCGCGCGGCACTCCGGGGTCGCCTGGGAATATCAGCCCCAGCGGCGCTTTCGGAATCAGCTTGGACTGTGTATTGAAAGCGAAGCCCGAGAATTCATCCTTAGTGCTCACAATCGGCGGACTCAATTCGTACCGCAACCCCAGGTTGAGCGTCACGCGCCGCGAAATGCGCCAGTCGTCCTGCGCGAAGACGTAGTAGCCCGCGGAGCGGAAGTGGCGGTTCTGCCCGTTGTTCTGCCGGAAGCTGGAGGCTTGCCCCAACATGAAATCGGCCAACGTGCTGTTGGTGAACGACCCATTGAAGCGAACCTGCCCCGACCCCAGCCAGGTGCCCACCTCCGAGTAGCGATGGTAGATGATCTGAGCGCCCGCTTTGATCGAGTGCGAGCCGCGCGTCAGGCTCAGCGTGTCCGACCAGTTGTAAGCGCCCTGGGTGTACCGGCTCTCGCCGAAAATGCCCATCTGCCAGCGGCCGTTGATGAACAGTTGCGGGGGACGAGGCGGTTCCACCCCCAGCGTGACCTTGCTGCCGTAGTCCGCCCAACTGGTGCGGATGACGGCTTCGAGCTGCGAGTAGCGGCGGCTGTAGCCGAAGCGCGCCTGGTTCAGGGTCGTGGGGCTCACGATCCAATCGTGGTTGATCACCACGTTGCGCTGATGGAGGCCGGTGTTGTTGGCCGAGTAATCCGGTACCTGGGTGCTGCTCGGGAACGGGTCGAAGCCGCTGCCCTGTAACAGGAAAAACGTCCCGCTCAGCCGGTGGGAAGGCTTGAGCTGGTGATCGATCTTGGCGGTGACCTGGTCTTCGTTGTTGCTCGCCGGGCGGGTGGCCTGCAGCCGGTTGTCGGGCGTATTGGGAAGCGGCACGGACTTGGTAATGATGTTCATCGCCACCGGATCCAGGCGGTTGAGCGGGATGGTCGCATTCGGGAACAGTTGCCGGTTCAAGGGGTCCATCGGCCGCTGGTTGGCGGGCGCGGCCGAGAAATCGCCCGCGCGCTCGGCGGCGGTGGGAGGCGTCGCGGAGTTGACGAAGTTGCTGGAACGGATGCGCAGCCCCTGGAAGGATGAGAAAAAGAATGTGCGGTTGTGGATCACCGGCCCGCCCGCGGCGGCGCCGAACTGGTTCTGCCGCAGCGGCGGCACGGTGGGCTGGAAGAAGTTGCGCGCGTTCAGTTCGTTGTTGCGCAGGAACTCCCACAGACTGGCGTGCAACTGGTTCGTGCCCGACTTGGTCACCACGTTGAACACCGCTCCGGGCGAACGCCCGAACTCGGCGTTGAAGTTGCTCGTGATCAGCTTGAACTGCTCCACCGCGTCGGGGTTGGGCGCGGCGTTTCCGCTGTTGCGCCACAGGTCGTTGTTGAAGGCGCCGTCGAGCATGAAGGAGCTCTGGCGGCTGCGGCTGCCATTGACGTTGAGATAGTTGCCGCCGTTGTCCTGCACCGTGGCGAAGCGCGTGCTTGCGACGCCGGGCAGAGTCGAGACCAGGTCGTAGACGTTGCGTCCGTTGAGCGGCAGGTCGTTGACGCGATTGGTGTCCACCACCGCGCCCACCTGCGCCTGCTGGGTCTCCACCAGCGCCGCGTCGGCGGTCACCTTAACCTGCTCGCTGACGTTGCCCACCTCCAGCCGCGCGTTGATGCGGGCGTTCTGGTTCAGATCGAGAATGATGTTCTCGCTGACGAAGGCCTTGAAGCCGGGAGCCTCGGCGCGCAGGCTGTAGCGGCCGACCGCGAGAGAGGGAAACAGGTAGCTGCCCTCGGTGTCCGCCTTGGCCGACCGCGCGTCGCCGGTCTGCATGTTGGTGACCGTAACCGCGGCGCCGGGCACGCGAGCCCCGCTGGAATCTTCGACTGTGCCGAGAATGGATCCGCTGACGCCTTGCGCCCAGGCGGCGGAAGCGACCAGCACCGCCGCGGCGCAAGCTTTCAGGAAAATAGGCCTCATTATGTAAACCTCCTCAACATGGGCCATCATATCCAAACCGCGCCACATCCGCCGGCGGGCCGGGATGTTCACCGTTCCGCTATCCGGCCGGCGTTGAACCAAGCCGCGCCACATTCGCCGGCGGGCCGGGATGGTAAGACGAGCATGGTCCAGTTTTCGGCACTACCGCTTCCCGCTATAATTCAGGCTATGACCGTCGAGCGCGCAGCCGGCCCTTTCCAGATCTGCGGATCCTGCAGACTCGCGTGGTCAACCTGCGACAGATTCATCCTGGATCCGGCCGTGAGCCTGCGGGGCCTGCAGTCCGAGATTGCCAATCCGGATGTCAACCTGCTGGTCTTCGAGCACGGCTGCGGCAGCTCTATCTCGATCTTCACCAGGCGGCTGCGCCACCTCCTGCCAGAGCCGGAATCGGGCGGCCCGTCTGTCCGGCTGCTGGGCACCGACCAATGCCGGGGGCACTGCCTCCACTTGGAGGACCCGGAGGGGTGCGACGCGTACTGCGTCAACGCGCGGGACCGTGAGCTGATCCGGCTGGTACAGCGCATGAAGAAAGAGGCGCAGGAGTCGGCGAACGCATGAGTGCATGGGCAGAGCGCCTCGCGGCGCGGCGGTCCCGCCTTATTGGGCCGCCAGGTAGTAGAAGGCGACCGACGAATACGCGCTGTCGCGGCGGTGGTTGTTGTGGCCGCGCTCGATGGAGATCCGCAGCGATTTGGTGAAAGGGATCGGATCCGGCTGATGGAAACGGTAGAGCGTGTACAGACCGGCCTGCCAGTCCTTGCGCCCTGGAACTTTCTCCAGGTACGAGACGCCGTGGTAGGGCATGCAGTACTCCCGGCGGAAGCCCCAGGCTCCGCCGAAGTAATCCTCCGTGCCGGTGCCGGCTATTGACGGGCGCGGCTCCGCGTCGATCCAGAACATCTCGTCGCCTTCCCACCAGCCGGCGCCGGCGCCGTCCACGGAGAGCGAAACGCCGGCGAAGTGTCCGCGTCCCCGCACGTCCAGAATGACGTGGTTGGCGCGGCCGTCGAGGTTGCGTGCATCCCGCCGCCCGGCGGCGTCTCCGGGATAGGCTTCGGGCGCCGTCCGGCGGTGGGTGGCATGAAAGCGCATCGGGCTGGGCGTCGCGGGCCACTTCTGGTAGTCGATCTGATAGTAGAGCGAGCGCAGCGGCTGGTCCGAACCGTTCTCGATCACCACGCGCGCCCGCTTCGCATAGGGCATGGGGAAGTAGCTGTTGAACCCCGCCACGTTCTTGTTGGAGAGGTTGTGGTTCAATTCGGGGCGCGCCTCCACGGTGACGAGGGCGGTGTTCACCTGCCGCACCTGGTCGTGGCCCAGCAGGTGAAACTCGCCGAAGGGCACATCGACCGCCGGGGTTTGGGAGCCGTCCCAGAAGATGCGCAGGCGCGTGGTGGAGAGATACTTGGGCTCCTCGGTGGCGATGGTGAACCACATGTGCACGATGCGGCCCGCGCCGCGAATGTCGGCCACCACGTGCTGTGCGCGAGGCGGCACGGTGGCCGCGTCGGCGTTGGAGCCGTTGGCGGCGGCCGAGGAAACGCGCGCCGCCACGTAGGGCTGCGGCTGGTCGATGGCGGGGGTTGCGGCGGGGGCAATCGCCGCGGCCAGAAGCGCTGTCAGCAGGAACATGTTACTCCTTTCAACCGGAATTCCCATTTTGAACTCCCGGACGAGTCGGTGCACGTGGCGTCATTTTCGCCGGCCTTGCCGAGGGGAGATGCCCGCAGGTTGAGTGGTTACGGCGGCCGGGTGTATGCTGACCCAGGAGGCCGGGCGCCAAAGTGGGAATTCCGGCCGATGGAGTTCCACGGTGCGTGACTGAGGGCGTCGGTCCGCGGCTAGGGCGGATGAGGAGAATATGCTTCGTAACGTGAGTAAGAAGTTCGCGCTTGGCGCGGTCGCGGTTGCCGCTCTGACCGCAGTTGCGGGCCAGACCAGCCTCTTTCCGCTGTTGAAGAACACGGTCCTGGCCGGCAAACAGGAGGCGGGTTTCGCGCTGGTTCCGACCAACCAGCTTATCCGGCCGTGGGGCGAGCAGGCCATGCTGCGCGGGCGGCCGGTGGATCTGGCGATGGATCCGTCGCGCCGTTTGCTGGCGATCCTGAATTCGAACGGCGTTTCGGTGCGCGACGCTTCCACCGGCATGTCGATTGGCGAGGTCCGGGTTCGGGGCGCTTCCTTCGCCGGCATCCGATTCCGGCCGGATGGCCGCGAGGTGTGGGCCAGCGAGACGGCGCGCGCCGGCACGGACAACGTGGTGGTGGTTCCGCTGTCGGATGTCGGGCGGCCGGGCGCGGCCGAGCGCATTCCCCTGGCAAACCACCCGGTTCCGGCGGGGATCGATTTCTCGCTCGATGGCAAGACCGCGTACGTCGCGCTGAGCCGCAACAACAGCCTTGCGGTGGTGGACGTCGCCACCAGGAAGGTGCGCAAGGAAGTGCCGGTGGGCATCGCTCCGCTCTCGGTGGTTTTTTCGGCGAAGGCCGGGAAGATCTTCGTGACCAACCGGGGCGGGCGGCGGCCGGCGGCGGGCGACACGGTGGCCCCCTCGAGCGGCTCGCAGGTGGTGACCGACCCGGTGACCGGCGCTCCCAATTCCGGCACGCTGAGCGTGGTGGACGCCGGGGACCTGTCGGTGCGGGAAGTGCCCGTGGGGCTGGCGCCGTCGGGCCTGGCGCTCAGCCCGGACGAGAAACTGCTGGCGGTGACCAACGGGCATTCCGACTCGGTCTCGCTGCTGGAATTGCCCGGCCTGAAGCGGACCGACGTGAAGATTCCCGGATGGCCCGAAGGCGTGCTGGGCAGCCAGCCGGCCAACGCCGTCTTCTCGCCCGACGGTCGCTCCCTCTACGTGGCTTGCGGAGGGACGAACGCGGTGGCCGTGCTGGGCCGCGCCGGCAGCCGATGGCAAGTGAAGGGCGCTTTTCCGACGGGCTGGTTTCCGTCGGCCCTGGCCATCGACAAGGAAGGTGCGCTTCGGATGGTGAACATCAAAGGCATGGGCAACACGGCCGACGGCAAGGGGAATTACAACACCCTGCAATACGAAGGGTCGCTGGTGAAAGTGCCCGCGCCGCTGCCGTCGCAACTGGCCGCCGGCATGCGCGAGGTGCGCGCGGCCAACGAGCCGAAATTCGAGCCCCTGCGCGGCGTGGACAACCTGTCGGCGCTCGACATCCGGCACGTGGTGCTGATCATCAAGGAGAACCGCACCTACGACCAGGTGTTCGGCGACATGCCCCAGGGCAACGGCGATCCGAAACTGGCCATCTATGGCCGTGAGGTGACGCCCAACCACCACCTGCTGGCCGAGAAGTACGTCCTGCTGGATAACTTTTATGCCAGCGGCGCCATCAGCTTCGAGGGCCACCAGTGGCTGATGCAGGGATTCGTCAGCGACTACGTCGAGCGGTCCCTGCAATCGGCGCCGCGCGGCTACGCCTGGAACATGAGCGACGCGCTGACGGTGTCGCCGACGGGCTTTTTCTGGCAGGGCGCGCCGCGCCCGATCGACGTGAAACTCTACGGCGCGCTGTCGCTGCCGCTGCGCTGGGACCCGGCCACGAAGAACGCCATCGACATCGACGAGGGCGAACTGCTGAGTTGGAGCGAGTACTGGCGGCTGTACAAGGAAGGAAAGTGGCGCGACGCGGTGGGGCACCGCTGCGGCGTGCCGGCGCTGGCCAGCCTGGCCGTCAAGCGGTACCCGGTGAGCAGCATGAATATTCCCGACCAGATCCGGGCCGACGCCTACCTGGAGGAACTCGCCGAGCGCGAGAAGAGCGGGCGGATGCCGAACCTGTCGGTGCTCACCATGACCAGCGATCACACCCGGGGCACCAGCCCGGGGTCACCGACGCCGGCGGCGATGGTCGCCGACAACGACCTGGCGCTGGGGCGCATCGTCGAGGGCATCACCCGCAGCCGGTTCTGGCCGAATACGCTGATCTTCGTGGTGGAGGACGACGCCCAGAACGGGCTCGATCACGTGGACGGCCACCGTACCGTGGCGCTGGCCATCGGCCCGCGAATCCGGCGGGGGGCGGTGGATTCGAACAATTACAACCAGACCAGCATGGTGCGCACCATTCAGGACATCTTCCGCATTCCGCCGCGCACACGATTTCTGAAGAGCGCCCGGGCGATGAACACCTTGTTCACCACGCAGGCCGACCCGGCGCCGTACACCCACGTCGTTCCGAAGATCGCGCTGGACACCATGAACCCGCCGCTGAAGGCGCTGAGCGGGCGGCGTCTGTGGGCCGCGCAACGCTCGCTGGCGATGAACTGGAAGGAAGTGGACGACGTGCCGAGCGACGTGCTGAATCGCATTCTATGGTGGGAGGCGAAGGGCTACGGCGCGGAGTATCCGAAGCTGCCGCCGGTGGCTCGGAATCCAGGGAGGAGCGGACGATGAAGAATCGATTCGCCGCGGCGGTCTTCACGCTGGCGCTGCCGGCGTTTGCGCAAAAGGCCGGGGAGGTTTTCCCAGCCTGGACTCCAGGCACGCTGGATATCCACCACATCAGCACGGGGCGAGGCAACGCCACGCTGTTCGTGATGCCCGACGGCACCACGATGCTGCTGGACGCCGGGGCGTCAAGCGGCGCCAATCCCCGCTGGGCGCCCGCGCGGCCCGACGCATCGCGCACGCCGGGAGATTGGCTGGCGCGCTATGTCGAGCGCATGGGGGGGGCCGGCTGGACTATGCGATGCTCACGCATTTCCACACCGACCACATGGGGCAGGTGACCGGCGCGACGCCGGTGTCGAAATCCGGCGCCTATAAACTGACCGGCCTGACCGAGGTCGGCGACCGGATTCCGATCGCGAAGATGCTCGACCGCGGCTGGCCGGACTACTCCTATCCGGCGCCGCTCGAAAATGCCGAGGTGAAGAACTACCGCGCCTTCCTCGCCTGGCAGGCGGCCAACAAGGGAATGCGGGTGGAGCGGTTTCAGCCGGGGAGAAACGACCAGATCGTTCCGGTTCGCGCGCCCAAGGCGCACCCGGATTTCGAGATCCGGAACCTGGTGGCGAACGGGGAAGTATGGACCGGAGTGGGCAGCCAGACGCGGCGCCACTTTCCGGCCCTGGACTCGATTCCGGCCTCCGAACGGCCCAGCGAGAACATGTGCAGCTCCGGCTTCCGGCTGAGCTACGGGCGGTTCGACTACTACACCGGCGGGGACATTCCCGGCATTCCCGACGAAGGGTTCCCGGAGTGGCAGGATGTGGAAACGCCGGTGGCCAAGGCGGTGGGTCCGGTGGAGGTGGCGGTGCTGAACCACCACGGCTATATCGACTCTCAGAACGCGTTCTTCGTGGGCGCGCTGCGGCCGCGCGTGTGGGTATTGTTCGTCTGGGATTCGGCGCACCCCACGGCCCGGGTCTATTCACGGCTGCGGTCGCTTCGCGTGTATCCCGGCCCGCGCGACATTTTCGCCAACAACATGCACCCGGCGAACAAGACCGTGGTGGTGGGACTGGACAAACTGGCCAGCGAGCGCGGGCACGTGGTGGTGAGGGTGACGCCGGGGGGCGCCGACTACCGGGTGGTGGTTCTCGACGATGCGGCGGAAACCTACCGCGTCACCGCGGTCCACGGACCTTACGAAGCGCGGTAACCGGGACTGGCTAACTTACACGTTCCGACGCGCGCGATGGCAGGCCGCGACCAGGGCCGATTCTGATAGAATCCGGCCATGGTTCGACGAGACTTGTTGCGTGCGCTGGCGGCGCCGGCGGGAGCGGCGCTGGCGCAAGGCGCTGCCAGGTGCGACATCCTGATCAAGAACGGCGAGGTGGTGGATGCGGGACGCGGTTTCCGGCAGCGCGTGGACGTGGCGGTTCTGGACGGCCGGATCGCGGCGCTGGAGCGGAACGTTCCGGTGGCGGGCGCCTCGGAGGTGATCGACGCGCGGGGCCTGCTGGTCGTGCCGGGACTCATCGACCTGCACACGCACTGCTATCACGGAGCGACGGGGCTGAGCGTCGAGGCGGATCCGATTGCCGCGCGTTCGGGCGTGACGACGTGGGTGGATGCGGGGAGCTTCGGCTCGGACCAGGTGGCGGGGTTTCGCCGGTTTGTGGTGACGCCGCAACAGGTGCGCATTTTCGGATACATACATCTTTATCCCAACCTGAGGAACCCGGACGTCGATGTGGTCAAGTATGTGCGCGCGGAGATGCGGCGGACGGGGGAAGCGGCGGTTGCGAATCGCGACATCGTCCTGGGCGTCAAAGTCTACGTTGGCGCCAACATGAACGGCCGCTACAGTCTTGAGTTCCTCAAGATCGCGCGCGAGATCGGCGACCGATTCAAACTGCCGCTGATGGCGCACGTCAGCTTCGCGCCGCCGGAGACGCCGGAGGTGATGGAGTTGATGCGGTCCGGCGACGTAGTCACGCACTGCTTCAACACGCACACGCTGGGAATTCTGGACCAGGCGGGCAAGCTCAAGGCGGGTGTCAAGGAGGCGCGCGCCCGCGGCGTGCTGTTCGACGTCGGCCATGGCGCGGGGAGCTTCAACTTCGCGGTTGCGCGAAGGGCGCTGGACGCGGGTTTTCCGCCGGACACAATCTCGACGGACCTTTACGACGTGAACGTGGCGGGGCCGGTCTTCGACCTGCCGACGACGCTCTCGAAGTTCCTGTACCTCGGCATGAGCTTGGAGGATGTTCTGATGCGGGCGACGGCGAGTCCGGCGCGAGTGATTTCGCGTGTGCCGGGGCTGGGGACGCTGGAGGTTGGAGCGCCGGCCGACATCAGCCTGCTGGCGATTGAAGACGGACAGTTCCAGCTTGTGGACTCGCAGAAAAACGCCGTCACGGCCGCAAAGCGCATCGTAAGCCGCCTGACGATCTCGCGCGGCAGGCGGCTGACGACGCGGCTGTAAGGCGGCGTTGCGCCGGGAGCGGTGCCTCCCGCGCCACCTGAGATGGTACGGCATTCCGGTGAATTGGAAGGACCAGATCGGACGCCGAGGGCCGCCTTCTCGCTTCATCGACGAGCAATTGGATGGTCCAATTCGGCTTTGGCGCCACGACGGCGCGGAAGCCAGATGCCGCAGGCGGGCGTCGCGGAGGTTAGACTGGAGTTACGCTCGCAGCAGATTCGGCCTCGTCGCCGAGGTTTATGCCGGCAACCGAACCCGTTCAATCCCGGAAGGAGCGGCGCCGGCTTTCCTGGCTATGGCGTCTGGGGGCTGCTTTTGTGCCGGTGCTGGCCGCGTTGCTCCTGACGCACGGTTATGCCCCGCGGATGCGCGAGCCGGTTCCACTGGAAGTCACCGAGGAAAGCGAAGCGGGGACGTGGCACGACGCCGCGCGGTTTCTGGCCGGACTGAAGGGGAGAGAGAACGGGGCGTACCGGCAGTTGGAGGAGTCACCGGCATGGCGGAAGTACTCCTCCGAATGGAACGAGACTTGGAGCAGGGCCGAGAAGGAACAGTTTGAGCCGGTCGACGCGTTTCAGAAACGGGAATTGGCTTCTTTCGGCGGCAATAGCGATTTCGTCTTCTACCCTCTGAGCGGCCCCGACGTTTTATACGTCACGCGGTTTTTCCCCGATAGCAGAGTACTTGTCCTGGCGGGTTTGGAACGCGTGGGCAGCCTGCGCCGGCTGGGGGAGTTCACTCCGGAGAACCTGGAACGGGAACTGCGTGGGTGGAAGCAGGCGGTCGAGTCCATTTTTGAGCGCAGTTTCTTTGTCACGAGCGAGATGGACCGGTACTACCACGGGCGCGTATCCGACGGGCTGTTGCCGGCCATATTACTGTTGCTGGCGCGCGACGGTTGCGTGATCGAGCAGGTCCGTTACGTCCGGGTTGACAGTTCGGGAGAGTTGCTGCCGGAGGAACCAGGCGAGCAGGTACGACGCCACGAGGGAGTGGAAATCCGTTTTAGGAGAGGAGGGGAGACCGGCAGCCGGAAACTTTTTTATTTCTCAACCAATCTGGGGCCCGAGTTTGAGCGCAACCCGCGCTTTTCCCGTTTTCTCCACCGTCTCGGCACTCCGGATACGCTGGTCAAGTCGGCGGCCTTCCTGTTGCACTGGAAGACGTGCATAGGGCTCCGAAACTATATTCTGGAAAGCAGCAACTTGATCCTCGAAGACGATACCGGCATCCCCTACCGCTATTTTCGGTCTTCGGATTGGCAGGTCCAATTGTTCGGCGAGTACAGTCCGCCCGATCACCTTTTCCGCAGACAATACCAGGAGGATCTGGCCGAGGCGTTTCAAGACCCCGCCAGAGTTCGCCCCCTCGGGTTTTCGCTGGGCTATGGCGCGGGCCGGCGTCCGTCGAGCATGATTCTGGCACGGCGCGCGCGCCCTCTGGCCCAGCCCGGAGCGAACTCACCGTCGTCCCGGTAGGCTTGTGTGCCGCCGCGGATCCCAGCGGCAGACCCGTCACCTACTGCTGGCGGCGGGGCCCGCGGATGTGCTACTTGGTGTCCGGCTTTCCGGCCTCGGCTTCACCAAACAGCGCAGGGTAGGCAATTCCCGCGATGAGCGCACCCAGGATTGGCGCGGCCCAGAAGAGCCAGAGTTGCTGCACGGCCCATCCACCGACGAACACGGCGGGTCCGGTGCTGCGCGCGGGATTCACCGAGAGATTCGTGACCGGGATGCCAATCAGGTGGATCAGGGTGAGTGCAAAGCCGATGGCAATGGGAGCGAACCCTTGGGGCGCGCGCCGATCGGTGGCCCCCAGAATGATCACCAGAAACATGAAGGTGAGCACGACTTCCGAGACCAGGCACGCGATCATCGTGTACCCGCCGGGGGAATGCTCGGCGTACCCGTTGGATGCGAATCCGGCGCCGAGATCGAAGCCGGCTTTGCCGCTGGCGATCACATAGAGAACGCCGGCCGCGGCAACTGCGCCAACCACCTGGGCGACGATGTAGGCCGGCAGTTCGGCTGCCGGGAAGCGCTTACCGGCGGCGAGTCCGACCGAGACCGCGGGTTGAGGTGGCAGCCGGAGATGTGGCCGATGGCGTAGGCCATGGTCAGGACGGTGAGTCCGAACGCCAGCGCGACACCGGCGAATCCGATGCCGAAACCTGGGAATGCGGCAGCCAGGACGGCACTGCCGCAACCGCCGAAGACCAACCAGAAGGTGCAGAGGAACTCGGCGAGAGAGCGTTTGCCAAGTGTCACAGATGTTTCCTCCCGTACCGCCGGGGGTCGAATCCGGCACTTCCGTTCCTGGCCTCCCGGTTTATGGACAGTATACGCCGATGAGAATTCTTCGGACCGTCTTCCCCGCGCGCAAAAATGCTCATGCGGCGGCCGGGGCGCGGCGCGCGTCTTATTGCGACGGATCTCTTTGCCGCGTGGCCGTGACGCCCTTCAGGATCGCAAGGCCCAAGAGTACAATTGCCCCCACTGCGATCCACTGCGCGGCCACATGCAGCAACACGGCTCCGTAGATCAACCCGCCGATCAAGATAAGGAAGCCGACAATGTAAATCCCGAATGACATAGTTGTTCCCTTTTTACGCCGAACCCGCCCACATTGGCGAGCAGGCGTGCATCCTCGATGAGTCTGAACCGGGCCCCGGTTTGCCTGGCCCGCGCCAGGGTGGGCAGGTACTTCTGTATCCCGGCGACGGCTCGTTGGAAACTGGCGCGCGCCGCCGACTGCGGCGCAAACGTTCCGGCTCCGGTTTGGTCGCCGGACTGGGTGTTCAGTTGCGGGCTGACGACGGGCAGCGCAGTGTGAGCGAAAGCTGCCAGAGCATCGATTTGTTCGGCCAGCCGGTTGGGCATGATGGAGAGACCGCTCTGGGTGTAGAGCACGAGAGGGACCACGTGCGCCTCTTTGATTACAGGCTGTGATGAGGTTCTGACTACGGACAGCCAGAATGGGAATTGCGGGTTCGGTCATATTTGGTCAATTGACTTCCTGGCGTCAGGGCAGTTTTCACTGGGGAGCCGTTCACTGGCCGTCGAAGATCCGCGATGGTTTCGGAGTTACTGGTGGCCTGGACGGGCAAGTGGGATGTGCAATTGCCGGCTGAAGGAATGCGGGAGCTTCGAGGAGCGCTTGAGTGGCCGGGTCTGGCCCCTGACCAGGAGGGCCACTGAGTTGCTAGCATGTTCTTGAGGAGACCGAAATGTGCAGGCAGGTCCTTTTGGTAGTGGCGGGCTGGGCGGCAATTGCCGGGTCTGTTCATGCGCAAACCTTTGAGCGCACGGCGTCGTTTCTGGGTGGAGGCTCTCCCGGCCGTGGAAAATGCACGATCGAGGTGGTGGTGGATACGGCCGCCGAGGTGGAGATTCGCGGCAATCGCGCACTGCTGCGTAATATTGCCGGGCAGCCGCCGCAATGGCGCCGGTTCGAATGCACCGAGGGGTTGCCTGCGAACCCGGCGGAATTCCAATTTAAGGGAATTGACGGCCGCGGAAGGCAGAACCTGGTTCGGGATCCCCGAAATGGCGGGGCGGCGGTCATCCGTATTGAAGACACGGCCGGCGGTTCGGAAGGGTACACCTTCGACATCATGTGGGGAGGCGGGTTTGCGCAAGGGCCGGGCCGCAATGACCGGGGCGGCGAGCGCTTTGGCGGCGGACCCGGGCGGCGATTCACCACCGAGCAGGCAGTTCAGGTTTGCGAGTCGTCCATTCGGCAACAGGCCGAGCAACGCTTCCGGACCCGCAATATCAATTTCAGAAGAACCACATTGGATGACAATCCAGGGCGCCAGGATTGGGTGATCGGCACGTTTGACGTTCGTCACTCGCCCGGCCGGGACGAGACCCACCGCTTCTCTTGTTCGGTCAATTTCGACACCGGGCAGGTGCGCTCCGCACAAATCGAAACCCGAGAGGGCTTTGGCGGCGGCGGACCGGGGCGGCGATTCACCATCGAACATGCCGTTCAGGTTTGCGAGTCCTCCATTCGGCAACAGGCCGAGCGGCGCTTCCGCACGCGCGGTATCAACTTCAGAAGGACCGCATTGGATGACAATCCGGGCCGCCAGGATTGGGTGATCGGCACGTTTGACGTTCGTCGCTCGCCCGGCCGGGGCGAGGCCTACCGCTTCTCTTGTTCCGTCAATTTTGACACCGGGCAGGTGCGCTCGGCAGAGATCGGACCGCGAGAGGGTTACCGATAGGTTGGCCCATTCCAACCGCAGCGGTGGTTTTCAGCCAGGGGGCGCGCTCTGAGCGGATTGTAACCAGCCTGTTTTCATTGACTTGCATATGGGCATCGGCTTGCCTTTGAGAAAGTGTTCTCTTGGAGGCTTGCCATGAAACGGACAGCGCTGAGGCTTTTCATCGTCGCCAGTGGAGTTGTGTGCATGGCCTGGGGCCAGGAGGAGGGCCCCGGGCGCGGCGTGGCGCGGGTCAGTGTGATGAACGGGGACGTTTCCGTGCGTCGCGGAGACTCGGGCGAGGTGGTGGCGGCGGCGCTGAATGCGCCGCTGGTGGTTCAGGATCAGCTTCTGACCGGGCCGGACTCGCGTGCCGAGGTGCAGTTGGATTGGGCCAACATGGTGCGCGTGGCCGCCATGAGCGAGGTCCGGTTCGCCGAGTTGGAGAACCAGCGCTACCAGATCCAGGTGGCTCGCGGCCTGGTAACATTCCGGGTGCTGCGCGACAGCAACGCGCAAGTCGAGATCAGCACGCCGAGCGTATCGGTGCGCCCGGTGCGGCAGGGAGCGTACCGCATCTCGGTGCGCGAGGACGGCACGGCGGAGATCAGCGTGCGCTCCGGCGAGGCGGAGATTTTCACACCGCAAGGCTCGGAGCGATTGCCCGCCGGCCGAACCATGCTAGCTCGCGGCACGGCGTCGGACCCCGAGTTTCAGATAGCCCAGGCCGTTCCGGGCGATGACTGGGACCGCTGGAACGAGGAACGGGATCGCCAGCTCGAAGGGAGCCGATCTTACAATTATGTGAGCCGCGACATCTACGGCGCGGAAGATCTTGACCGTTACGGCACCTGGCAGAACGACCCATCGTACGGCGATACCTGGTACCCGCGCGTGGCAGACGACTGGGCGCCGTACCGCGACGGCCGCTGGTCGTGGGTGGATTATTACGGCTGGAGCTGGGTGAGCAACGACCCGTGGGGGTGGGCGCCGTATCATTACGGCCGGTGGTACCACAATCCTAGTCGCGGCTGGGGCTGGTGGCCGGGCGACCGGCACGGACGTCACCACTGGAGCCCTGGGCTGGTGGCTTTCGTGGGCTGGGATGGCTGGGGCGGGACTCGTGCGGGTATAGGGTTCGGAGGGATTGGCTGGATCCCCTTGGCGCCGCATGAGCGTTACTATCCGTGGTACGGAAGCCGCCACTACGCGGGATACCGCAACGGCGGCCACTACGCAAACGGCATGGGCCTGGTTAACAACTTCAATTTCAACAGCGGTTACCGGAATGCGGGCATCCGCAATGCGATTACCGGCGTCGATGGCCATGGCTTCGTCAGCGGCCGCAGGGGTTCGGCGGTCCAAATGAACGACGGCCGGCTGGGGCGCGCCAGCCTGGTGCGCGGCGCGTTGCCGGTGACGCCGGGCCGGGAGAGCTTGCGGCTGTCCGACCGCGCGGTCGGAACGAGCAGCCTGCCGCGGAGCCGGAGTGACACCCGCTTTGTCAGCCGCCAGCAACCGGCGCGCGTCGACAGGGTTCCATTCGAGGATCAGCGCCGCGGGATGGATCAGATGGCCCGGCGGACGTTCGGCGACCAGCGGTCGGCAGTCAATGCCGGAGGCCTTGCCGGACGCAGCCAGGGGACCAGCGATGTGCCACGCGGGGCGGCTCCCGCCAGCAGGCAAGGATGGCAGCGGGCCGGAGACGTCGCCCCCGGGGGGAATTCCACGGGGGCCGGCAACAGCGGATGGCGCAGGTTCTCGGAGCCCCGGAACGGTGGGCAAGGCGCCGCGGGCAGGCCCCAGAGCCAGTCCAGTGGCGGTAGCTTGCGAGGGCCCCAATCCAGCCAGCCGAACATTCAGGGCGGAGGCGTGAGCCGTAGCTCCAGAGATAGTTGGAGCAGGTTCGGGACGGGGTCCGGCGCGACGGGCCGCGACCTGGGATCCGGCAATTCGAGTCCGCGCAGTGTGGGGCGTGGGCAGAACTACCCCGGCAGCGGCGGAAGTGTCGCCCCACGGCCCGCGAGTCCGCGATATGAATCGCCGAGAACGTCTTCGCCTCAGGTCTATCGAGGGGGCGGCCAGGCGCAGGTAAGGGTCAATCCGCCGATCGTGCGGGAGCGTGTGCCGAGTTCTGGCGGTGGCAGTTACAGCCGGCCGGCGCCGAGTTCTGGCGGTGGCAGTTACAGCCGGCCAGCGCCGAGTTCTGGTGGCGGCAGTTACAGCCGGTCAGCACCGAGTTCCGGTGGCGGCAGTTACAGCCGGCCGGCGCCTAGCGGCGGCGGCAACAGCCGGTCAACGCCAAGTTCTGGCGGCGGTGGCCGCGGCAGCGACGGCCATGGAAGAGATGGACGCGGCGGCCGTTCCCGGTGAGGGCTTGGGGGACACACCTGCGGGTAGCGCGGAGTGTCCCCGGGTGTGGTTGGGGGACACGCCTGTGTCCCAGGACAAGCGATTGGCTGCGTGAGATTAGCCCGGAGTGTCCCCGGGGTAAGATGGACAGATGAGGGTTCTGCTGTGCTTCATCCTGGCGGCGCACGGGGCGTTCGCCGGGGGCCCGGTTCGCTTTCGCATCACGCTGGACCCTTCGCTCTGGGACCAGCCGGTTTCCGGGCGCATGCTGGTGTTCCTCACTAACTCACAACAACACCGGGAGCGGCTCGGCACCGGTTTCGGCCCCGGTGATGTGTGGGTCGCGGCCATGGAAGTGGAGCGCCTGGCGCCCGGCGGATCGATCGTATTGGATCCCGACCGGAAGGCTTTTCCGCGCCCGTTCTCCGAGGCGCCGGCGGGGGACCACCAGGCCATGGCGCTATTGGACCCCGACCACAGCTACGCGCGGACGCGGCAGAACGAGGGCGATCTCTACAGCTTGGTGATTGCGGTGAAGGGGTTGGATCCGGCCTCCGCCGAGCCGGTCCCGCTGACGCTGACGCGCCGCACGGCGGGGCGTCCCAAGCCCGCCGACACGGCCAATGTCAAACTGGTCGAATACACCAGCGACCTGCTTTCCGCTTTCTGGGGGCGGCCGATCACCATGCGCGCCGGCGTGGTGCTGCCGCCCGGCTATCACGAAGAGCCGTCCCGCCGCTACCCGGCCTGTTACGTGGTTCACGGATTCGGCGGCAATCATCTGGCGGCGTGGCGCGAGAAACCGCGGACGGCGATGGTTCGGGTGTATCTCGACGGGTCCTTTCCCAGCGGTCACCATGAGTTCGCCGATTCGGCCAACAACGGCCCGTGGGGCCGCGCGCTGACCGAGGAGTTCATTCCGCATCTTGAGAAACTTTTCCGGCTGATTGCGGCGCCGCACGCCCGCTTTCTGACCGGTCACTCGTCGGGCGGCTGGAGCACGCTGTGGCTCCAGGTGAGCTATCCGGAGTTCTTCGGGGGAACCTGGTCCACCGCGCCCGACCCGGTGGATTTCCGAAGCTTCACGGGCATCGACGCAACACCGGGTTCGACGCAGAACGCCTACCGGACGCGCGACGGCAAGCCGCTGAACTTGGTGCGCAACCGAGCCTCGTTCGAGGATTTCGTCAGGCACGAGGAGGTGCTGGGAGATTACGGCGGCCAGATCGCCTCGTTCGAATGGGTCTTCAGCCCGCGGGGCGAGGACGGCCGCCCGATGCGGCTCTTCGACCGGGCGACGGGCGAAATGAATCGCGACGTCCAGCGCGCCTGGATGAAGTACGACATCCGCGGCCTGGTGGAGGCGGGGTGGGGGACGCTGGGTCCCAAACTGCTCGGCAAGCTGCGCATTATTTGCGGCGCCGAAGACACGTTTCATCTGGAGGAGGCGGTCGCGATGATGTGCGATTTTCTCAAGTCGAAGGGCCGGGAGGAGGTTTGCGAAATCGTGCCCGGCCGGGACCACGGCAACCTGTACGATCCATACCGGAGCTATCCGGACGGGCTGGCCCAGCGCATTGACGACGAGATGCGCGCGCGGTTCGAGGCCGCGCGGCCCGGGCGCTGACCGGCCATGGCGAAACAAGAGGATCTTTTCGAGAGCTTCACGCCGGCCGAGCCGGGCACGCCGATTTTCTGCCACGAAGACTACTTGCAGAAGATGGCGGAGAACCGGGCCAACACGGTGGGCAAGCGCGCGGCGTTGCTGCTTCATCGGCTTCTGATCGACGAGCGGCGGCAGCATTACAAGAGCACGCGGGGCGCGAATCGGGGGTGGCGGCGGTCGCGGCTGGGAGGCAATCAGGGCAGCCACTTTTACGCCTGGTGGGCGCCCAAGGGCGCGCCGCCGCTGAAGGGCGAGGAGGGTTTCGCCGGGGCCCCCGATGGCGCGATCTTCATCCGCGACATCCGTCACCACGACGACCATTCGGAGCTGCTTCCGCAGGCGCTGGCGGACCACTATCTGCCGATCGCGGCCAAGGATCTGCGCAGCCAGGAACTGGTTCCCGCGCCGTGGACGCCGGCCCAGGCGCGTTTTGCCTCGGCGCGCCAGAAGATCCGCATCATCAAGGGACATCCCGGTTCCGGAAAAACCACGGCGCTGTGGAACGCCGCCGAAGCCGCGACCGCGCGCTCGGCGCTTTATATCACCT
The DNA here is from genome assembly GCA_030693045.1 of Bryobacterales bacterium. Taxonomy (GTDB): domain Bacteria; phylum Acidobacteriota; class Terriglobia; order Bryobacterales; family Bryobacteraceae; genus JACQZT01. Next base: position 3,032 of record JAUYBU010000045.1, on the reverse strand, counting down.
ACTCGCGCGATCTGGCGGCGCTGGCGCAGGCGCATTTCCGCCGCTATGCGCCGGCCGGCCAGCAGTTTCGCGTGGTTACCTTCGCGAACTTCGTCCGAGAGTTGACCGAGAGTCAGACGCCGCACGAATCCGAGAACGACAGCCGGAGGCGGTTCGTCAAGCAATTGGTCACGCTTCCGCCGCGCCTGCTCGGCCCGTGGGCCGACGAGCGCCGCGCGATGTACGACGAGATCCACGCCCACCTTATCGGCGCCGCGCTGCCGGTGCAGATCGGCCGCTTCGGGCCGTGCAACTCGCCGCGTCTGCACGACCGCGACTATCGCGACCAGCGCCGCCAGGTTCTGGGGGGCGAGGCTTGCGACGCGCTGACCGAGGTGGTCAGCACCTTGATGCGCAGGGAAGGGGCGGAGTTCCACGAACACTACTTCCCCGAGTTGCTGCTGGCCTGGCAGGCGGCCATCGGATTCAACGCGGACCTGGCCCAGAAGCTGGAACGGCGCAAACTGCTGGACTTCGACTGCATTGCCCTGGATGAGGCGCAGGACCTGACACCGCTGGAATCGTGGCTGGTGGTGCAATTCGCCGCCGCCGTGCGGGAACGCGGCGGGCAGGCGGTTTCGCTTTTGGTGGCCGGAGACGAAGCCCAGACGGTGCGGCCCACCGATTTCGAGTGGGGCTGGTTTCAGGACCTATTGCACTTCAAGCTGGGCAGCCCGGTGGAGTTTTCCCTGGGCGCGAATCTGCGCAGCCCGCACCGTATCGCCGCGCTGGTCAACGTCTCGTGGGATCTGTATTCGACCATCGCCAAGCAGGACCGGCCCAGCGGCGGCGGCGACGCCGAAACCGACGACGACTCGAGCGATCAGATTCTTTACTGCGCGGCCGCTCCGGGGCCGGCCCTGGATACGCTATTGGACACACTTTCGGAGCGGGAAGGGCTGGCCGTGATCTCGCTATCGGAGACGCTTCCGGATTGGATTCCCGAGCGTCTGCGGCACAAGATTCTGACCGTTTCGGAAGCCAAGGGTCTGGATTTCCACTCGGTCTGCGCGCTGGATCCGGGCCGGCATCTGGATCTGATTGTGCGCGACAACGAGCGGCTGCGCCGCTCCCACCAGGTGGAACCGTTGAGCCGCCGGCTGGCGATTGACCAACTGCGGGTGGCGATCAGCCGCCCGACCGAGCGTCTCTATTTTCTGGATGTCAGCCCGTCGGAGATCGCCAGCAAGCGCAGTCTCTGGTTTCTGAACCGGGCCGGACGCTCCGCCGGCGAGATCTCTCCTGTAATCCCCGAAGCGGTGCTCAAGACGCTGGAAGAGGAACTGCTCGACCCGGAAGAGCGGATACGGCTGTGTGAGGCCGACGCCCGCCAATTTCTGGATGTGAAGCCCGAGATGGCGTGGACCCGCGCCAAACAGGCCGTGGCGTTACTGGGGTTGCCGGTCGCCGGAGGCCAGGTCATCGATAAGTCGGTGCGGACGTCGGCCTACCTCACACTCGCTCAGGTCTCGTTCTGCCTCGCTTTTCGCAAGGTCGCGCTGGCGCCGGTTCTGGGCCAGCCGAATCTTTACGGCGAGGTGGAAGACAGCGTTCGTCTCGCCGGGCGGGAAGACCTGCGCGGGATCATGATGGCGGCCAGAGTGCTGGACGAGTTTTCCCCGGAACCGTCCGTGGGGGTGGTCTTACTCAATGCTTTCGAGGCGCTGGAGAATCGCGAAGCGGCGATCGAACCTTGGCTGGCGGTGGAATTCGCCGCGCGCGCGCATGCGTGGATGCAGTTGCTCGAGAGGGTGGCCATGCAGTTCCCCTGGGCGCCCGAGGCGCTCAAGCGTCTGCCCTTCGTCTACCGCTTCTTCCAGGTAACGGACGCCGGGGAAAGGTTGGTCAGGGCGGAAGAGAGAGCGGTCGACGCGATGATCGCAGGCGGTTTTCCAGACGTGGCGATGACCATTCTGGAACGCACGCCCGGCAAGAGCCCAAGGCTGCTGGCACACTGCTACGAGGCGCAACGGGAGCATGCCAAGGCGGCGGAAATCTACGAACAGCTTGGGCTGCGAAAGGAGGCGTTGCGCAACCTCCGCGCCATCCCGGACATCCAAAAGTCGCTCGATCTGGCGCGCCAGATGGAGGACCATCCCGCCGCGCCCAGCCTGCAATGGATGGGCGAGGTGGATCGGGTTCTTCTCAAGCGGCCCGAGAACTTCCTGCGCGTGGCCACCGAAGCCGAGAAGAAGTACTTCCAGGCGCTGTTGGAATCCAATCTGCCCGGCGCGCGCCGCACGCCGGCCAAGCGAGCGCCGCGCAAGCCGCGCAAACCGACGGCCTAATTCGGGGACAGGCTACGAAATCCCGAAACTAATTTCGGGATTTCGTATCCTGTCCCCGAATTAGGCTGCCCGTCTCGGGTGCACGTCTCGCGCGATCGCGGCCAGGCCCGCGCGCGCAACGTCGAGATCGAAGGCGGTCTGCATGTTCATCCAGAACTCGGGAGTAGTGCCAAAGTACCGCGCCAGACGGAAAGCGGTGTCGGGCGTAATTGCACGGCGCTCATGCACAATCTCGGCAATTCTCGTCACGGGAACGCGAAGATCGCGCGCGGTCCGATTGATGCTGAGTCCAAACTCGGCCATGAACTGTTCTCGCAATATTTCACCGGGGTGCATTGGTTTCTTCTCAAGCCGCTTCGACATGAGCCCGCTCTCCATTCAGTGGTAATCCGTGATCTCGACATCGTGAGCGTCGCCGTCGCGCCAGGCAAAACAGATCCGGTACTGATCGCTGACCCGAATGCTGTACTGATCGCGGCGGTCGCCGCCGAGAGCTTCCAATTAGTGGTAGCACAGCTTTCAGGCTGTGTGGTGGCACCGCCTTCAGGCCGTGCGCATGGTCCCCACGGGTAGAGTCGAGGATGGGCGCGGGTACTGACGCCGGAGGCCGCCCCGTTTCCCATCCCCGCTCATCAAACCGGACGTGCCCATTTCGAGCATCCGGCTTTCCGACCGGCTTCATCGCAGGCTCACGTACGCGCGGCC